>NZ_AP023439.1:5994096-6307477 GCF_014701095.1 Streptomyces tuirus | reverse complement strand
GGCGCCTCCGAAGAAGCGGTCCGTGACGAATCCGACGGCCGGCTTCACGGCGATGGCGGTGACGGCGAAGACGGACACGACCAGGCCGGCGGTCGCAGGCGTGACCCCGTGTCCCTTGATCATCAGGGCGTTCGCCCAGGTGATGAACCCGTACAGGCCCCAGAAGCCGCCGAACCCGGTCAGGCAGGTCAGGACGAGGCTGCGGTTGCGCACCAGGCCGCCCAGGTCGAGCCTGCGCCCGGGGCGCTCGCCCCCGGAGTCGGCGGTGTCGGCGGTGTCGGCGGTGTCGAGCATCGGGCCGGGGCGTACCAGGAAGAAGAGCAGAACAGCCAGCACGATGGAGATGACGCCGAAGACGTGGTACGAGGTGTGCCAGCTGTACTTGGCGATGATGGTGGGGACCACGGTGTTGGCTATCGCGGTGCCCAGGGAGGTGGCGGTAGTGAACAGTCCCAACGGCAGACCGAGGCTCGCCGCCGGAAACCAGCTGGTGATGAGCCGGATGCCGGCCGAGTAGTCCGCGCCGGCGAAGAGACCGACCAGCGCCTGGAGCGCGATGCCCACCGTCGCCGACGTGGTCGAGCCGAAGGCGGTCATGCCGACGCCCGCGCCCAGCAGGGAGACGGTCAGCAGGATGCGGCCACCGTAGCGGTCCACGCCCAGTCCGCCCAGGGCGTTGGAGACGACGTAACCGATGTAGTAGGCGGTGGCGAAGGCGCCGAGGCTGGCCAGGGGTACGGCAAGGCTCTCACCGACGAAGACGGAGGCCGGACCCCATGTGGAACGGTCGATGGACGTGAGGGTGAAGGAGACCCAGCAGGCGATCAGGACGACCCAGCGGTACGGCGACGGCCGCGGGTGGTCGGACGGCTGGGCAGGCTTGTGTGACGACAGGTTCACCGTTGAACCTCCGTGGGTGTGGAGTCGGGGGTACCGCTTGAGCGGTCAGAGGTCCAGGACCAGGCGGCGTGAGGCGCAGCCGCCGACGCAGATCATCATCGTGTGGCCGGCGGCCCGCTCGCTCGCGCTGAGGATGGTGTCCTGATGAAGGGGCTTGCCTGCGATCACCTTGGTTTCGCAGGTGCCGCAGAAACCCTCCTCGCAGGAGTACAGGACATCGGGCCGGACTTCGCGTACGGCCTCGAGGATGGAGGTTCCGGGCTCGACGGTCACGGTCTCGCCGGTGCGGGCGAGTTCGACCTCGAACGCGGCAGCGGGGGTGGCGTTTTCGCCGTCCGGGACCGGAGCGGGTGACTCGGCGGCGGTGAACTGCTCGGTGAGCAGGGTCAGATCGGCGCGGTCGGACGCGACGGCGGCGCGCAGGGCGGTGAGCATGCCGGCGGGGCCGCAGGCGTAGAGCAGGCTGTCCTCGGGGGCCTCGCGAACGATCTCGGCCAGGGGCAGGGGACCCTCCGCGCCGTCGCTGCGCAGGGTGAGAGCCGCACCCGCCTGGTGGGCGAGTCCGCGGAGCTCACCGGCGAACGCCATGGTGTCGGCGCGTCGTCCGCCGTAGTGCAGTGACCAGGGGACGCCGTGCCGGGTGGCGTGGCGGGCCATGGACAGGATGGGGGTGACTCCGATGCCGCCGGCCACGAAGACGTAACGGGCAGCCGGCTGGAGCACGAAGTGATTGCGGGGGCCGCGCAGTTCGAGGGTCATGCCGACCAGCGCGGTGTCGTGGATCTCGGCCGATCCACCGCGCCCCGTGCTGTCGCGGAGCACCGCGATCGTGTAATGCGGCTCGGCGGGATCGCCGCACAGAGAGTACTGCCGGATCAGGCCCGAGGGCAGGCGCACATCGATGTGGGCGCCCGCCTCCCAGCCGGGCAGGGCTTCGCCCGCGGTGGGCGAGAGCACCATGGAGATCACCTGGTCCGCTTCCAGGCGGACTTGGGTGACGACGACCTGGAACCACTCGGTGTCCGTCATGGTCGGTCTGCCTTTCTTCAGATCGGGCCGGGCGTGTCAGCGGTCCGGGGACCGCCGCGCAGCACCCGGAGCAGCGCCACCGCCGGTGCCATGTCGGCGAGGACCACCACGGTGTCGGCGGTGGCACGCAGTTCGGTGGCGGTGCGCCGGGCTTGCGGGCCGTGCCAGCTCCGGTCGGGGCTGATGACGATCGCGCCGACCAGAGCACCGGACGCGCGGGCCGAGATGCCGAGGCGGGTGACGAGGCCGGGATCGACGGCGGCGAGGTCGTGGGCCAGCATGACCACGACGTCGGGCCGGGACAGGCCGCCCGGAGCAGAGCCCGTGCCGGCCGAGGGCGTGTCGGGGCCGGCTATCACGATCCCGTCGAGTGCGTCGTGCGGGGCGGGGTTCAGGACGGCGGCCCGGGAGCGCGGTTCGAGGGGGACCAGGAGTACGTCGGCCCGGTAGGACCGGTGTGAGCGGGAGGCTGACGGCATGGCGGCGAGCCCTCCTTCCGGGTGCGCGGACGGATCAGATGGAGGTGAAGTCCTCGCCGGGGTGGACGACGAGCGCGTCCTTGGCGCCTTCCTGGAAGGGGACGGACCGGGGCAGCAGCACCGAGGCCGACCGCACCCGGTGGTGCTCGGCCCGGTCACCCGGCAGCGGCTCGTCCTTGTCCGCGGTCTCGGCGGCCGCGAGGAGACGGCGGCGGGCCAGGATGATCGCGGCGTCGGACGTGCCGAGACGCTCCTTGGTGCGGTCGACGATGGCGCCCATGCTCTCCTGAAGAGAGAAGTCCTGGGCGGCGATGCCCTCGACACCGCTGAAACTGCGCTTCTCGCGCTGCGCCTGACGGTCAATCAGATAGTCGTTGGTCTTGTTCGCGGCCGTGCGGTAGGTGCCGGGCAGGTACTTGGCGTGGATGCCCTCGCCTTGGCGCATCGCCTCGAGTTCGTCGTCCCTCAGGGGACGGGTGGGGTGGTAATTGATGCTCCAGGCCCAGCAGTTCTCGTCGTCGATGGGCACCCAGGCGTGTCCGCCCAGCGGGTTGTGGGTTCCGAACGGCGGGATGATCGTGTACCAGGGCATGATCCACTGGGTGACGCGCCAGTAGTAGTGGTCCGCGTCCGCTTCCCGGCGGGCGCCGATCAGCAGACCGCCGTCGGACTCGATGACCTCGAACTTGGGCCTGGTGTCCGCCTTGAGGTAGGCGATGCCGGCGGTGCCCGCGTGCATGGGATCGTCGTCCATGTTGAAGCGGTGGGCGAAGGAGACGTGGCTGGAGTCGATCCCGCCCTCCATGGCCTGCATGAAGTTGGTCTCCTGCAGTCGCTTGGAGACGAAGACGTTCTCGGGCGGCAGGGTGGCCCACTCCAGCTCGGGCAGCTCGGGCTTCAGCTCCGGCGGGCCCATGTAGGTCCAGATGACACCCCCGCGCTCGACGCAGGGGTAGGCCGTCTGCTTGATCTTCTCGTGGAAGCGGCTGGCGGGCGGTTCGGACGGCATGTCGACGCAGTTGCCTTCGACGTCGTACTTCCAGCCGTGGTAGGCGCAGCGCAGACCGCATTCCTCGTTGCGGCCGAAGAACAGGGACGCGGTGCGGTGACTGCAGAACTCGTCGAGCAGACCGATGCGGCCCTGGGTGTCGCGGAAGGCGATCAGGTTCTCCCCCAGCAGCTTCACCCGGACCGGGGGGCAGTCGGGTTCGGGGATCTCCTCGGCGAGCAGCGCGGGAATCCAGTACCGGCGCAGCAGGGTGCCCATCTCGGTGCCCCGGTCGGTGCGCACCAGTCGTTCGTTCTGTTCCGGCGTCAGCATGTGGCTCTCTCCTTCTGTGTGGTCAGGGGCGCTGGGTATCGGGGCGATCGAGGTCGGGCCGGACGACGATGTGCGGTGAGGACGGTCCGCTGCCGGCCGCGAGCCGGGTGAGCATGTCGCCCACTTCTTCGAGGGGGATTTCGACGGTGGGCACGTGCTCCAGCCCCGAGGTGCCCTCGGTCAGGGAGGCGATGGCACGGCCGATCGCCTGCGGGGGACGGCCGCGGACCGCGGTCAGTGTCAGACAGCGCCGGATCATCGCCGCGGAGTCGGCCGGGACGGCGGCCGGCTGCTTCGGCGTGGTCAGCACCAGGCGGCCGCCGTGTCCCAGCAGGTCCACGGCGACGTCCACCACGCTCGGGTCGGAGCCGGTGGTGTCGACGACTAGGTCGCAGGAGCCGCCGCCCAGGGCCGCCCGTACGGCCGCGCCCCAGTCTCCGGACTCTTCGGCGACGACCGCGGTGGCGCCCAGCGCCTCGGCCATGCCCAGCCGTTCGGCGTCCCGGGGCAGGCCCACAACGACGACCTTGCCGGCCTCGCCCAGGCGGGCCGCGGCGGCCACGGCGAGACCGTGGTAGCCGGGGCCGAGCACGACGACGTTCTGCCCGGCTTCCAGCCGGCCGGCGCGCAGGACCCAGTCGACGGCGTTGGCGTACGGCAGGACCCAGGCCGCGAGCTCCTGCGGCAACTGCGGGGGCAGCCGGTGCACGACGGCGTTGCCGGGGAGGAACATGAACTCGGCGTTGCCGCCGAACAGCGCGGGGTCCTCGCTGACCGGCACCGTGCCGATGCGCCGCCCACCGCCCCACAGATCGGTCTGGGGGCACAGCCGGTAGGCGCCCGACGCACAGTCGGGACACCGGCCGCAGGGCAGGTACTCCTCCACCAGCACCCGGTCGCCGGGGCCGACCCGCCAGCGGTGCGCCGCCTCCGGACCGACGGCCGCGATCCGGCCGACGACGTGATGGCCGAGCACCGTCGCGGCGGCCACTCCCCGCTGGAACATGCCGACGTCCGTCCCGCAGATCCCGGACGCGGTGACCCGCAGCCAGCCTTCCCGCGGCCCGGCGGCCCGTAGCGGGAAGGTCCGCAGCGCACTGCGGGCGCCCGGCAGCGCGACGCTCGCCCGCGCCGTTTCCGGCAGCGGGTCCACACCGGTGTGCCGGGGTGCCGCGGAACGAGGGGCAATCGGTGGTGAACCGTCCACCACACCCTCCTTACTATCGCTGTGCGATAACGTCTTATCGCTGAGTGATTTCGATACAGTAGGTCGGGATACGACAGGCGTCAATGGACGGAAGTGCGGAGGAACGGTGGCACCCTCGAAGGCGGGCGCGGACAGCGGGCGCAGGGCTCTGGAGTTGCTGTTCGCCTTCACGGAACAGCGGCCGGTGGCAACGGTCCGTCAACTGGCGGACGAACTGGGGATCCCCGTGCCCACGGCTCACCGATATGTGGCGCTGCTGCGCGACATGGGCCTGATCGAGGAGGGCGACCGCGGGCACTACCACCTCACGATGCGGGTCGCGGCTCTGGGGCGGGCCGCCCGGCGGGCGACTCCCCTGGTGAACGTGGCCGAACCGTTCATGCGCGAGCTGTCGCACAGCACCCAGGAGACGGTGATCCTCAGCCGGCTGGTGCACGGACTGCCCGTGTGCATCCATCGCGTGGAGAGCCTGCGCCCGTTCCGGCTGTCCTTCGAGCCGGGTCAGCCCCTGCCCGCCCTGCGGGGTGCCAGCGTGCGTCTTCTGCTCGGCGGTCTGTCCGCGACGGAGCGCCTGCGCCACATCGACGAGGCCCTCGCCGTCGGCGAACTCCCCCCGGTCAACGGCCGCGAGGCGTTCCTCACCGAGATCGACCACGCGATGCGGCAGGGCTGGGAGGTGAGCCACGAGGAGATCGACGAGGGGGTCTGGGCCGCCTCCGCCCCGGTCAGGGAGGGATCGCAGATCGTGGCCGCGCTGTCGGCGCCGTGCCCTGCCTTCCGCCTCGACGAGGCGCAGCGAGCGTCGATCATCGACCAGGTGGTGAAGACCGCGGACCGCATCTCGCAGGCCCTCAGCAACTGAGAGGTCAGGTCATGGCCCGGCTCCGGAAGGAGTCAGGCCATGACCCGGCTCCGGAAGGCTGTCACTCCCGGAGGCTCCGACTTCGGCGAGTGGCGGTGGGGTTGGACCGGTCCACCATCCCCCGAATCAATCAGCCGGCCGAGCCGGCGCGGACCGCCGGAGAAGGTGCGTGACCCGCGGGACGGGATCGAAAGCCGGCGTAGTCACCTCGGAAGCCCGGGGCGTCGGCCGGAGCGGTACATCCCCGCTCACAGCATGCGGCCGATCCTCTCCGCGTGGTCTTCGAGTACGGGCAGGAACTGCTCGCGCATGTCCTCCATCGAGATACGGGCCGTGAAGGCACTGACGCTGAGGGCGGCCCTGATGTCGCCCTGCGCGTCCCTCACCGGTGTGGCCATCGAGCGCATGCCGAGCTCCAGCTCCTCGTCGGTGACGGCGGCGGCTCCCTCCCGGACCGCCAGTACCTGCCGCCTGATCTCCTCGACGTCGACGAGCGACTTCGGGGTACGCGCCTGGGGCCGGCAACCAGCCAGGTACGCGCCCAACTCCGCGTCCGGCAAAGCTGCCAGCAGCACCCTGCCGGTCGCCGAACTGTAGGCGGCGAGCCGGGTCCCGACCTGCACTCCCGCGGAGACCACCCGCTCGGTCTCGGCCCGGGCCACGAACACCGCTGCCCCGTCGTCGAGTACGGCGAGCGAGACCGACTCCCCCAGCGCCTCGCGCGCGGACACCAGATGGGGCTGCGCGAGGCGGGGCAGCGGGTCGGTTCGTGTGTAGGACCCGCCGAGCCTCGCCATCCGGGGCGTGGGACGGAAGTGCTTCCCGTCGTGCGCCAGATACCCGAGCTCCGTCAGTGTCAGCAGGCACCGGCGCGCGGTGGCGCGCGTCAGTCCCGTGGCCTGGGCCGCCTCCGAGACCGTCAACTGGGTGCGCGAACGCCCGAATGTCTCGATCACAGCCAGCCCTTTGGCCAGCCCTGCCATGCCTTCCGGGCCGCGCGGACGCGGATTACCCGGCTCCGCAGCCTTGACAGCGCTTCCGACACTCGGCTTATCTGTTCGCGTATTAGCCACGCGTTCGTTATACGAACAAAATCGGGAGCTGTCAACCCCGAGGCATGACACCCGCACTGAGGAAGTCCGGAATGCCGCGCGCCGGCGCAGCCGCGGTCGCGGCATTCCGGAAGAAGGAGCAGCCTTGACGAGCACCCTGCCCGAGAACTCCGCGAAGAGGGAGCAGGACCGCCCGGAGTGGCCCGACGAGCTGACGCGCGTCCCGTACTGGGTCTTCCAGCGCCAGGACGTGTACCGCGAGGAGCAGGAGAACCTGTTCCGCGGCCCCTACTGGAGCTACCTCTGCCTGGAGGCCGAGGTTCCGCAGCCCGGTGACTACCGGACGACCTTCGTCGGCGACACCCCCGTCATCGTCTCCCGCGACGAGGACGGCGAGCTCTACGGCTTCGAGAACCGGTGTGCCCACCGCGGCGCGCTGCTCGCCCTGGACGACCGCGGCAGCAACGCCAAGGATTTCACCTGCGTCTACCACGCCTGGAGCTACAACCTCCAGGGTGATCTGACCGGGGTCGCCTTCAAGGACGGCATCAAGGGCCAGGGAGGCATGCCGAAGTACTTCTGCCTGGAGGACCACGGCCCGCGCAAGCTACGGCTCGCCGTCCTGCACGGCCTGGTCTTCGGCAGCTTCGACGAGGACGTCCCCGACATCGAGGAGTACCTCGGCGACGAGATCCTCAGCCGGATCGACCGGGTACTCGGCGGCCGCACACCGGTTGTCCTCGGCCGGTTCACCCAGCTGCTTCCGAACAACTGGAAGCTCTACATGGAGAACGTCAAGGACTCCTACCACGCGAGCATCCTGCACCTCTTCTTCACCACGTTCGGCATCAACCGCCTCGGTCAGCGCGGCGGCATCATCGTCAGCGAGAGCGGTGCCCACCACGTCAGCTACTCCGCCATCGACCGCGAAGCGGAGCTGGACGCCGGGTACTCCGACCAGAACATCCGGTCCGACAGCGAGTACAAGCTCGCCGACCCCTCGCTCCTCGACGGATTCAGCGAGGTGGGGGACGACACCACCCTGCAGATCCTCTCCGTCTTCCCCGGGTTCGTCCTCCAGCAGATCCAGAACTCCGTGGCGGTCCGCCAGATCCTTCCGCGCGGCGTCGAGTCCACCCGGCTCAACTGGACCTACCTCGGGTTCGAGGAGGACACCCCGGAGCAGCGCACCGTGCGGCTCAAGCAGGCCAACCTGATCGGCCCCGCCGGTTACATCTCGATGGAGGACGGCTGCGTGGGCGGCTTCGTCCAGCGTGGAATCGCCGGTGCCGCCGACGAGCAGGCCGTGCTGGAGATGGGCGGTGAATCGGCCGCGTCCAGCGAGAGCCGGGTCACCGAGGCATCCGTCCGCGGCTTCTGGAAGGCGTACCGCGAGGGCATGCACCTGCGACAGGAGAACGACAAGTGAACGTGACCGTGGATGCCTTCAGGCTCATCAGCCGCGCCCAGGGCGAGTACGCCCGCTGCATCGACGACGGCCGGATGGAGGACTGGCCCGGGTTCTTCGAGGAGGACTGCCACTACCGCATCACCACGGCCGCCAACCACAGCGAGGGGCTGGAGGCGGGCGTGATCTGGGCCGACAACCGGCGCATGCTCAGCGACCGCGTTTCCGCCCTGCTCGAGGCCAACATCTACGAGGCGCACACCTACCGGCACATCCTCGGCCAGCCCGCGATCCTGGAGGAGTCGGACGAGGGCGCCCGCAGCGAAACCGGCTTCCTCGTCGTCCGCGTCATGCGCGACGGCAGCTCCGACATCTTCGCCACCGGACGCTACCTCGACCGCTACCGGTTCGACGGGGACCGGGCGAGCCTCGCCGAGCGGGTCGTGGTCTGCGACAGCTCCACCATCGACACCCTCCTGGCGCTGCCGCTGTGACCCCGTCGGGCACGACACCGTCCGGTCGCATCCTCGTGACCATCGGGGACCCCAACGGCGTCGGACCGGAGATCGCCGTAAAGGCAAGCGAGGCACTGTCGGACGACCCCGACCCCGGACTCCGCCCCGTGCTCGTGGGGGACGCCCTGGTCGTGCGGCACTACGCACACCAGGCGGGCCTCGTCGTCCGCGAGACGGACGGAACCGACGAGGGACGGGCGGGGACGGTGGACCTCATGCACGTACCGGCCCTTCACCCGCAGGCCTTCCGGCCCGGAACGGTCCACGCGGCGGCCGGCGCGGCCACCGTGACCTACCTGGGCGAAGCGGTTCGGGCGGTCCAGGAGGGCCGCGGGCGGGGCATCGTCGGAGGCCCCCACTCGGAGACGGCGATCAGGGCCGCGTCCATCGCCTTCTCCGGCTATCCCTCGCTGCTGGCCCGGCTCAGCGGGAAACACCCCGACCTCGTGTTCCTGATGCTGGTGGGAGGAGGTCTGCGGATCGTTCACGCGACGCTCCACGAACGGCTGGTGGACGCGGTGTCCCGGCTGACGCCGGAGCTGGTGGAGAGCGCCGGACGGGCAGCGGTGGACTTCCTCGCCTCGACCGGGGTCGCCTCACCGAGAATCGCCGTGTTCGGGATCAACCCGCACGCCGGCGAGGACGGGCTCTTCGGCGACGACGATCAGCGGATCACCGTTCCCGGTGTGGAGCGTCTCCGTGCGGCGGGCATCGACGCCCATGGCCCGGTCGGCGCCGACATCCTGCTCGGCGACCGGACCGGCACCGGGCAGTACGACGCCTTCGTGGCCATGTACCACGATCAGGGGCACATCCCGGTGAAACTGCTCGCCGGGCGTTCGGCCGCGGCGGTGTCGGTCGGCGGGGGCATCGCCTTCTCCAGCGTGGGACACGGCACGGCCTTCGACATCGCAGGGCGAGGGGTCGCCGACCCGGCGGCGGTGCTTCGAGCCGTTCGCCTCATCGGCTCGGCAACGCCTCCCCTGCCCCACGTCCCTCTCGTGGAGGAACACATATGACGTATCAGGTGAACGTAGCCGATACCGGCATCAGCTTCCCCTGCGAGCCGGAGGAGACCGTGCTCGACGCCGCCGAACGCGCCGGGTACGCGATCCCGTACTCGTGCCGCAAGGGCGTCTGTTCGACCTGTGAAGGCGGGCTGACGTCCGGGCGGGCTCACGTGCGCGGGCGGGGAACCGCCGAGGGCCCCGCGGAAGCCGTACTGCTGTGCCAGGCGCGCCCTTGCTCCGACCTCGGCATCGCGCCTCGTCGCATCACCGAGCGGGGCGCTCCGGAGCGTCAGACGATGTCGGCGAAGGTCCATCGCGTCACCCGTCCCGCAGCGGACGTGGTGGCCCTCCAGTTGAGGCTGCCGACGGGCCGGCGCGCCAAGTTCGCGGCAGGGCAGTACCTCAAGGTTCTCCTGCCGGACGGCGACAGCCGCACCTACTCCATGGCCAACCCCCCGCACCAGAACGACAGCGTGCACCTGCATGTCCGTGTCGTGCCCGGCGGCCGGTTCTCCGAAGGCGTTGTCGCGGCCCTCGCCAAGGGCGACCAGCTCACCGTCGAGCTGCCCTACGGGGAGTTCTCCGTCGACGCCGAGTCCGACCGGCCCGCCATCGTCGTGGCCACCGGCACAGGCTTCGCCCCGGTCAAGTCCATCGTGGAGGACCACATCCGGCGCCGCGTCGACCGGCCTGTGCACCTGTACTGGGGAGGCCGCCGGGAGGAGGACCTCTACCTGCGCGACCTCGCCGAGGGCTGGTCGGCCCGCCTGCCGTGGCTCTCCTTCACGCCCGTCCTCTCGGATGCGGGCCCCGACTGGGCCGGGCGCACGGGCTGGGTCCACCGGGCCGTTCTGGAGGACCATCCGGACCTGGGTCACCACGAGGTGTACGCCTGCGGCAGCCCGATGATGACGGACGCCGCACGGAAGGACTTCGTCGAACGCGGGGGCCTGGACCCGGAACGCTTCCACTGCGACGCCTTCGTCCCGTCCGGCGAGCCCGTAGTACCGGTGGCCTGACAGGCCCCTCTTGGGAACGGCGCCGCGCGTCCGCACCGCGCGGGGCGGCGGCGCCGTTCACCTCACCCCTTCTCACCCGCCGCCACCCCCCGCGTCGCACCCGCACCCGCATCGCACCCGTACCGTTCGCCGTACGGGCGTCCCGGCCCGAATCGAGGCACTCATGTCTCAGCAACCCCTGCGACTGCATCTCCCGGACTTCGTCGATGAACGCCGCATGACCCGCTACCAGTTCAGGGTGGTCACCTTGTGCGGTCTCGTCATGTTCATCGACGGCTTCGACACCCAAGCCATCAGCTACATGGCCCCCCACATCGCGGACGAATGGGGGCTGTCCCAAAGTGCGCTCGGGCCGATCTTCTCGGCCGCGCTGGTCGGCCTCATGGTCGGCTACCTGGCCCTGTCCCCTCTGTCGGACCGCTTCGGGCACAAACGTCTCATCATCGCGGCCACAGCCGTCTTCGGCGTCACCACCCTGGCCGCCCTCTGGGCGGACAACGTCACCGAACTCGTCATCCTGCGCTTCGTCACCGGCATGGGGCTCGGCGCGGCCGCGCCGAGCGCTGTGGCTCTCACCGGCGAGTTCAGTCCGAAAAGACTGCGGGCCACTTTCGTGCTCGCCATCTACTGCGGCTTCTCCGTCGGCTTCGTCGTCGCCGGACTGGCCGCGGGATGGCTCATCGAGGACCACGGCTGGCGTTCGCTGCTGTGGGTCGGCGCCGCCGCGCCCCTCCTGCTGATCCCCTTCCTGATCCGCGGCCTGCCCGAGTCCCCGGTCTTCATGATCCAGCGGAACCTGGCCCCTCAGCGCATCTACGCCATCTTCCGTCGGATCGACGCCGGACTCCCCACGTCCCTGCCCGAGCAGAGCGAACCGGTCTTCAGCGTCGAGGAGAACGACAGCGGCAAACGCACCGCGCTCAGCAGCCTGTTCACGCGCAAGTGGCTGTGGGGCACCCTGCTGCTGTGGTTCGTCTTCATGATCAACCTGGCTGAGTTCTACGCCCTGCAGAGCTGGCTCCCCACCATCATGACCGACCTCGACTACTCGATGAACGTGGTCGTCGCCGCCACCACCCTGACCACGGTGGGCGGCATCGCCGCTGCCTTCGTCACCGGCCCGTCCATGGACCGGCTCGGGCCCTACCGGACGCTGGGCGTCCTCTACGTGGTGGGCTTCGGCTGCCTGGCCCTGACCGGCATCGCCTTCCACGCACCCCTGTGGGTCCTGCTGACGGCGAACTTCTTCGCCGGCTGTTGCGTCAGCGGCGGCCAGAAGAGCCTGATCGCACTGGCAGCCGTCTTCTACCCGGCCCAGATGCGCTCCACCGGTGTCGGCTGGGCGCTGGGCATCGGACGCGTCGGCGGCATCCTCGGACCGATCATGGTCGGAGCGGCGCTCACCATGAACTGGTCACCGAGCACCGTGTTCTACGCGATGTCCGTGCCGATGCTGGCCGCCGGCCTCACGGTCGCACTGCTCGGAATGCGCTACGGCCGCTCCCAACAGGGCCCCGCCCAGGCCGACTCGGCCCCGGACACGGAAGCGCCGTCGCTCACCCGCGGCAGCGGACCGGCCCTGGATCCGGGGTCCTCGATCTGAGGCCCTTCGCGGCGCCCCGCCCCTGGCACCGTGGCGGGGCGCCGCCGTCATCGTCCGCCGACCGGCCGCCGCATGAGAGGGGATACCGGGTGGGCACCTCCGCCTTCGACCGGGCTCGACGTCCGATTCCGCGGACCTTCGGCCTCACGCTGACGCTCTCGATGGGCGCCGGTCCACTCGCCCTGTACACCCTCACGGCGACCGCGCCCCTGGTGACCGCGGACCTCGGCATCGGCGGCGCCCGGCTCGGTGTGCTCCCCGCAACGGCCTTCGCACTGGCGGCGCTCGTGTCCCCCGTCGCGGGGCGGTACGCGGACCGCCTGAGCGGGAGGGTGGTGCTCGCCGTGCTGTTCGCGGGCGCCGGCCTGGCCCTCCTCGGTGTCGCGGCGGCTCCCTCGTACGGCTGGCTGCTGGCCGCTGTGGCCCTCAGCGGGGCGACGCAGGCCTTGTCCAACCCCGTGACGAACCAGCTCATCGCGGCACACGTGTCCCAGGGGCAGCGTGGCGGGCTGATGGGCGTCAAGCAGTCGGGCGTGCAGATGAGCCAGTTCGGGGCGGGCCTGCTCCTGCCGAGCCTCGCGCTGTGGTGGGGGTGGCGCGGCGCCGCCCTGGCCGCCGCGGTTGTCGCCGCGGCGGGGCTGGTCATGGTGCGCAGTGCGGTTCCGGCCACGCCGCCGGCCCCCGGCCGAGATCCGGGGCGCCGGCCGGCGGACCTGCCGGTCGCGGTGTGGTGGCTCACCGGCTACGCCCTCGTGTCCGGTGCCGCACTCCAGGCCACCAACGTCTATCTGCCCCTCTACGGCTTCGAGCGGCTGGAGATGCCCGTGCGGGCGGCCGGTCTGACCGCCGCCGTAGCCGGTGGCGTGGGATTGGTGGCCCGCATCGCCTGGGGGCGCTCGGCGGACCGGGTACGCAATCCCTACCCTCTGCTGTCCGCCCTGGCCGCGGTCTCCGCACTCGCCGTCGGTGGACTCCTCATGGCCGAGACGATGCACGCGCCGGCACTGTTGTGGGCCGGCGCCGCGCTGTTCGGCGCGAGCGGCATCGCCGCCAACGTAGTGATCATGCTCGCCCTGGTGCGGACGACGCCCCTGAGCGTGGTCGGCTCGGCGTCCGGAGTCCTCGCCGTCGGCCTCTATCTCGGGTTCGCCCTGGGCCCGGTGTGCTTCGGCCTGCTCGCCGACGCCGCTGACTCCTACCGCCCGGCCTGGTTCGGTGTGGTCGCTGCCAACGTCTTGGCGGCGGGAGTGGCGTTCGCCGGACGTCGTGTCCGCCGTGAGGATCGAAGCAGCAGATGAGACACGTGGCGTAGAACAGCAGGCCGGACGGCCTTTGCTGCGGACTCTGCGGCTCCCTTGCTGCGGACTCCGCGGCTCCCTCAGCGCAGTTGCGTGGCGAAAGCCTCATAAGCCCGATCGTCGAAGAGCACGAACCGGACCTCCAGCACCGCCGTGTGCGTGGCCAGGACCGTCTCCACCGCGATCCGGGCGGCATCCTCCATCGGCCACCCATAGATCCCGGCGGAGACGGCGGGAAAGGCCACCGTACGGGCGCCCAGTTCGTCGGCGACCCGCAGCGACTCCCGATAGCAGGAAGCCAGCAACTCCGACCGATCCTGCTCGGGGGTGAAACGCGGGCCGACGGTGTGGATGACCCAGCGGGCGTCCAGGTTCCCGGCGGTGGTGGCGACCGCCTGGCCGGTCGGCAGCCCCTTGCCGAGGTGCGCGGCCCGCAGCCGGCGGCACTCCTCCAGGATCGCGGGCCCGCCGCGGCGGTGGATCGCCCCGTCGACCCCTCCCCCGCCCAGCAAGGAGGAGTTGGCCGCGTTGACGATCGCGTCGACGCTCTCGCGGGTGATGTCACCCCGGACCAGTTCGATGGCGGTCATGTCTGCCTCAGTCGCTTCCAGACCGCCTTCGCCGCGTTGTGGCCCGACATGCCGTGCACTCCGGGGCCCGGCGGGGTCGCCGACGAGCAGATGAAGACGGCCGGGTGCGGGGTGCTGTAGGGGAACAGGGTGAGCTTGGGGCGCAGCAGCAGTTGGAGGCCGGAGGCGGCGCCGCAGGCGATGTCCCCGCCGATGTAGTTGGCGTTGCGGGCGGCGATTTCGGGCGGGCCGGCCGTGGCGCGGGCCAGGACGCGGTCGCGGAACCCCGGGGCGAAGCGCTCCAGTTGGCGCTCGATGGCGTCGGTGAGGTCGCCGGTCCAGCCGTGCGGGACGTGCCCGTAGGCCCAGAAGACGTGCTTGCCGTCCGGGGCCCGGGTGGGGTCGACGACGCTCGGCTGGACCGTGATCAGGAACGGCTTGTCGGGGGCCCTGCCCTCCTGGGAGGCCGCGCGCAGGGCGGCGCCGATCTCCGCGCTGCTCGCGCCGACCTGCACCGTGCCGGCGGCGCGGGCCTCCTTCGCGGTCCAGGGGACGGGGCCGTCGAGCGCGTAGTCGATCTTGAAGACGCCCGGCCCGTAGCGGTAGCCGGCGTAGTGGTTGCCGAAGCCCGCGATGCGGGCCAGGGCGGTGGGCGAGGTGTCGAAGACGTACGCCCGGGCCGGCGGCAGGTCGTCGAGGCGCTTGACCTCGTAGTCGGTGTGGATGCTGCCGCCGAGGTCCGACAGGTAACCGGCGAGGGCGTCGGAGAGGGACTGGGAGCCGCCGCGGGCGACGGGCCAGCCGCGGGCGTGCGCCGCGAGGGCGAAGACCAGGCCGATCGCGCCGGTGGCGAAGCCGCCGAGCGGCGCCATGACATGGGCCACGAGCCCGGAGAACAGGGCCCTGGCCGGTTCGTCGCGGAAGCGGCGCATCAGCAGCGTCGACGGGGGAAGCCCGGCCAGCCCGAAGCGGGCGAGGGTCACCGGGTCGCGGGGCAGGGCGGTCATCGGCAGGGACATGAAGTCCCGGGCGAGGGTGTCCCACTTGGGCAGGAAGGGCTCGATGAGCCTGCGGTAGGCACCGGCGTCGCGCGGGCCGAAGGAAGCGGCCGTCTCACCGACCGTCCGGGCCAGGACGGCCGCCGGGCCGTCCGGGAGGGGATGCGCCATGGGCAGCTCGGCGTGCAGCCACTCCAGGCCGTACCGCTCGAGCGGCAGGGCGCGGAACGCCGGTGAGTTGATGCCGAGCGGGTGGGCCGCGGAGCACGGGTCGTGCCGGAAGCCGGGGAGGGTGAGCTCTTCGGTGCGGGCACCGCCGCCCACGGTGCTCTTGGCCTCGAAGACGGCGACGGAGAAGCCGCGGCGGGCCAGCTCCACGGCCGCGGTCAGTCCGTTCGGCCCCGCACCCACTACGACGGCATCGAGCATCGACGGCACCTTCGGACCCCTTCGTCAGCCGACGGCCACTGAGGATCAGGATAGGCCCGGAGACTGACAGTCACCGGCCGCCGGTGATTTCCGGTGCGGAAGACCGCTTTGCGGCGGCCGGAATCCGCTCGCGCACACGGGTCGTAATCATCTGTGTGCGCCACGCAACTGCCTCGGCCTATGACGCGCCCGACAGCAGGCCCTGCACCCGGCGGGCCGTGGCCGCGTCGCGCGCGGCGGTGAAGGGCAGGGCGTTGCCGCCCGCGATACGGAACGGCTCCCCCGCGAGAGTCAGGTGCGCTCCACCGGCCTCCTCGACCAGGAGCAGACCGGCCGCGTGGTCCCAGGCGGCCTCCCAGGAGAACGCGACGGCGTCCAGCTCTCCCCGGGCGAGGGCGAGGTACTCCAGGCCGGCCGAGCCGCACGGACGCGGTGCCACCCCGTCGGTGCGCAGGCCGAGCAGGGCGTGCTTCTCCTCGTCCGTCGTGTAGTCGGGGTGGGAGGTGGCCACGCGCAGGTCCCGGCCGGGCTCCGGCACTCCGGCGAACAGCCGCTCCCCGTCGAGGTGGGCGCCCTTGCCCCGCTGGGCGGTGGCGAGCCGGTCGCGGGCGGGCGCGTACGTCCAGGACGCGAGCACGGTGCCGCGGTGGGCGAGCGCGACCAGGGTGCAGAACCGTGCTTCGCCGCGCACGAACTGGCGCGTCCCGTCGACCGGGTCGACGATCCAGACCGGGGCGTCGCCGCGTATCGCCTCGTACGACGCGGGGTTGGCGTGGACCGCCTCCTCGCCGACCACGACCGAACCGGGCAGCAGGGCGGCCAGGGCCTCGGTCAGGTACAGCTCGGCCTTGCGGTCGGCGTCGGTCACCAGGTCGTGCGGGCCGCTCTTCTGGTCGACCTCGTGCGCCGCCAGCTGGCGCCAGCGCGGCATGATCTCGGTGGCGGCGGCCTTGCGGACCGCCTCTTCGACGTCGGAGGCGTGCTCTGCGAGAAACTCTTCGATGGTTTCGTTGATGTCGATCACTCCTCCATGACAACACGTGCCACTGACAACGCCCGCCCGCCGGGTGCACTCCGGGTGGCCTCGCGATGAACAGCGGTGCGGCGGATCACCGGCCTACCGCGTACCCCTGCATCCCGCGCGGATTCGCCGCCGCCGACAGCACGCCCGTCTCCGGGTCCCGGGCGACCGCGCACAGCCGGCCCTCCGACCAGGGGCCGCCCACGGTCACGTCGTGGCCGCGGCGCCGCAGCTCCGCGACGACGGCCGGGTCGGTGCGGGACTCCACGGTCACGCTGCCCGGGCGCATGCCGCGCGGGTAGAAGGATCCGGGGAAGCTGTCGTTGTGCCAGTTCGGGGCGTCGATCGCGCCCTGGAGGTCGAGGCCGCCGCGCACCCGGGCGCGCAGCGCGACCGCGAGGAGGAAGTGCAGCTGCCACTGGTCCTGCTGGTCCCCGCCGGGCGTGCCGAAGGCCATGACGGGCACGCCGTCGCGCAGGGCGATCGAGGGCGTCAGGGTGGTGCGGGGGCGGCGGCCGGGGGTCAGGGAGTTCGGCAGGCCCTCCTCCAGCCAGGTCATCTGGAGCCGGGTGCCGAGCGGGAAGCCGAGTTCGGGCACGACGGGGTTGGACTGGAGCCAGCCGCCGCTGGGCGTGGCCGAGACCATGTTGCCCCAGCGGTCGACCACGTCGAGGTGGCAGGTGTCGCCGCGGGTGGTCCCGTCGGCCATAATCTCCGGCTCGCCGGGCACGGGGGAAGCGGGGCTCTTGGCGACGGTCGGTTCGCCGGCGCCCACGGCGTCGTAGCCCTCCTGGGCGGCGGCCGCCACGCGCGCGTGCGCGCACAGCCTGGGGCTGCGTCCGCCGGGGCTGCCGGGCCGCAGATCGTTCTCGGCCCGCTCGCCGACGAGGGCGCGGCGGGCCGTGTTGTACGCGTCGGACAGCAGGTCGCCAAGGGGCACGTCGGCGGCGTCGCCGTACCAGGCCTCCCGGTCGGCCATGGCGAGCTTGCAGTTCTCGACGAGGAGGTGGACGTAGTCCGCCGAGCCGTAACGGGGCAGCTCGGGCGGAAGCAGGGCGAGCTGCTGGAGGAGGACCGGGCCCTGGCTCCAGGGGCCGGGTTTGCACACGGTCCAGCCGTTCCAGTCGTAGGTCGCCGGTGTCTCGTAGGTCGCGGACCAGGTGGCGAGGTCGGTGGCCGTGAGGGTGCCGGTGTGGCGTTCTCCGCTGGTGTCCCTGGTGGGGCGGCCGGCCTGGCGGACGAGGGCGTCGGCGATGAACCCGGTGCGCCACACCTGCCGGGCGGCCTCGATCCGCGCCTCCCGGTCGCCGGCGCCGGCGGTCTCGGCGAGCAGGCGCTTCCAGGTGGCGGCGAGTGCGGGGTTGGCGAAGAGCTCGCCGGGGCGCGGTGCCTTGCCGCCGGGCAGGTAGACGTCCGCCGACGAGGTCCACTCCGTCTCGAACAGCTCGCGCACGGTCTCCACGGTCTCGCCGACGCGCTCCACGGGTGCGTGCCCGTGCTCGGCGTAGCCGATGGCGTACTTCAGGACGTCGTCGAGGGACCGGGTGCCGTGGTCGCGCAGCAGCAGCATCCAGGCGTCGAACGCGCCCGGTACGGCGGCGGCGAGCGGCCCGGTGCCGGGGACGAGGTCCAGGCCGAGGCCCCGGTAGTGCGCGACGGTCGCGCCGGCCGGTGCGACGCCCTGCCCGCACAGCACCCGCACCTCACCGCCGGCCGGCGCGAGCAGGATCGGCACCTCACCGGCCGGGCCGTTGAGGTGCGGCTCGACGACATGCAGCACGAAGGCGCCCGCCACGGCCGCGTCGTAGGCGTTGCCACCGCCCTCCAGGACGGCCATCGCCGACTGCGAGGCGAGCCAGTGGGTGGAGGACACCATGCCGAAGGTGCCCTGGAGGGTCGGGCGGGACGTGAACATTCGGCCTTCTCATCTCTCGTCGTCGTAGGCGCTCATGGGCACGCCACCCGTCCCCCTCCCCCTGCCGGAGGTCCGGCAAAACCTCGCGGGATCGCAGGTGGGCGGTCACTTCTCGGCAGGAACCACCCCAGCCCCGCGCTACAGGTGCACCTGTCGCAAAACCGCCCACCCGACCCTCAACTGCCCGAATCCGGGCGGAGAAAGGCGGGCCCCCGTCACCGCGCGGCCACGGAGCGAGTTCGCACTTCCGCGCCACAGACACACGTGTGACACTGTCGTCCCGTCCGCCGTGCGGACCCGCTCCGCACCTTCCGTCCCCCACGAGAAGGGCGCCGTGCGTTCCCTACCTCTGCCCCTCGCCCTGACCGCCCGGCTGTCCCCGGTGGTGGTGCTCGCCGCGGCGGGCTGGGCGCTGTCGTCCGGCCCGTTGGCCCCGCCGCAGGCCGCCGAGCACAAGCCGGCCGCGGAGAAGACCGAGAACCGGTCCGCGTCCGCCCCGTCGACGTCTACGGTGTCGAAGGCGTACCCGGCCGCGCCCGCCCCGTGCGAGAGCGTCGCCAAGAAGACGATCCAGTCACTGGTGCCGGGCGCCAAATCGGCCGGCAAGGAGATCCCGTCCACGGACTCGGAGCTGCGCCGCACCTGCTCCTGGAACGCGCTCAAGGGGTACGACTACCGCTGGCTCGACGTGTCCTTCGAGGTGATGGAGTCGGACGACGCCGCGCAGAAGTCGTACGAGGCGCACCGCGGCAAGAAGAGCGGCGGCGGGGCCGTCCCCGGTCTGGGCGACAGCGCGTACTCGGTCGTGAACCTCACCACCGAGGACGAGCAGGAGACCCGCGAGGGCGTCGTGATCGCCCGCGCCTCCAACGCACTGGTGGTGATCACCTACAACGGCAGTGACTTCGAGTCGAAGAAGGCGCCCGGCACGGACACGATCAACAAGGGCGCCATCAAGGCCGCGAAGGAAGCGGTGGCCGCGCTGGAGAGCGACAAGGGCTGAGCGCCCTCCAGCGCGCCGCCTCGCTTCAGACGGTGTTCCGGCCCCGCAGGGCCATCAGCACCAGGTACAGCACCATCGAGGTGCCCAGGCCCACCGCCCAGCCGTAGTCGGCCAGCTCGGCCAGCGCCGGGACGGGACGGCCGTCGATCAGCGGCTTGAAGCTCGCGCCGCCGACGGCGAGGACACCGCCGACCGCGAAGGCGACGACGGCCCGCCAGTTCCAGCCGCCCGCGTACCAGTAGCGGCCGCCCGGCCGGTACAGGTCGGCGAGGTCGAGCCGGGCGCGGCGCAGGATCCAGTAGTCGGCGATGAGGATGCCGGCGACGGTGCCGAGCAGGCCGCCGACCAGGCCCAGCCAGGTGAAGATGTAGCCCTGCGGGTCGGAGTACAGCTTCCACGGGAAGATCAGCACACCGAGCACACAGGTGGCGAGGGCGCCGGCCCGGAAACTGATCCTGCGGGGCGCGACGTTGGAGAAGTCGAACGCCGGTGAGACCAGATTGGCCGCGACGTTGACGGAGAGCGTCGCCACCAGGACGGTGACCAGCGCGAAGATCAGTCCCACCGTGCTGTCGGTCTTGGCCGCGAGCTGCACCGGGTCCCAGATGGCCTCACCGTAGACGGCCTGGCTGCCGGAGGTGACCATCACCGACAGGAACGCGAAGAGGGTCATGGTGGTCGGCAGACCGAGCGCCTGGCCGCGGGTCTGCGCCTTCTGGCTCTTGCCGTAGCGGGTGAAGTCGGGGATGTTCAGCGACAGCGTGGACCAGAAGCCGATCATGCCCATGAGGGCGGGGGCGAACAGCTTCCAGAAGTCCGCGCCCCAGCCGAGCTTGGAGGGCTGGTCGAAGAGCGGGCCGAAGCCGCCCGCCTTGTCGCTCATCCACCACAGCATCACGAACGCGCCGACGAGCACGAAGGGCGCCGCCCAGTTCTCGAAGCGGCGGATGGTCTCCATGCCCCGGTAGATGATGACGACCTGCAGCGCCCAGAAGATCGCGAACGACAGCCACATCGTCCAGGCGTAGCCGCCGACCTTCGCCGCGTCGGTCCAGCCGGTGCCGATGAGCTTGCCGGCCAGGAAGTAGATGGCCTCGCCGCCGATCCAGGTCTGGATGCCGAACCAGCCGCACGCCACCAACGCCCGTACGACGGCGGGCAGGTTGGCGCCGCGGATACCGAAGGAGGCCCGGGCGAAGACCGGGAAGGGTATGCCGTACTTGGGTCCGGCGTGGCCGGTGAGCAGCATCGGTATCAGCACGATGACGTTGGCCAGGGCGATGGTGAGCACCGCCTGCTTCCAGTCCATGCCGACGGCGATGAGTCCGGAGGCCAGGGTCCAGGAGGCCGTGTTGTGGGCCATGCCGACCCACAGCGCGGAGAAGTTGTAGGTGGTCCAGGTGCGCTTCTCCACCGGGACCGGCAGCAGGTCCTCGTTGGCGTAGCGGCCGGTCGGTGCGGGGGCGCCCGGGGCGATCTCCACCCGGCCGTCGTCGAGGGTGACTTGGGTGGGCGGCGGTGGGGCCGTGGGAGCGGTATCGGTCATGGGCCGGGCCAATCAGGGGAGGTGGGACGGGAAAGGCCGTGCGGTGGCGCCGATGGGGGGTGCGCTCCGGGTGCACCGGGGAGCGTCCTGGACCCCCTTCCCGAGCCGCTGGGAAGGGGGAGTTCACAGGGGGTGGGGCGGCGGAGATCAGCCGTTGACGGCCGGGATCACCCGGGATCCGTAGGCCTCGATCACGGCCTCCTGCGCGTCGTGCATGTCGTAGACGGCGAACTGGTCCACGCCGAGCGCGCGCAGCGCGTCCAGCTTCTCGATGTGCTTCTCGACCGGGCCGATCAGGCAGAACCGGTCGACGATCTCGTCGGGCACGAACTGGGTGTCCGGGTTGCCGGCGCGGCCGTGGTGGGAGTAGTCGTAGCCCTCACGGGACTTGATGTAGTCGGTGAGTTCGTCGGGGACGGCGGCCGAGTGCTCGCCGTACTTGGA
Source organism: Streptomyces tuirus (assembly GCF_014701095.1). Taxonomy (NCBI): domain Bacteria; kingdom Bacillati; phylum Actinomycetota; class Actinomycetes; order Kitasatosporales; family Streptomycetaceae; genus Streptomyces; species Streptomyces tuirus. The sequence continues at coordinate 6,285,849 of NZ_AP023439.1, read as the reverse complement.
GACCAGGTCGGCCACGTGGTTGCCGACCATGCCGCCGAACCAGCGGCACTGCTCCCGCGCGTGGGCGAGCGCCTCGGGCGAGTCGTCCTCCGTGACATACGCCGGCGCGGCCACGCAGATGGTCACGTCCGCCGGGTCCCGGCCGGCGGCGACGGCCGCGTCCTTCACGGCCTTGACCATGTACTCGGTGAGGTAGAGGTCGGCCAGCTGGAGGATGAACCCGTCCGCCTCCTCGCCGGCCATCTTCAAGGCCTTGGGGCCGTACGCGGCCATCCACACGGGCAGTTCGGCGCCCTCACCGACCCACGGGAAGCGGACGACGGTGCCGCCGCCGAGGTCGGCCTCCCGGCCGCTGCCGAGGTCCCGGATGACCTTCATGGCCTCGCTGATCCGGGCCAGCGTGTTGGGTTTGCGGCCGGCCACGCGCATCGCGGAGTCGCCGCGGCCGATGCCGCAGACCGTGCGGTTGCCGAACATGTCGTTGAGGGTGGCGAAGGTGGAGGCGGTGACCTCCCAGGTGCGGGTGCCCGGGTTGGTCACCATCGGCCCGACCTTCAGGGTGGTGGTGTTGGCGAGGATCTGGCTGTAGATCACGAACGGTTCCTGCCACAGCACGGCGGAGTCGAAGGTCCAGCCGTACGTGAAGCCGTTGCGTTCCGCCCGCTTCATCAGGCTGATCACCCGCGAGGCCGGCGGGTCGGTCTGCAGGACGAGTCCGAAGTCCATCTGCGCCACTCCTAATCGAGGTACTGACAGGTGGATCGCGGGGTGAACACGCCGTGCCCGGCGTGCCCGGTGTACTCCCGCTCGGTGATGACGAGTTCGCCGCGCGAGAGGACCGTCTCGACCCGGCCGGTGGTGCGTTTGCCCTCGTACGCCGAGTAGTCGACGTTCATGTGGTGCGTCTCGGCGGAGATGACCTGCTCCGCGTGCGGGTCGTAGATGACGACGTCGGCGTCGGCGCCCGGCGCGATGGTGCCCTTCTTCGGGTAGAGGCCGAACATCCGGGCCGGGGACGCGCAGGCGATCTCGATCCAGCGGCGGCGCGAGATGTGCCCGTCGACGACCGCCTGGTGGAGGAGGTCCATACGGTTCTCCACGCCCGGCAGGCCGTTGGGAATCTTGGAGAAGTCGCCGCGGCCCAGGTCCTTCTGGCCGGTGAAGCAGAACGGGCAGTGGTCGGTGGAGACGACCTGGAGGTCGTTCGTCCGCAGCCCCCGCCACAGCGCGGCCTGGTGCTCCTTCGGCCTGAGCGGGGTGCTGCACACGTACTTCGCGCCCTCGAAGCCGGGCTCGGCGAGGTTGTCGGTGGACAGGAACAGGTACTGCGGGCACGTCTCACCGAAGACGGGCAGTCCCTCGTCGCGGGCCCGGGCCAGCTCGGCGACCGCCTCCGTCGCCGAGACGTGCACGACGTACAGGGGCGCCCCGGCCACCTGCGCGAGTTTGATGGCGCGGTGGGTGGCCTCGGCCTCCAGCAGAGCCTTGCGGACCTCGCCGTGGTAGCGCGGGTCGGTCTCGCCCCGGGCGAGCGCCTGCTCGACCAGGACGTCGATGGCGATGCCGTTCTCGGCGTGCATCATGATCAGGCCGCCGTTCTCGGCGGAGCGCTGCATGGCGCGCAGGATCTGGCCGTCGTCGCTGTAGAAGACGCCCGGGTAGGCCATGAACTGCTTGAAGGAGGTGATGCCCTCCTCGACCAGGTGGTCCATCTCCTTGAGCGTGTGCTCGTTGACGTCGGAGACGATCATGTGGAAGCCGTAGTCGATCGCGCACTGGCCGTCGGCCTTGGCGTGCCAGGCGTCGAGGCCCTCGCGCAGGCTGTGCCCGACGCTCTGCACGGCGAAGTCGATGATCGTCGTCGTGCCGCCCCAGGCGGCGGCGCGGGTGCCGGTCTCGAAGGTGTCGGAGGCGAAGGTGCCGCCGAAGGGCAGCTCCATGTGGGTGTGGGCGTCGACGCCGCCGGGGATGACGTACCTTCCGGTGGCGTCGATGGTGCGGTCGGCTGTGAAGGATTCGGCGGCGGGGGTGTGGGAGGCGGCGAGGGCGGCGATTCGGCCGTCCTCGATCAGGACGTCGGCGTGTAGTTCATCGGAGGCGGTGATGACCAGGCCGCCTCGGATGACGGTTCGGGTGCTCATGATCTGTCGCTCCTCGCCGTGTGAACGTGACGGTTGTGTGTGGCTGGTCGCGCCCATGCGGCGGTAGCCGCACATGGAGCACGAACCCGCGCCCCTAGGGGGCCGTCAGCGGACCGTAGGCTCCAGGCGCGCGGTCCCGGTAGAACTGCCAGCGGTCGCGGACCTCTCGGAGCCTGGCCATGTCCAGGTCCCTCACCACCAGTTCGGGCTCCTTGTCGCTCGCCACCTCGCCGACGAACTGGGCCTCGGGGTCCACGAAGTACGAGGTGCCGTAGAAGTCGTTGTCGCCGTACTCCTCGACGCCCACCCGGTTGATCGCGCCGACGAAGTACTCGTTGGCGACGGCCGCCGCCGGCTGTTCCAGCTGCCAGAGGTAGCCCGACAGGCCGCGGGAGGTGGCCGAGGGGTTGAAGACGATCTCGGCACCCGCGAGGCCGAGCGCGCGCCAGCCCTCCGGGAAGTGGCGGTCGTAGCAGATGTAGACGCCGACCCGGCCGACCTTGGTGTCGAAGACGGGCCAGCCGCTGTTGCCCGGCCGGAAGTAGAACTTCTCCCAGAATCCCCTGACCTGGGGGATGTGGGTCTTGCGGTACTTGCCGAGGTAGGAGCCGTCCGCGTCGATCACGGCGGCGGTGTTGTAGAGGACGCCGGGCTGCTCCTCCTCGTACATCGGCAGCACCAGGACGAGTCCGAGTTCCTCGGCGAGAGCCTGGAAGCGGCGGACGATGGGGCCCTCGGGGATCTGCTCGGCGTACTCGTAGAAGGCCGGGTCCTGGACCTGGCAGAAGTACGGTCCGTAGAACAGCTCCTGGAAACACAGGACTTGGGCGCCCTGCGCGGCCGCGTCGCGGGCCGCCTGCTCGTGGACCTGGATCATCGACTCCTTGTCGCCCGTCCAGGCGGTCTGGAAGACGGCGGCACGGATCACTCGGCTCATCGGGACCTCCGGTCGCTCGGTGTGCCGTGAGCCTAGGGAGGGCGGAGGGCGTCTTTGAGTTGCAGCGTGTCACGTCCGGGGGCGTGCGGCGTGCCACCGTGTCACTCTTTCGTGGACCCATGTTTCACCGCCGTTTTCCCAGGTGGTCGCGTGTTTCACTGCTGTTGCGCGTCGTGCGCGAGGAGCGCGATGTGCACCGAGGCGGCCTGCTCGAAGTCGTCGAGGTCCACCCCGAGGCGGACCTGTATGGACTCCAGACGGCGGTACAGGGCCGGCCGGGAGACGTGGTGGAGCTGGGCGGTGCGGGACTTGTTGCGGCCGGTGGCGAGGTAGGTGCGCAGGACCGACAGCAGGTCCTCGTCGCTCTCGCGCAGCAGCCCGTCCAGCTCCCGCTCCGCGAACGACTGCACGTGCGGGTCGTCGCGCAGCAGCCGGATCAGGCCCCGCAGGTGGACGTCCCTGAGGCGTACGACCGGTGGCAGGTCGAGGACGGCGGAGGAGTCGGCGACGGCGTCCGCGACATGCTGGGCCTCGCGCAGTCCGGTGGGTACGTCGTCCCAGGCGGCGCGGGGTTCGGCCGCCGCCACCACCGGGTGGTCGGGGCCGGTCTCGGTGCGCAGCCGGGTCGCGAAGTGCGCGGCGAGGGCACCCGCGTCCTGATCGCGGGGCAGGCTGAGCAGCACGGCGGTGGCGCCGTCGGCGAGTTCGGCGACCAGCCCGGGCAGGCCCAGCAGCCGCAGCAGCCGTTCGAGGCGGGCGGGGTCGCCGTCGCGGACGACCAGCGGCACGAAGGTGCGCCGGTTGACGGGCAGTCCGGCGGCGCGGGCCCGGGGCAGCAGTTGCCGTGCGGGTACGACGCCGCTGACCAGGTCGGTGAGCAGGCTCTGCGCGGACTGCTCCTCCCAGGAGCACGCGGCGCCACCGCCGAGCATGCGGTGCAGGACGAGGGCCTCGGCGGCGCGGTCGGCCAGCAGCCGTCCGGTGGCGGTGTCGCCGCGGTAGCCGCACAGCACGATCCGGCCCCAGCGCTCCCCGCGCCCGCCCAGTTCGGCCCGGATCCAGCCGTCGCCCTCGGTGCCCCCGGCCTGCCGGGCGATGCGCTCCCAGTCGCGCAGCACGTCGTCCACCGCGGGCCGCTCCCCCGCCGTGCCGAGGACGCGGTGGGCGAGGTTGGTGACGACGACCGGGCAGGCGCTGTGCCGGGCGACCTCGTCGAGCAGGCGTTGCAGGGGGGCGCCGGCGGTGATGAGGGCGGTGAGTTCGGTGCGGACGGCCTCGGAGAGGCTGACGGCGGCGAACTTGCGGCGCACCAGCCGCGACTGGACCTCCTCGGTCAGTTCGGCGAAGGGGAAGGGCCGGTGCAGGACGACCATCGGCAGTCCGCACCGCTCGGCCGCCCGGCGCATCACGTCCGGCGCCGCGGGGAAGGCGCGGCCGAGTCCGAGGACGACGGCGGCGGCCTCCGCGCGGTGCAGCGACCGGACGTACTCGGCCTGCTTGTCCTCGTCGCCGGCGAGCAGCACACCGGTGGTGAGGACCATCTCGCCGCCGGTGAGCATCACTCCGACGTCGGCGGCCTCGGCGACGTGCACCCACCGCACGGGCCGGTCGAGATGGCTCGCGCCGGCCACCACCTCGGGCTCCCCGGCGAGCACCCGCTCCAGAGTGAGGACCTGCCGCACCGACAGCGCGGGCTCCAGGGAATCCAGGGTGATGGTCATGGCGCCGTGTCCCTTGCTCAGTGCACTGCTACGGGATGCTCCGCAGAGCGTTCTCGAGGATCGCGGCGCCCTCCTCGGCCTCCGCGACGTTGAGGGACAGCGGCGGTGCGACGCGCAGCGCACTGGTGTTGTGCCCGCCGCCTTTGCCGATCAGCAGGCCGCCCTCGCGGGCCGCCTCCTGCACGGCCGCCGCGGTCTGCGGATCGGCCTCGTCGGTCCCCGGTTTCGTGATCTCGATGCCGATCATCAGCCCGCGTCCGCGTACCTCCCGTACGGCCGGGACCTGCGCGGCGACGGCCCGCAGCCGTTCGATGAGCAGACCGCCGACGCGCCGGGCGTTGCCCTGGAGGTCGTGCTCCAGCAGGTAGGTGAGGTTGGCGAGGCCCGCCGCCATGGTGATCTGGGTGCCGCCGAAGGTGGAGATGCTGTTGGAGTCCAGGCAGTTCATGATCTCGGAGCGGGCGACGACGCCACCGATGGACATGCCGTTGCCGATGCCCTTGGCGAAGGTCATGATGTCGGGCGGTCCGTTGCGCCCGTGGGCCTGCCAGCCCCAGAAGTGCTCGCCGGTGCGGCCCCAGCCGGTCTGCACCTCGTCGGCGATCCACAGGATGCCGCGCTCGTGCAGCACCTCGCGGAAGGCGGCGTACAGCCCGTCCGGCGGCGCCGTGAACCCGCCGACGCCCTGGACGGGTTCGGCGATCAGCGCGGCCGGCGCGCGGGTATGGCCGAGCAGGTCCCTCAGGTCCTCCACGCAGGCGGCGATGAAGGCCTCGTCGCTGAGGGAGGCGAACGGGCCGCGGGTGCGCACCCCGCCGTGGACGTACAGCGTCTGGAGCGGGGACAGCGAGGTCGGCGACCAGCCGCTGTTGCCGGTGATGCCGACGGCGCTGAAGGAGCGGCCGTGGTAGCTGTTGCGCATCGCGAGGATCGTGTTGCTGCGCCGGTACGCCGTGGCCAGCAGCAGGGCGGTGTCGTTGGCCTCGGTGCCGGACGTGGTGAAGAAGACGCGGGCGTCCGGGATGCCGCTCAACTGGGCGATGCGCTCGGCGAGTTCGACCATCGGGCGGTTGAGGTAGAGGGTCGAGGAGTGGATGATCCGCCCGGCCTGCTCGCTGACCGCCTTGGTGACCTCGGGCAGTGCGTGCGCCGTCATGGTGGTGAGGATGCCGCCGAAGAAGTCGAGGTACCGGTTGCCCTGGGCGTCCCAGACGTGGCGGCCCTCGCCGTGGGTGAGCTCCAGCGGCTCCTCGTAGTAGAGGGCGAGCCAGTCGGGGAGCACGGCCCGGTGGCGGCCCAGGAGGTCGTTGGTCACGGCTGCACCAGCCCTTCGTAGGCGTCGGGGCGGCGGTCGCGGTAGAAGGCCCACGTCTGCCGTACCTCTTCGATGAGGTCGAGGTCGATGTCCCGGATCACGAGCTCCTCCTCGCTGTCGCTTGCGACATCCCCCACGAACTGCCCGCGCGGGTCGACGAAGTAGCTCGTGCCGTAGAAGTCGTTGTCGCCGTACTCCTCCTGCCCGACGCGGTTGATCGCGGCGATGTAGTACCCGTTGGCGACGGCCGCCGCGGGCTGCTCCAGCCGCCACAGGTGGGAGGACAGGCTCCGGTGGGTCGCGGAGGGGTTGTAGACCAGCTGGGCCCCGGCCAGGCCGAGCTGCCGCCAGCCCTCCGGAAAGTGGCGGTCGTAGCAGATGTACACGCCGACCTTGCCGGCCGCGGTGTCGAAGACGGGCCAGCCGAGGTTCCCGGGCTTGAAGTAGAACTTCTCGCGGAAGCCCTTGAGCTGGGGGATGTGGTGCTTGCGGTACTTGCCGAGGTAGGTGCCGTCGGCGTCGATCACGGCCGCGGTGTTGTAGTAGAAGCCGGGCTGCTCCGCCTCGAACACCGGCGCGACGACCACCATGCCGGTCTCGCGGGCGAGCGCCCGCATCCGCCGTACGGTCGGACCGTCGGGGACGGGCTCGGCCCAGCGGTAGTGCTCCGGCTCCTCGACCTGGCAGAAGTAGGGGCTGTTGAAGACCTCCTGGAAACCGATGATCTTCGCGCCCCGACGGGCCGCCTCGCGGGCGTGCTCCTCGTGTTTCGCCACCATGGACTCGGTGTCGCCGGTCCATGTGGCCTGGACCAGGGCGGCACGTACGACGTTGGCCATGAGCTGCTCCTTCGACGCGACGTCTGCGCCTCTACGCCCGTAGAAGCGGGCCGTAGAGCCACGAACGTAAGCCTCTGGCACGGGGTTGCCAAGACCATCGTCGCCAACCCGCGGGGCATTGCGCGATTCACACTCCTGTGGGTGAGTCGCCCGGGGCGGTGCAGCGCCGGTCAGGCGGCGAATCCGGCGACCCGCAGGGCGTGCACGAGGTCCCAGCGCCGCTCGTCCGATACCCCCTGGGCGGCCTCCAGCAGGAGCGGCACGAGGCGCCGCGGATCGGGCTCGGCGCTGCGGGCGGCCTCCTCGGGGGTACGGGCCCTGACGTACGCGTCGAGCAGGACGCGCACCTCGCGGTGGCGCCGCTCGGCGGCCAGGCCGAGGACGGCCCGGCCGACCTCGCCCGGGGGCCGCGCGACCCCCTGCCGCAGCATCTGCTGCCCGTCCCCCGCCCGCCCGGCCTCGACCAGCGCGTCGGCGGCGGCGACCAGCCGCCCGGCGGGCAGCGAGGCGGCCTCCCACAGCAGCGTCTGCCAGTCGGCGTCCAGCCCGGCGCGGTGCAGCCGCTCCGCGAGCAGCGGATACCGGCCGGGCTCCCAGGAGGCGACTTCGGCCAGCAGGGCGTGGGCCTCCCCGCTGCGCCCCTCGCTCCGCAGCCGGCCCAGCAGGTCGACGGTCCGCCCGACCTCGGCCAGGTCCGCGGCCCCGGCCGCGCCGCCCTCCCGCGCCGGAGACTCCACCACGGCCTCGTCGGCGGCCCCGGCGAAACGCGCACCCCGGGGGGTACGGCCGGTGGCCACGGGCGCGGGTTCGGGCAGGGTCGGTACGACGGCGGGCGGCACGGCGACGGGTGCGGCCTCCTCATCGGCCATCCCGGCGAAACGGGCACTGCCGCGCCGGCGTTTACGCGGCTTGGGGGCGGGGGGTTCGGGGGCGGGAGGTTCCGGGGCTGGGGCGCCGAGCGGGTGGGGCGTGCCGTCCGGGACGGCTTCCCCGGAGACGCTCCGGGCGGCCGGCCGTGACGGGGCGTGCCGCCCGACCTCGGTCCAGGCCGGGTCGGGCACGGCACCCGCATGGCCCTCCCCCGAGACACCCTCGCCGGCGAAGTGCCGCCGGCCAGGCCACCCTGCCCCCGGGTCGGCTTCCCCGGGGACGCTCCGGGCGGCCGGCCGTGACGGGGCGTGCCGCCCGTCCTCGGTCCAGGCCGGGTCGGGCACGGCACCCGCATGGCCCTCCCCCGAGACGCCCTCGCCGGCGAAGTGCTGCCGGCCAGGCCACCCGGCCCCCGGGTCGGCTTCCCCGGGGACGTTCCGGGCGGCCAGCCGTGACGGGGCGTGCCGCCCGACCTCGGTCCAGGCCGGGTCGGGCACGGCACCCGCATGACCTTCCCCCGAGACGCCCTCGCCGGCGAAGCGCTGCCGGCCAGGCCACCCGGCCCCCGGGTCGGCAGTTCCGGAGCGGCCCGTCGCCGTTGACGCCGAGCCCGGGGTGTTGCGCTGCGGCGCGGCGGTCGGCGATCCCGGCGCGGCGCCGTGCGGTCCGTCGCCGTCGCCCCGGACTGTCGGGGGCGTCCCCACCGGCGGTGGCACCCCCCGCCCCCGCCGGTCCAGGTGGGCCATCCGTGCGCGGAGCTCCGCGCAGCGGGCCGCGGCGCGTTCGTGGTCGTCGCGTGCCCAGGACAGGTCCAGGCGGAGGGAGTCGGCCTGTTCGGGGGTCGTGGCCGAGGTCAGGTGGCGGGTGAGGGCGGCCTGGCGTTCGGCGGCGTACCTCTGTTCGCGGAGCATGGCGTCGAGGCGGTCGCCGAGGGCGTCGCGGCCACCGGGCCGGGTGTCGTACACGGCGAGCGCGGCGGCGTGCAGGGCGCGGGCGCGCTCGGTCTCCGGGCCGGCTCCGCCCGGTCCGTACTGTCCGGCGAGGTCCCGCAGCAGCGCCTCGACCACGTCCCAGGGCGGCAGGTCACGCCCGTCGAGACAGGCCCGCATGCCCGCCGGGTCGCGCTGCCAGAACACCGCGCACCAGCCGCCGGACGGGTCGAGGCGTGCCAGGAGGCCGTCCAGGTAGGTCGCGAACTCGCCGACTTCCGCCGGGAGTTGATCCGCCGCCATCGCTCAACTCCCGTGAGGCCGGAGCATTCCGCCCCGTAGGCAACACCAGTCGTGTTACGGACGTGCTACGGGCAGTTTTCACGCACGGCGCGGGTTCCTCAGAGGGGTACGAGTACGCACTGTCCGGCCAGGTCGTCCATGGACAGCCCGAGGACTCCGGCCAGCGCGGCCACCGTGAAGAAGGCCGGGGTCGGGGCCCGGCCGGTCTCGATCTTCCGGAGGGTCTCGGCGGAGATGCCGGCGCTCGCCGCGATCTCCGTCATACTCCGGCCACCACGCGCCTCGCGCAGCAGCCGGCCGAGCCGCTCGCCGCGTTCGCGCTCTTCGGGGGTGAGAGGGGTGCGCACCATGCCCCCATTCTAATACCGGTATAGTAATTGGCATGGTGGAGCTGAAGACAGACACTTCTATCGACGCGATGCACGAGGCGGGCCAGGTCGTCGCCCGTGCCCTGACGGCCGTACAGAAGGCCGCCGACGTGGGCGTCTCCCTGCTGGAGCTGGACGAGGTGGCGCACGGCGTGCTGCGCGAGGCGGGCGCGACCTCGCCCTTCCTGGGGTACCGGCCGTCCTTCGCGCCGACCCCGTTCCCCGCCGTCCTCTGCGTCTCGGTCAACGACGCGATCGTGCACGGCGTCCCGGACCGCTACCGCCTGCGCGACGGAGACCTGGTCTCCATCGACTTCGGCGCCGAACTGGGCGGCTGGGTCGGCGACTCGGCGCTCAGCTTCGTCGTGGGCACGCCGCGCGAGGCGGACCTCCGGCTGATCGAGACCGCCGAGCGGGCCCTCGCGGCCGGCATCGAGGCCGCCGTGGTGGGCAACCGCATCGGCGACATCGCCCACGCGATCGGCACGATCTGCCGCGGCGCCGGCTACGGCATCCCGGACGGCTTCGGCGGCCACGGCATCGGCCGCCGCATGCACGAGGACCCCGGGGTGCCCAACGAGGGCCGCCCGGGGCGGGGCATGCGGCTGCGGCACGGCATGGTGCTGGCGATCGAACCCATGGTCGTCGCGGGCGGCGCGGACGACTTCCACGCGGCCCCCGACGGCTGGACCCTGAAGACCAACGACGGCTCCCGCGCGGCCCACGCGGAGCACACGGTGGCGATCACGGACTCAGGGCCGAGGATCCTGACCGCACGCTGACAGCTGACCGTATTGACCGGGTACGCCCCGAAGGTGCCCCTCGTCGACGATCGTGCGAAGGTGTTCTACGAGCGCGCCCCAGGTGTAACCGGCTGCCACCCGGGTTACCCGACCCCGGCACGTCGACCAGCGAGGGCGTCCCCCGCCCGCGCGCCGGGGACGCCGGGAACGGAAGGCCCATGAGCAGCGGCTTCACCAGCCCGGAGGGGGAGGGCTACGGCTCGGATCCCTTCGGAGAATTCCTCGCACGGTTCTTCGGCGGACCGCGTCCCGGTCCCCGGCAGATCGATCTCGGGCGGCTGCTCAGTCAGCCGGCCCGGGAGCTCGTCCGCGGCGCCGCCCAGTACGCGGCCGAGCACGGCAGCCGGGACCTCGACACCCAGCATCTGCTGCGGGCGGCGCTCACCACCGAGCCCACCCGCACCCTGCTCAGCAAGGCCGGCGCGAACCCGGACTCGCTGGCCTCGCAGATCGACGACCGGTCGGGGCCTGCCCAGCACACCCCGGACGACGCCCCGCCGCCGACCGCGCTCTCCCTCACCCCGGCCGCCAAGCGGGCCCTGCTGGACGCGCACGACATGGCCCGGGCCCGCGGCTACGGCTACATCGGCCCGGAGCACGTGCTGAGCGCCCTGGCGTCGAACCCCGACTCCGCCGCCGGGCACATCCTCAACGCGGCCCGCTTCGCCCCCTCCGAGCCGCCCGAGGCACCGGAGGCCCCCCAGTCGGAGCGCCCGCGCCCGACGAACACGCCGACCCTCGACAAGTACGGCCGTGACCTCACCGAGCTGGCCCGGCAGGGCCGGATCGACCCGGTGATCGGCCGGGACCAGGAGATCGAGCAGACCGTCGAGGTCCTGTCCCGGCGCGGCAAGAACAACCCGGTGCTGATCGGTGACGCGGGCGTCGGCAAGACGGCCATCGTGGAGGGGCTCGCGCAGCGCATCTCCGAGGCGGACGTGCCCGATGTCCTGATCGGGCGCCGCGTGGTCGCCCTGGACCTGACGGGCGTGGTCGCGGGCACCCGCTACCGGGGTGACTTCGAGGAGCGGATGAACAACATCGTGAGTGAGATCCGCGCCCACTCCGACCAGTTGATCATCTTCATCGACGAGCTGCACACGGTCGTGGGTGCCGGTTCCGGCGGCGGCGACGGCAGCTCCATGGACGCCGGCAACATCCTCAAGCCGGCCCTCGCCCGCGGGGAGCTGCACATCGTGGGCGCCACCACGCTGGAGGAGTACCGCCGGATCGAGAAGGACGCGGCGCTGGCCCGCCGCTTCCAGCCGATCATGGTGCCGGAGCCGACCGCGGCCGACGCGATCGAGATCCTGCGCGGCCTCCAGGACCGCTACGAGGCCCACCACCAGGTCCGCTACACCGACGAGGCGCTGGTCGCGGCCGTGGAGCTCTCCGACCGCTACCTCACCGACCGCCGTCTGCCCGACAAGGCCATCGACCTCATCGACCAGGCCGGTGCCCGGGTGCGGCTGCGGGCCCGTACCAAGGGCACGGACGTCCGGGCCCTGGAGCGGGAGCTGGAGCAGCTGACCCGGGACAAGGACCAGGCCGTCGCGGACGAGCAGTACGAGCAGGCCACCCAGCTGCGCGACCGGATCGTGGAGCTGAAGCAGCGGATCACCGAGGCCGGCGGCGACAGCGAGGTCGACGAGGGCCAGGACCTGGTGGTCGGAGCCGAGTCGATCGCCGAGGTGGTGTCCCGGCAGACCGGCATCCCGGTCGCCAGCCTGACCCAGGAGGAGAAGGACCGTCTGCTGGGTCTCGAGGAGCATCTGCACGAGCGGGTGGTCGGCCAGGACGAGGCCGTGGGGGTCGTGTCGGACGCGGTACTGCGTTCCCGCGCCGGGCTCGCCGCCCCCGACCGGCCGATCGGCAGCTTCCTGTTCCTCGGCCCGACGGGCGTCGGCAAGACCGAGCTGGCCCGGGCGCTCGCCGAGGCCCTGTTCGGCAGCGAGGACCGCATGGTCCGGCTCGACATGAGCGAGTACCAGGAGCGCCACACCGTCAGCCGGCTGGTCGGCGCCCCGCCCGGTTACGTCGGCCACGAGGAGGCGGGCCAGCTCACCGAGGTCGTGCGCCGTCACCCGTACTCGCTGCTCCTGCTGGACGAGGTGGAGAAGGCCCATCCGGACGTCTTCAACATCCTGCTGCAGGTCCTCGACGACGGCCGGCTGACCGACTCCCAGGGCCGCACCGTGGACTTCAGCAACACCGTCATCGTGATGACGAGCAATCTCGGCTCCGAGGCGATCACCCGCCGGGGCGCCACGACGGGCTTCGCCGCGGGCGGCGCCGACGCGGACGAGGAGGCCCGCCGCGAGCAGATCCTGCGCCCGCTGCGGGAGCACTTCCGCCCGGAGTTCCTCAACCGCATCGACGAGATCGTCGTCTTCCGCCAGCTCACCACGGAGCAGCTGCGCAGGATCACCAACCTCCTGCTGGACCGCACCCGGTCCCTGGTGCAGGACAAGGGCATCACGGTGGACTTCACCGACCAGGCGGTGGAATGGCTGGCCGAGCGCGGCTACCAGCCGGAGTACGGCGCCCGCCCGCTCCGCCGCACGATCCAGCGCGAGGTGGACAACGAACTGTCACGGCTGCTGCTGGACGGCAGGGTCCCGGAGAACGGCCGGGTGACGGTGGACGTGCAGGACGGCCAATTGGCGTTCGAGACCGATCAGGCAGCTGCGCCCTCGCCCTAGGGCGAGGGCCACTGCGCGACCGGCCCCCACGCCGCCGCACCCGGCACTCAACGCACAGGCCGCACCACCATCGCCGACCCCCCGCCCCGCCGCACGGTCTCCGCGGCTGCCAGCCACTTCCCGCCGGGCAGCCGCTGCACACCCGTGGCCGCACCGATCTCGGGGTTGGCCTTGAAGGAGTGCCCGATCGCCTCCAGCTGCTTCCTGACCTCACCGTCGAGCCCGGGTTCCAGCTCGGTCTGCGCAGCGTTCCGCTGACTCGCCCGCGGCGCCGCGATCGCGTCGACCAGCGGCAGCCCCCGGTCGACGAACCCGGTGAGCGTCTGCAGAACGGTCGTGATGATCGTCGCGCCGCCCGGTGACCCCAGCGCCACCACGGGCCGGTGGTGCCGGTCCAGCACGATCGTCGGCGAGATCGACGACCGCGGCCGCTTGCCGGGCCCGGGCAGGTTCGGGTCGTGCACGGCGGGGTTCGCCGGGGCGAAGGAGAAGTCCGTCAGCTCGTTGTTGAGGATGAACCCCCGCCCGGGGACGGTGATCCCGCTGCCACCGGTCTGCTCGATGGTGAGGGTGTAGGCGACGACGTTGCCCCACTTGTCGGCCACCGTCAGATGCGTGGTGCTGTCGCCCTCGTACGTCGTCGGAGCCGCCTTGTCCCCCGAGCGGCAGCGCGCGGGGTCGCGCGGGTCCCCCGGCGCCACGGGACTGGTGAGCACCGCGTCGTCCTTGATGAGGCACTCGCGCGAGTCGGCGAAGCGCTGTGACAGCAGTTCCTTCGTCGGCACGTCCTCGAAGGCCGGGTCACCGACCCAGCGTCCCCGGTCCGCGAACGCGATCCGGCTGGCCTCGATGAAGCGGTGGAGGTACTTCGCCTGGCTCGCCTCGGACAGGTCGGTCCGCTCCAGGATGTTGAGCGCCTCACCGACGGTCGTCCCGCCGGAGGAGGACGGCGCCATGGAGTAGACGCCGAGGCCGCGGTACGAGGTCCGGGTGGGCGCCTGGACCTTGGTGCGGTAGGCGGCCAGGTCCTTGGCGGTCAGGTCGCCGGGCCGGGCGTTCCAGCCCGAGGCGGGATCGACCGGCGGCTTGTCGACCGTGTCGACGATGTCCCGGCCGAGTCTGCCGCGGTAGATGGCGTCGACGCCCTGGTGCCCCAACTCCGCGTAGGTGCGGGCGAGATCGGGGTTCTTGAAGGTGGAGCCGACGACGGGGAGCCGGCCGCCCGGCAGGAACAGCTCGGCCGTGTCCGGGAAGTAGCGGAAGCGGGCCTCGTTGGACGCCGTCTGCGAACGGAAGGTCTCGTCGACGGTGAAACCGTCGCGCGCCAGCCGCTCGGCCGGCTTCAGGACACTCGCGAGCCGCTTGCTGCCCCACTGTTCGAGCGCCGTCTGCCAGGTGGCGGGCGTGCCCGGGGTGCCGACGCTCAGGCCGCTGCTGACGGCGTCGGCGAAGGCGAGGGGCTTGCCGTTCTCGAGGAACAGGTCCTGGCCGGCGCTCAGCGGGGCGGTCTCGCGGCCGTCGATGGTGCGGACCGTGCGGGTCTTGGCGTCGTAGTACACGAAGTAGCCGCCTCCGCCGATGCCGGCGGAGTAGGGCTCGGTGACGCCGAGCGCGGCGGCCGTGGCGACGGCGGCGTCGACGGCGTTGCCGCCCCCCCGCAGGACCTCGATCCCGGCGGCGGAGGCGTCGGGATCGACACTGGAGACGGCGCCCCCGTAGCCGACGGCCAGCGGGGATTTCTCACCGCCGGGGCTCTGCGCGGCGGGTGGCGGCGCCGCCGCTCCCACGGACACCACCACGGCGGCCGAAACCGCCAGGACCGTCAGATTCCGTGCCACAGGGCGACGCATCCGCACCTCCAGTCAAAGGCCGTCCGCGCAGCTTAATTCATCGCCATGGCCGCGTCAGGCACGCGTCGAACACCGGTGCGTCGGGGCCCGCTACCATGCGCGCCCATGAATGACGACGTGCGCAACATCGTTCTGGGTGTGGTCGCGGCGGGCATCAGTGCCGCGCTCGGCTGGGTGGCCCGCACCTACCTGTGGAAGCGCAAGCTCCGCCGCAAGCAGGTGTTCTTCGGGCTGCCCGACAACTCCGAGTCCCTGCTGGTGGTGAATCGGGGCGCGGCCGGACCTGAGTTCGCGGTGATGCGCTACGACGTGTTCGCCCTGCTCGAACTGGCCGCGCTGATCAAGGACTGCAACGCCCACGCCCAGATACTCCCGCACGACACGGCACGCCAGGGGTTCGGGGAGCGCACCGAGTTCTGCGTGGGCGGCCCGGCGTCCAACCGCCGGATGGCGGCCCATCTGTCCTCCCTGCTGCCGGGGGTGCGGGTGAACGTCGACGCCGAACCGGGCCCGGACCGGGGCGCGTTCCAGGTCGGCGCCGAGCGCTACCCCGTGGACAACGGCAGGGAGGAGTACGCGCTGCTCGCCCGGCTCACCGCGGACCGCAGCCGGCACACCCGGCCGGTCTTCCTCTTCTGCGGCCAGACGTCGATCACCAACCAGGCCACCACCCGCTACCTGGCCCGCAACCACGAGAAACTGACCCGCAAGTACGGCAGCAGTTCGTTCGTGCTGCTGCTCAAGGTGATCAACTCGCAGGCGTACGGCCCGGACGTCGTCGAACTGGTGGAGGACGTGACGCGCGCGGCGCAGACCGCGCTGCCCGCCGCCACGACGACGACTCCACGCAACACACACCGCGCCACCTGAGATCCTCCACGGCTCAACAATCGTTACTGGCACGTAACTTACCGACGGGTTACCTCTGGTAAGAGGCCGAGGTTACCGTTCGGTCACTTTGCACTTACACGAGTGAGGAGTGACCGTGGGACTCCACCGCAAGGCCCTGCGCACCACCGCCGTAGGCGCCGTCTCGGCGACCCTGGTCGCCGGTACCGCCCTCGGATTCGCCCCCACCGCCCAGGCGACCCCGAACCCCGTCCGCTTCGTCGACATCACCGGCGACGGCGGCACCGTCCTCAAGGCCAACGTCGTCACCCCGGCCGGGGCCGCCGCCACCGACCGCTACCCGCTGCTCGTCATGCCCACGAGCTGGGGCCTCCCCCAGGTCGAGTACCTGGCCCAGGCACAGAAGCTCGCCGACTCCGGGTACGTCGTGGTCACCTACAACGTGCGCGGCTTCTGGCAGTCGGGCGGCGAGATAGAAGTGGCGGGCCCACCCGATGTCGCCGACGCGTCGAAGGTCATCGACTGGGCGCTCGCCCACACCCCCGCCGACGCCGGGCACATCGGCATCGCGGGCGTCTCCTACGGCGCGGGCATCAGCCTGCTCGCCGCCGCGCACGACAAGCGGATCAAGGCGGTCGCCTCACTCAGCGGCTGGGCCGACCTCACCGGCTCGATCTACTCCGGACGCACCCAGCACCTCCAGGCAGTGGCCCTGCTGGACGGCGCGAGCGTGGTGACGGGCCGCCAGAGCCCGGAAGTGCGGCAGACGTTCAACGACTTCTACGCCTCCAACCTGGCGAAGGAACCGGAGCTCATCGCCTGGGGGAAGAGACGTTCCCCCGCGACCTACGTCGACCGGATCAACGAGAACGGCGCGGCTATCATGCTCGCCAACGCCTGGGGCGACAGCGTCTTCCCGCCCAACCAGTACGCCGACTTCTACGAGAAGCTGACCGGCCCGAAGCGGCTGGCGATGCGGCCCGGAGACCACGCCACGGCCGAGCTGCCCGGCCTGTTCGGGCTGCCCAACGACGTCTGGAAGGACACCGGTCGCTGGTTCGACCACCACCTCAGGGGCGAGGACAACGGCATCGACCGCGAGCAGCCCGTCCAGCTGAAGTCCCGTTCCTCCGGCGGCTACGAGGGCTACCCGGACTGGAAGTCGGTCGCCGCGACCGACCGGAAGATCGCCCTCGGGGGCACGACCACGATCCGCGCGAACGTGAACTCGGGGGCGGACGGCGGTGTCGTCTTCCTGTCCAGCATCCTCGACCAGGTGGCCCAGCTGCCGCCGATGGCCTCGATCCCGCTGCTCCCCCGCCGCTGGGCCGCCGTGTGGCAGTCGGAGAAGTCGGCCACGGCCCAACAGGTGCGCGGAACGACGAAGTTGCACACGACCCTCATCCCGGCCAAGGAGAGCGGCACCCTCGTCGCCTACCTGTACGACGTGGGGCCGCTCGGCCTCGGCAAGCTGGTCACCCACGCGCCGTACACCTTCCACGGGCGCGCCCCCGGAAAGCCGTTCGGCGTCGACCTGGAGCTGTACTCCACGGCCTACGACGTCCCGGCCGGGCATCGCCTCGCCCTGGTCGTCGACACGGTCGACCCGCTCTACATCGAGCACAACCCGTCCGGCGCGCAGCTGACCTTCTCCTCGCCGGCGAACGACCCGTCGTACGTGTCGGTTCCGCTGCGCGAGCAGTGATCTCCGGCTGCCGCCGGACGGGCCTGGCCGATGTGAACCGCCGCCCCCGTGGCCTTCGGGCCGTGGGGGCCTCACCCGGCGGGAATCGCCCCGCGGACCGGGCGGGCGGTCTGCTCTTCCCCGGCGGATCGGCGGCCTTCGGCGAAGTCCCCCTCTCCGACAGGGATGAAGGGCACATCGTAGTCGAGGTCCGCTGCGATGAGCCGTCCGGTGCCCGCCCGTTCAGTGCTTGAGGATCTTGGAGAGGAAGTCCTTGGCGCGGTCGCTGCTCGGGTTGGTGAAGAACTCGTCGGGGGCGCGGTCCTCGACGATCGCGCCGTCGGACATGAAGACGACGCGGTTGGCGGCCGAGCGGGCGAAGCCCATCTCGTGCGTGACGACGATCATGGTCATGCCGTCGCGGGCCAGTTGCTTCATGACCTCGAGCACCTCGTTGATCATCTCCGGGTCCAGGGCCGAGGTCGGCTCGTCGAAGAGCATCACCTTGGGCTCCATGGCCAGGGCGCGGGCGATGGCCACGCGCTGCTGCTGACCTCCGGAGAGCTGCGCCGGGTACTTGTCCGCCTGGTTGCCGACACCGACCCGGTCGAGGAGTTCGCGGGAGCGCTTGTCGGCGTCCTCCTTCCGGCGCCCGCGGACCCTGACCTGCCCCAGGGAGACGTTCTGCAGGACGGTCTTGTGGGCGAAGAGGTTGAACGACTGGAAGACCATGCCGACGTCCGCGCGCAGCCGGGCCAGGGGCTTGCCCTCCTCCGGCAGCGGCTGCCCGTCGAGGACGATCTGCCCGGACTCGATGGTCTCCAGCCGGTTGATCGCCCGGCAGAGGGTCGACTTCCCCGACCCCGACGGGCCGATCACCACGACCACCTCCCCCCGGCCGACGGTGAGGTTGATGTCCTGCAGGACATGCAGGTCCCCGAAGTGCTTGTTGACGTCACGCAGCTCGATCAGCGGCTCGACGGCCATGCTCAGCCCTACTCACTCTCAGCTGTGTGGTGGTTGCCGCAACGTATCCAGGCAAGATCGAACGTGGCGGGCGACACGCACTTTTCGATCATTAGCCGTATTTACGTCGGACTTTGGGCCAAAGGTTCTGGCCATGGGGCTCACGACTCCGCGACTTCCGCGTACAGCTGCGACAGCTCGGGCACCCCGTACGCGGCCCACTCGTGGCCGGATTCGACGACGTCGAACTCGCGGCCGGAGTCCAGTCGTACGACGGGCTGCCCGTCGGGACGGATCTCCCAGGCGGCGCCCGCCACGGTGCGCACGATCACGCCGCCCAGGTAGAGACCGGCGTCGTTGCCGAGCCAGGTCAGGGTGTCCTCGTCGTCCCGCCAGCGCGGCAGGAGCTGGTCGAGCGCCTCCAGCGAGGCGACCGTGTCGTCCAGCCGGACACCGGCCCGGGACGCCTGGGAGCGGAGCAGTTCACACTCGGCGAGGAGTTCCGCGATGCCTGCCGGATCGGGGACCCCGACCTTCTGGCGCCGGTTGCCCAGGAAAGGGATGTTCATACGTCCAGCGTGTCATTCGTACCGCCGTACGCACCACAGGGCGCGCGGACCCGTCGACCCGGTCGAGTTCAGGCCGAGTTCACGCGACGCGCGTTGACGGTTCACTCCCGTCCCCCTAACTTCACCGTGCGTCTTGCGTCTCGGCCGTCGTTGTCTGTGCAGTTCCGTCCCTGCGTTTGCTGTTGTCGCGTCGTGTGTCGATGAGCGGGAGGAGTCGGCCGTGCGCCGATGTGTCCGGGGGATCCTGGTCGTCCTGGCCCTGTGCGGGTCGCTGGTGCCGGCGGTGTCGGCGCATGCCGCCGGGGAGGGACGGGCCGCGCCGGTGCCGCTCGAGCGGCTGTTCGACAACGTGGCCGTCAGCGACGACGGCTCGCCCGGCCGGGCCGACTTCGACGGCTCCGGCGCCTCACTGCCGGCGCGGGACCTCAGTGCCGCGGGCTGGACGCCCGGGCGCGTCCTCACCGTGCAGGGCGCCCGGCTCACCTGGCCGAAGCGGCAGCCCGGGGAGCGGAACAACGTCCGCGCGGCCGGACAGGACGTCCGGATCACGGGGCGCGGGGACGCCCTGGCGTTCCTGGTGGCGGGCACCGCCGGTACCGAGGCCGGCGGCCCGGGCACGGTCACGTACGCCGACGGCACTCGCTCCGGGTACCGGCTGACCGCGCCCGACTGGCTCACCGGGCCGCTCGCGACCAAGGCGGTGGCCCTGCCGCACATCAACACGCCGGGCGGCCAACTGGCCCGGCAGGCCCGCCTGTACGTCGTGACGGTGCCGCTGGTTCCGGGCCGCGCGGTGACCTCCGTCCGGCTGCCGAGCGCGGCCGGGCTGCACGTCTTCGCGATGTCGGTGCGGACCGCCACGCTGGGCTGGACGGGCAGCTGGGCCACGGCCACGGGTGGCTACGCGGCCGTGGGGCCCTGGACGGACCGGACCCTGCGACTGGTCGTGCACACCTCGGCCGGCGGGCCCCGGGTGCGGGTGCGGTTCGACAACACCTTCGCGGCGGCTCCGGTACGGATCGGGAGCGCCACGGTCGCGGTGCAGGCGACCGGCGCGGCCTCGCGGAGCACGCCGGTGGCGCTGTCGTTCGGCGGTGCGGCGGGCGTGACGATCCCGGCCGGGGCGCAGGCGTACAGCGATCCGCTCGGCTTCTCCGTCCCGGCGGACACCAATCTGCTGGTGAGCTTCCATCTGCCCGGGACGGTGGCCGCGGCGCCCGTGCACGGGCTCGCCCAGCAGCGTTCCTACGTCAGCGAGCCCGGCGACCACACGGCGGAGGGCGCCGCCGGTGCGTACACCTCGGTGATCACCCGCTGGCCGCTGCTCGCCGGGGTCGACGTGAGCGGGGGGCCCGGGTCGGTGGTGCTGCTCGGGGACTCGATCACCGACGGGGACAAGTCGACGGTGGACGCCAACCGGCGCTGGCCGAACGTGCTGGCCGGCCGGCTCCTGGGGCAGGACGCCGTCCCGCGCTACGGCGTGCTGAACCTGGGTGTCTCGGGTAACCGCGTGGTCACCGACCGGTACACCGGCGACGGGGTCTCCACCGACACGGCCGGGGTGAGCGCCCTCAACCGCTTCGACCGGGACGTCCTCGCCCAGCCGTCGACGCGTACGGCCGTCGTGTTCGAGGGCATCAACGACCTGCGGTGGGGCACCACCGCGGAGCAGGTGATCGCGGGGCTGCGGGAGCTCGCGGCGCGCGGGCACGCCCGGGGGCTGCGGATGCTCGGGGCGACGATCCTGCCCTGTGAGGGCGAGGCGCGGTGCACGGCCGCCGTCGACGCCGAGCGGGCCGCCGTGAACGCGTGGATCCGCGACGGCGAGGTCTTCGACGGCGTGCTCGACTTCGACGCGGTGGTCCGTGATCCCGGGCGGCCGTCCCGGATGCTGCCCGCCTACGACAGCGGGGACCATCTGCATCCGGGCGACACCGGGCTGGCCACCCTGGCGGACTCGGTCGACCTGCGGCTGCTGCGGCCCCGGGGCGACAGGCCTTAGACGTCCAGGTCCACGACCACGGGCGCGTGGTCGGACGCGCCCTTGCCCTTGCGCTCCTCGCGGTCCACGTACGCGTCGGTGACGGCCTTCGCGAAGGGCTCGTTGCCGTACACCAGGTCGATGCGCATGCCGCGGTTCTTCGGGAAGCAGAGCTGCCGGTAGTCCCAGTACGTGAACGGCTGGTCGTACTTGAGGGGCCGCGGGACCACGTCGGACAGGCCCGCCTCGCGCAGGGAGGCCAGGGCGGCGCGCTCGGCCGGGGTGACGTGGGTGGAGCCCTCGAAGAAGGCCGGGTCGAAGACGTCGTCGTCCGTCGGCGCCACGTTGAAGTCGCCCATCACCGCGAAGGGGCGGCTGCCCGCCGCGTCACCGGTGACGGCGGCCTTGAGCGCCTCGAACCACTGGAGCTTGTAGGCGTAGTGCGGGTGGTCCACCTCACGGCCGTTCGGCACGTAGACCGACCAGACGCGGAGCGGGCCGCACGTCGCCGAGATGGCGCGGGGCTCCACCGAGCCGTCGAAGCCGGGGTCGCCGGGCACGCCCTTGACGACGTCCTCGATGCCGACGCGGGAGAGCACCGCCACGCCGTTCCACCGGCCGGTCGCGTGGACCGCCGACTCGTAGCCCAGCTCGCGCAGTTGCTCCGTCGGGAACTGCTCCTCGGCGACCTTGGCCTCCTGGAGGCACAGCACGTCCGTGCCGCTGCTCTCCAGCCAGGCCAGGAGCCTCGGCAGGCGGGCGGTGATCGAGTTCACGTTCCAGGTCGCGATGCGCATGTCCCACAACCTACCGGGCGGGTCTGACAACGCCGTCCCGGTGTCAGAGGTCCGCCGACGCCCCCGGGGTGAGCCGCAGATGCTCGGAGCCGCCGAGCTGCCCGATCTGCCGGTCGTAGATCGGGCGGGCCAGGTCGGTGAGCAGGGCGTCGTGGATGTCGTAGGCGCGCCGCGGCCTCAGCTCGCGGACGTAGTCGATGACCTCGGAGATCTTGCTCCAGGGGGCCATCACCGGGAGCAGCAGCGTCTCGACGGGGTGGTCGGGGACGGTGAGGGCGTCGCCGGGGTGGAAGACCGTGCCGCCGTCGACGAGGTAGCCGACGTTGGTGATGCGCGGGATGTCCGGGTGGATCACCGCGTGGAGCTCGCCGTGGACCTGGACGTCGAAGCCGGCGGCGGTGAAGGTGTCGCCGTGGCCGACGGTGTGGACGCGGCCGGGGAAGGCGGCGGAGATCTTCTCCGCGACCGCCTTCAGGGTCCAGATCTCGGCGGCCGGGTTGCCCTCCATCGCGGCGCGCAGCCGTTGCTCGTCGAAGTGGTCGGGGTGCTCGTGGGTGACGAGGACGGCGTCCGCGCCGAGCGCGGCGTCCTCCTCGCTGAACCCGCCGGGGTCGAGGACGAGCGTCCGGCCGTCCTTCTCCAGGCGGACGCAGGCGTGCGACTTCTTCGTGAGCTTCATGGTCTCCATCCTGCCCCGGGGGCCCTGGGCCGGCTCACTCCTGCGGCGTGGTCTCCTCGCGGATGACCTGCTGGGCCACCTTGAACGCGCTGTTCGCGGCGGGGACGCCGCAGTAGACGGCCGCCTGGAGCAGCACTTCCTTGATCTCGCCCGGGGTGAGTCCGTTGCGCAGGGCGGCTCTGGTGTGGAAGGCCAGCTCGTCCAGGTGCCCCCCGGCGACCAGGGCGGTCAGGGTGACGCAGCTGCGGGTGCGCCGGTCGAGGCCGGGGCGGTCCCAGATCTCGCCCCAGGCGTAGCGGGTGATGAACTCCTGGAAGTCCCCGGAGAACTCGTCGGCCTGCGCCAGCGCCCGGTCGACGTGCGCGTCGCCCAGCACCTCGCGGCGGACCTTGATCCCGGCGTCGTACGGGTCGGGCCGCCCCTGCGCCTGCGGCGGTACGGCGACCGGGGCGATCTCGGCGACGGGCCCGGTCTGCGGGGGCTGCGGCGGGGCGGGCGACAGGACGGGCTTGTGGGCGACCGGGGGCAGGGCGGTCTGGCCGGTGGAGGTCTCGAACGCGGGCTGCCAGGCGGTGGAGAAGTGCCGCACCAGCAGGTCGGTGACGGCCGCGGGCTGCTCCACCGGGACCAGGTGGGAGGCGCCGGGGACGACGGCGAGGCGCGCGTCCGGGATTCCCGCGACCAGCGTGCGGGCCTCGGCGGGGCCGGTGACCTGGTCGTCCGAGCCGACCAGGACCAGGGTCGGCACTCCGACCCGCCCGAGCTCCGAACGGACGTCGAACGAGGCGAGCGCCTCGCAGGAGGCGATGTAGCAGCCGGGGTCGGTGGTGCGCACCATCTGCACGGCCCACTCGGTGATCGCGGGCTGCGCGGCGGCGAACCCGCCGGTGAACCAGCGCTCGGGTGCGGTGCGGGCGATGGGGTCGAGGCCGTTGGTGCGGACGATCACGCCCCGCTGCCGGAACTCGTCGGCCGAGCCGAACCGCGGCGAGGCGGCGATCAGCGCGAGCGAGGCGAGCCGCTCCGGGTGGCGCAGGGCCAGCTCGATGCCGACGGCGCCGCCGAGCGCGCAGCCCGCGTAGCCGAAGCGCTGGACGCCGAGCCCTTCGAGGGTGGCCAGCAGCCGCGTGGTGAGGTCACTTACCGACCCCGCCGGGTACGCGGGAGCGCCGCCGTGGCCGGGCAGGTCGAACCGGAAGACGCGCCACTGCTTGATCAGCTCGGGGATCTGGCGGTCCCACATGTGCCACGTCGTGCCGAGGGAGGGCCCGAGGATGAGGACGGGGGCGTCTTCCGGGCCGTCGAAGCGGTACTGGAGGGCAGGGGTCGTGGTCTCACTCACCGCTCCACGCTAACCGCCGGGCGCGGCACCCCTGACAGCAGTCCCCGCATCCTGACACCCGGCTCCCGGATATCGCCGGGGAACTCTCACACCGCCTTCACGCATATGCCCGGAGGGACGTCGGGGCTCCCGTCAGAGGTCGCCCGGCAGTCCGAGGCCGGTGAGGGCGCCGACCGGGTCCAGGTCGGGGGTGCCTCTGGGCCACCAGTCGTCGTGGCCCGGCTCGGATTCGTACGCGTACCAGAGGCCGTCGCGGCCGAGGCGCAGCTGGACGTGGCCCCGGGGGTGGGTGAGGTGGTTGCGCCAGGGACGGAAGGCGGGCAGGTCGGCGGCGAGCAGCAGGGGGCGGGCCCGGTCGAACCGCCCGGCCGGCGGGTCCCACGGCTCCTCCAGTACGGCGAGGCCCTCCGCTGCGCCCTGGCGCCAGGCGGCGACCGCGCGGGCCAGCTCGGACGGGGTACGGCCCGCCGCGGCGGCGAGGGACGCGTACAGCGCCCGGGTGCCGGCGGTGAGTCCCGCCCCGGGGCGGGCGGCGGCCAGGCGGACCGCGTCCTGCCAGAAGGTCAGCTGCCCCACCGGGTCACGGCCGGTGCCCAGCAGGGCGTGGGCGCGGGCGGCGGCGTCCGTGGCCAGCTGGTCCAGGGCGAAGGGGTCCGGGCCGCCGGGGGCCGCCGGGTAGGCCGGGGGCTGCTCGGGGTGGGCGGGCGGAGGCAGTGGAGCGGGAAGGGGCGCGAGGGCGCGCGAGGCGAGCACTTCCGCGGCCCGCACGCCGGGCAGGGGCGCCGGGCCCCTGTCCTGCGCGGCGCGCGCCGCGCGGGTGGCGCTCAGCCGCGACAGCGCGTCGAGCAGTTCCCGCTCGCCCCGGCCGCGCAGCAGGAGCAGCACGAAGGGGTCGGCGTCGAGCAGCCGGGCGGTCTGGTAGCAGAGGGCGGCCGCGTGCTTGCAGGGGTGGCCGCGGTCGGGGCAGCTGCAATGGGGCTCCAGGTCACCGGGGCCGGGCAGCAGCGGCACGCCGCACTGTGCGAGGGACTGGGGCATCTCCTTGTCGAGCAGCGCCGCGATGTGCCCGGGACGGTCTGCGGCGGCGTCCAGGAAGCGGTCCCAGTCGGTGTCGTCGAGTGTGCGCAGGCGCACCTGGACGCGGTACGGGCGGGGGCGGCTGCCCTGGACGTAGGCCAGCACGAGTCCGGGGGTCACGGTGATGGCGTCGACATGCCCCTGCCCCGCGTATCCCCGCCCGCGCTCCAGCCGCTTCACGTCCAGCGCGCCCTGCTCCAGCGCCCCGACCCAGGCGTTTCCCCACCAGCTCTCGGCGAAGCGGTCGCCGTCCCGGGGCGGGAGGGGCGGGAAGGTACGGCGGAGTTCGGTGTCGCGGGACGGGGCGGCCATGGAGCGGGGGGAGCGGGCCGGCCGAGGAGCGTGGGTGTGGGTGGAGGTGGAGGTGGAGGTGGAGGTGGCAGTGGGGGTGGAGGTCGAGGTGGGGGTGGGCGTGGGGGATGGGCTCGCGACCGATGCGTCCGGGGCCGGATTCGCCGGGGCGTCGGTGGGTGATGTATCGGCCGGTGGGGTGGCGGGAGGTCGGGCGTCGTCGTGCGGGGCGAGGGCCTGATCATGGGCGGCCCGGCCGTTGCCGTGGGCGGCCGAGGCCAGGTCCCGGGGGTCCGGGTCGCCGGTCCCGGTGGTCGGGACGGCCGGAGTCTCGTGCCGGGGCCCCGGCCTCCCCGCGCTGTCCGGCGCGGCCGGACTCGATGCGGCCGGGTCGGGCCCGTGCGGCGCTTCCGAGCCGGGCGCGGCCGGGCCGTGCAGCAGGTCGGTCATGCGAGCGGACCGGGCCTGCTGCCCGGGCGACCGCTCAGGTTCGTCCGGGGTCGCGTCCGGCGGGCTCGGCATCCGGAAGGCGTCGGACAGCAGCTGCCGTACGTCACGCGTGCCTCTGCCGGGGGCGTCCGCGCCCGCCCGCCGCACGGCCGCCGCCCTGTCGTCCACGGCGCTCTGCCGGGCCCGGCGCCTGCGGCGGGCGCCTTCCCGCTCGGTCGCCTCCCGGGCCCGCCGCGCGTCGTCCCGAGCCGCACGCAGCGCCTCGCGCGCGACGTCCGCCGCCCGCGGCTCGGTACCCGCCCGGTCGGCAGAGCGCGCGGGGGGCGTACCGGCCCGGGTGGTCTCCTCCGGGCTCGTCTGCGGATCGCCGGATTCCTGTGGCTGCGGCTTCACGGCCGCGGGGGTGTCCTCGGGTGCAACGGCGGCGCGGGGCGCGTCGGCGGCGCGGGGTGTGTCGACGCCGTGGGCCACATCGACGCCGTGGGCCGCGCCGGCGCCCTCCGAGCCGCTGTCCTCACCGGTGGCAGTGGTGCCCTGCTGCCCGCCGCCCTCGGAAGCTCCAGCGGCATCGGGCGCACGGGGGACCCGGGACGCACCGGCATCACCTGGCACGCCGGCTCCTTCGGAGGAGTCGGTGGCCTCGAGGGACTCCGTGTCCCCCCGCCCGCTCCCCCGCTTCCCGGGCACCGCCCTACGCAGCGCCTCGCGGGCCGCGTCGGCCGGGCCGGGAGCCTCCTGGGCGGCTCCCCCGTCCGTGGACGGCTCCGGTCGGGCCGCGTCCCGGGCCGCCCGCTCGCGGGCCTCGCGCAGCGCGCGGCGGGCCTCGTCGGCCGGTCGGGCGCTCGCCGCGTCGTCCCCGGGGGCGGGTGCGGGGTCCTGGCGGGGTGTCATGACGCCCTC
The DNA here is from genome assembly GCF_014701095.1 of Streptomyces tuirus. Classification (NCBI taxonomy): domain Bacteria; kingdom Bacillati; phylum Actinomycetota; class Actinomycetes; order Kitasatosporales; family Streptomycetaceae; genus Streptomyces; species Streptomyces tuirus. The sequence goes on along the minus strand of NZ_AP023439.1, from coordinate 6,259,486 downwards.
CGCAGGGACACCAGGTCGGTCAGCTCCCGGTCCGTCAGTTCCGTGAGGGAGGACTCGCCGGAGCCGAGGATCGCGTCGGCCAGGGCGCGCTTGGACTGGAGCATCTCGGCGATGCGGTCCTCGATGGTGCCCTCCGTGATGAGGCGGTGCACCTGCACCGGCTGGGTCTGGCCGATGCGGTAGGCGCGGTCGGTGGCCTGTTCCTCGACGGCCGGGTTCCACCAGCGGTCGAAGTGCACGACATGGCCCGCCCTGGTGAGGTTGAGGCCGGTACCGGCGGCCTTGAGCGACAGCACCAGGACCGGCGTCGCACCGGCCTGGAATCGGTCCACCATGCGCTCCCGCTCGGGGACGGGCGTGCCGCCGTGGAGGAGGTCGACCGGGACCGCGCGGGTGGCCAGGTGGTTGGTGATCAGGCGTGCCATCCCGACGTACTGGGTGAAGACCAGGGCGGATCCGTCCTCGGCCAGCAGGGTGTCCAGCAGCTCGTCCAGCAGGGCGAGTTTCCCGGAGCGGGCGGCGAGCCGGTCGCCGGCGGCCGGGGTGTGCTCCTCCTTGAGGAACAGCGCCGGGTGGTTGCAGATCTGCTTCAGCGAGGTGAGGAGCTTCAGCACCAGGCCCCGGCGGGGCATGCCCTCGGCCGTCTCGATGGCGAGCATCGACTCGCGGACGACCGCCTCGTACAGCGCGGCCTGTTCGCGGGTGAGCGGCACCGGGTGATCGGTCTCGGTCTTGGGCGGCAGCTCGGGCACGATGCCCGGGTCGGACTTCTTGCGGCGCAGCAGGAAGGGCCGGACCAGCCGGGCCAGGCGCTCCACCGCCTCCTCGTCCTCGCCGTTCTCCACGGCGCGCGCGTGCCGGGCGCGGAAGGACTTCAGCGGGCCGAGCAGGCCCGGGGTGGTCCAGTCGAGCAGCGCCCACAGCTCCGAGAGGTTGTTCTCGACGGGCGTGCCGGTCAGGGCGACGCGCGCGGGGGCCGGGATCGTGCGCAGCGCCTTGGCGGTGGCCGAGTAGGGGTTCTTGACGTGCTGCGCCTCGTCGGCGACGACCATGCCCCAGGTGCGGTCGGCCAGGGCGGGGGCCGCCGAGCGCATGGTGCCGTAGGTGGTGAGGACGAAGCCGCCGTCCAGGTCGTCGAGCGTGCGGTCGGGGCCGTGGAAGCGGCGGACGGGGACGCCGGGGGCGAAGCGGGTGATCTCCCGCTGCCAGTTGCCGAGCAGGGAGGCCGGGCAGACGACCAGGGTCGGTTCACGGCGGGCCCGCTTCAGGTGGAGGGCGATGAGGGTGACGGTCTTGCCGAGTCCCATGTCGTCGGCGAGGCAGCCGCCGAGGCCGAGGGAGGTCATCAGGTCGAGCCAGGCCAGGCCACGGAGCTGGTAGTCCCGGAGGGTGGCTCGCAGGCCCGGGGGCGGTTCGGCCGGGCGGATCCCGGCGGTCAGGCGGTCGCGCAGGGCGGCCAGGGCGCCGACGGGGACGGCCTCGACCGTCTCGCCGTCCACGTCGGCCGTGCCGGTGAGGGCGACGGACAGGGCATCGACCGGGTCGAGCAGGCCCAGGTCCCGTTTGCGGGCCTTGCGGACGAGCGCCGGGTCGACGAGCACCCACTGGTCGCGCAGGCGGACGACCGGGCGGTGGGCCTCGGCGAGGGCGTCCATCTCGGAGTCGGTGAGGGGATCGCCGCCGAGCGCCAGCTGCCAGCGGAACTGGAGGAGGTCCTCGCTCTCGAAGAAGCCGGTGCCGTCGGTCGCCGAGCCCGGGGCCGGGCGGACCACCGCCGCGGCGGACAGGTCCTGCGCGAGGTCCCGCGGCCAGTGCACGGCGACCCCGGCGGCGGCGAGGCGGGTCGCCGCGACGCCGAGCAGGTCGCTCAGCTCGTCCTCGGTCAGGGCCAGCACGTCGGGCACGTCCTGGTCGGCGAGCCGGTCGAGCGGCGGCCAGACGCGGGCCGCGCGGCGCACGGCGAGGGCCGCGTCCACGCGCGCGCGGGGCCCGAAGGCGTCGTCGGCCTCGCCCGCCCACAGGGCCGCCGCGTCGGTCACGAGGGTGGGGTCGGCGAGGCTGTGCACCTGGACGATCGCGGCTCCGGCGCTGCGGGCACCGCCCGAGGCCTCGTCGAACAGGTCGTACGCCGACAGGTCCAGGCGGAGCGAGATCCGCACGCCGGCGTCCATTCCGGCGGCGACCTCGGCGGCCCAGTCGTGGGCGGTGGGCAGATGCTGGGCCTCGCGGGCGGCGAAGGGCCTGCCGGAGGTGTGGGGCGCGGCCGGGGTGCGGGGCAGCGTGTCGGCGACCGCGTCGAGGAAGGCGCGCACCAGGGCTTCCGGTTCGGGCAGCCGGATCGGGCCCGGGCCGGGCAGCGGCACGGCATGGCCCTCGTAGGGCAGGGCGGCGGCCACCGCGCGCAGGTGTGCGATGTCGTCCGGGTCGAGGGGGCCGGCCCGCCAGGCGTCGTGGCCCGTGGCGGTGAGGCCGGGCAGGAGCCGGCCGCGGGCGGTCAGCCGCAGGGCGTGCAGGGCGGCGGCGCCCCAGCAGGCCGTGGCGGGGTGGGCCGCGGGGTCGTGGCGGGCGCGCACGAGGAGTGGCAGGGCGGCGTCGAGCGGGAGGGTCAGCGCGGGGGTGGTGCGCCGCCGGACTCCGGTGGCGCCGTGCCGCCGTACGACGGTCAGCTCGGTGTCCGCGGCGCCCGCAGGGCCTTCCGCGTCCCCCGGGAGGGGCTCGCCCTCGGGGTCCCAGAAGGCGATGCGGCCCTCGCGCGGGAGGGGCGCGGGCAGGAACACGGCGGGGAGCCGGACCGGGACCGCCGCGTCCCCCGTCCGCTCGGCCACCTGGGCCGCCTCTCGCATACGTCCTGCCACCTCCCGCCCCGCGTGTCGGATCAGTTGTCTCCGACTCTACGGGCGGGGTCTGACAATCGGCCCCGGCGGCGGGCCTGGGGGCCTCTGGCGGATCTCCGCGGCGTCACGGCATCACGGCACGGTCCGGCCCACGACGTACACCCACGGGTACGCCGGGTTGGACAGGTCCACGACCACGTCGTGGGTGGGTGCCGGGTTCTTCTGCCGGTGGACGAAGCCGTACCAGGAATCGTTCGTGGCGAACTTCCAGCCGGTGATCTTCCGGTCGCGGGCGCCGATGGTGATGTGGCCCTGCTTCAGATCCTTGCGGGTCACGCCCAGGCCGGTCAGGTAGGCGTCCAGGCCGGCCGCGTTGGTCTCGAACTGGGTGTAGAGGCGGCTGGTCTTCCAGTTGTTGGTCTCGTAGTACGCCACGTGCCAGGCCGGGTGCGGGACGGGCACCTGGTAGATCCGGCGCTGGAGCTTGGAGGGCCAGCCCTCGGTCAGGCCGGTCGCCGAGTACTTCGCCTCCTTGTCCTTGCCGCTGTCGCGGCTCTGATTCGCGGAGATCACCAGGTAGCCGGCCGGGATGCCGATGAGCAGCACGATGATCAGCAGGGTGAGGGACCTGCGGCGGATCATGTGGCGGCGGTCCTCGGCCGGACGGTCCGGCTCGTCGGGCCGGGGGCCCTGGTGGGGCAGGGAGGCGGTCACGACGTCTCCTGGGTACTGCGCAGCGACTGCGTGTACCGCTCGTAGCGCTCGTAGCGCTCCACCCGGCGGCGCTTGGCGCGGCGGAAGCGGCGGGCGACCAGCCGGGCGAGGTCGGCGGCGCCGACCATGCCGGCCTCGGGGCCGAGCTGGGCCCGGACGATGCGGGCCTCGGGCCGGTAGCCACGGCCGGTGAGGTGCCGCTTGAAGGCGTCCCGGGCGGGGCCGATCAGCAGGTCGTCCGCGGCCGAGACACCGCCGCCGATCACGAAGCAGGAGGGGTCGAGGGCGGCGGCGAGGTTGGCGATGCCGACGCCGAGCCACTGGCCGATGTCCTGGAGCAGTTCGATGCACATGGCGTCGCCGTCGCGGGCCAGCTCGGTGATCATCGGGCCGGTGATGTCACCGATGCTGCCCTTGACGTGCTCGATGATCCCGTACGCGACCGGCGAGTCGGCGGCGGCCAGCTCGCGGGCCTCGCGGACCAGGGCGTTGCCGGAGCTGTACTGCTCCCAGCAGCCGCGGTTGCCGCACGGGCAGCGGTGGCCGCCGGGCACGACCTGCATGTGGCCGAACTCGCCGGCGACGCCGTACTTGCCGCGCTTGACCTGGCCGTCCTCCAGGATCGCGCCGCCGATTCCGGTACCGAGGGTGATCATGACGAGGTGGTCCTCGCCGCGGCCGGCGCCGAAGCGCCACTCGGCCCAGGCGGCGGTGTTGGCGTCGTTGTCCACGAGGACCGGGACGGAGAGCCGGCCCGAGAGGCGGTCGCGGAGCGGTTCGTTGCGCCAGGACAGGTGGGGGGCGAACAGCACGCGGTTGCGGTCGGCGTCCACCCAGCCGGCCGCCCCGATGCCGACGGCGTGCACGTCGTGCCGGTCGGAGAGGTCCAGGACCAGCTCGGCGATGGTGTCCTCGACGACCTTGGGGCTCTTGGACTTGTCCGGGGTCTCCGTGCGGAGCATCTCCAGGATGTTGCCGTCGGCGTCGACGACGCCCGCCATCACCTTCGTACCGCCGATGTCGATGCCGACCGTGGGCACGCGGGGGGCCGTCAGGTGCGAGCGGCGCTCCCGGGTGCCGACGGTGCGGAGCACGGTGGCACGGCGGGAGCCGATGGGGGCGGTGAAGTCGCGGTAGGTGCTCATCGCGCCCGATTCTGCCTCACGGGACGCAACGGTGCGGAGCACAGGGGGGTGCGGATCATCGCCGCGTGCGGGCCGGTGGGGGCTTGTCGCGCCCCGCGGCGGAGCCGCAGATCAGTACAGCCCCGCGCCCCTCAGCAGCATGACCGTCACGTCCGGACGAGCAGCTGGAACTCGAACGAATAGCGCGTCGGGCGGTAGGTGTGTGTGCCGTATTCCACTGCTCGGCCCGTGTCGTCGAACGTCACCCGCTGCATGGTCAGCAGCGGGGCCCCCGCCTCCTCCGCCAGGCGCTCCGCCTCCTCCGTCGTCGCCGCCCGGGCGCCGATCGACTGGCGGGCGCTGTGCAGGGTGATGCCCGCCGACCGCATCAGGCGGTAGAGGCCGGTCGTCTCCAGCTGGTCCGTGTCGAGGTCGATGAGACCGGGGGGCAGGAAGTTGCAGAGGTAGGCCATGGGCTCGCCGTGGGCGAGGCGGAGGCGCTCGACGCGGTGGACGTCGCTGTCCTCGGCGACGCCGAGCGCGGCGGCGACCTCGGCGGAGGCGGGGACGAGCTTGTTGACCAGGACCCTGGTGGCCGGGCGCTGGCCCGCCGCCTCCAGGTCGTCGTAGAGGCTGCTGAGCTCCAGCGGGCGTTTGACCTGGCTGTGCACGACCTGGGTGCCCACGCCGCGGCGGCGCACGAGGAGGCCCTTGTCGACGAGCGACTGGATCGCCTGGCGGACGGTCGGCCGGGACAGACCGAGCCGGGCGGCGAGCTCGATCTCGTTGCCCAGCAGGCTGCCGGGGGTCAGCGTGCCGTGCTCGATCGCGGCCTCCAGCTGCTGGGACAGCTGGAAGTACAACGGCACGGGAGAGCTGCGGTCCACGCTCAGCTCCAGCTGCACGGTCGGGTCCACTTCTGGTTTCGGCACGGGCCGAGCGTAGCTCCGTGCGTTGTTGACGGGAAGTCGTGTAGTCAGATTGTCCGGACATGAAGATTGACAGCGGCGAGCTGTGCACGCACTTTGTTTCCATGCGCATCGGCGTCATCGGTACGGGCCGCATCGGCACCATCCACGCGAACACGCTCAGCCGTCATCGCGACGTCGGCTCCCTGATCCTCACGGACGCGGACACCGCCCGGGCCCAGGAACTGGCGCACCGGCTGGGCGAGACGGCGGCGCCCGGCGTGGAGGAGATCTTCCGCTGGGGCGTCGACGCCGTGGTGATCACGACGGCGACGTCGGCCCACGCCGAACTGATCGGTCGGGCAGCACGCTCGGGTCTGCCGGTGTTCTGCGAGAAGCCCATCGCGCTGGATCTGCCGGGGTCCCTGGCGGCGATCGCCGAGGTCGAGGCGGCCGGGACGGTGCTCCAGATGGGCTTCCAGCGCCGCTTCGACGCGGGCTACACGGGTGCGCGCGAGGCCGTGCGGTCCGGCCGGCTGGGGCGGCTGCACACCGTGCGGGCCCTGACCAGCGACCAGGCGCCGCCGGACGCCGCGTGGCTGCCGCTGTCCGGCGGCCTGTACCGGGACACGCTGATCCACGACTTCGACGTGCTGCGCTGGGTGACCGGCGGGGAGGTCACGGACGTCTACGCGGCCGGGTCCGACGCCGGTCCCCGGATGTTCCGCGAGGCGGGCGACGTCGACACCGCGGCGGCGCTGCTCACCCTGGACGACGGCACGCTCGCCACGCTCACCGCGACCCGGATGAACGGGGCCGGCTACGACGTGCGCATGGAGCTCGCCGGGGAGCGCGACCAGATCGTGGTCGGCCTGGACGACCGTACGCCGATCGCGTCCACCGAGCCGACCGGGCCGCCCGCCGCCGACAAGCCGTGGACGGGTTTCCTGGAGCGGTTCGGCCCGGCCTACGAGGCGGAGCTGAACGCGTTCGTCGAGGTCGTCCGGGGCGAGCGGGCCAACCCCTGCGACGGGCGCGAGGCGCTGCAGGCACTGCGGATCGCCGAGGCGTGCGAGCTGTCGCGGCGGCAGCGCAGGCCGGTGCACCTCGCGGAGATCGCCGGCGGCTCCCCGCCCACGGTCCCCTGAGACCGGACCCCGGCGGTCAGGCGCCCACGGTCCCCTGAGGCCAGACCCCGGCGGTCAGGGGCCCACGGTCTCCCGACGCCGGATCCCGGCGGTCAGGTGCCGACGGCGTGCCGCATCAGCCGGCGGGTGACCGCGGGATCGTCGACCGAAGTCGTACCACCGCGGACTTTCGATGCGGCCTCGGCCGCTGGACATGGCCCCTGTTCGCGGGGGCCGGGGAGCCGGAAGTCCGTCTGAGACGCCGACGGACGTCCGGCCCGCTGTCCCGTCGAGATCAGCAGCCGTAGTCCACCAGGTCGAACGACTCGTAGTGGTCGGCCGTGTAGTAGTCCTCCTGGTTCTGCTCACCGGTGACGATGCGCCGCGCACCGCGGTTGGAGGAGCCCGGGGTGATGACCGTGTACTCGTGGTAGTAGCCGGAGGACCGGCTGGGCAGGATGCCTTCCCGGTTCTGGAAGACGGTGCCGTCCTGGTCGAACGGGTAGGGGCCGCCCTGCTCGATCAGGTCGAGCGTGTCGTGGGCCTGGGACGGCAGGTTGCTGTAGCAGATGTCGCCGACGGCGGTGGGGGCGGCGTCGGCCGTGGTGGCGGAGACGGTTCCGCCGACGAGGAGAGCGGACAGAAGGGCGGCTGCTGCGCCGAGCCGCGAGGCGCGTGGGGGGAAATTCATGACGCTCATGATGACGCGCGTAGACGCTGGCATGTCAATGACAAGCCGGGAGAATTTCCTGTGAAGCCCCGTGATTTCGCGGGAAGTTCACCGACCCCGCGGCGCCCTCACGCGCCTTCCGGCAGACCGAACTCGCCGTACTCCGGGCGGCCTTTCGGGTCGTACGTCTGGATCGAGACGCCCCCGCCGGTGACGCTCCCGCCGGTGTGCTCGAACGCGGTCGGTACGGCGCCCTCCGGGAACAGCCGGAACCCGGAGCCGAGCACGACCGGGAAGGTCAGCAGGTGCAGGGTGTCCACGAGGTCGAGCGCCAGCAGGGACCGGACGAGGGCGCCGCTGCCGTGCACCTGGACCTCGCCGTCGGTGCGCTCCTTCACCGCGGTGACCTCCTCGCGGAGGTCGCCGGAGAGCACGGTCGTGCCCGCCCAGCCCGGGTCCGTCAGGGTCGAGGAAGGCACGTACTTCGGCAGGGAGTTGAGCGGGCCGGCGATCGGATCCGCGGGGTCGGTCACCTTGGGCCAGTAGGTGGCGAAGATGTCGTACGTACGGCGGCCGAGCAGGAAGGCGCCCGGGCGGGTGAAGACCTCGCTCATGAACCGGCCGAAGTCCTCGTCGGCGTACGGAAAGCTCCAGCCGCCGTGGGTGAAGCCCCCGCGGGTGTCCTCCTGCGGCCCGCCGGGGGCCTGGTAGACGCCGTCGAGGGTGACGAAGAGGGTGGAGACGAGCTTGCCCATGGCGGGTGCCTGCTTCCTGGTGCGGTGCCTGATGCCATCACGTCAGACCCCGCCGGCACCCGCAACTCGTCGCCGGCCCGGACGCCCGCTCACTGGGCGTTCGTGGAGAACAGCCCGCCCGTCGGGCCCTGCTTGTCGCCGCCCTGGGCCTTCCTCAGGGCGTTCGCGAGGCTCTCGATGGTGAGGGACTGCAGGATCACGCGGCCGTTGCCCTCCAGGGTGGCCAGGGACAGGCCCTCGCCGCCGAAGACCGCGTTCATCACGCCCTGGCGGTTGAGGCCGCCGACGCGCTGGACGCCGTACTGAATTCCCTCCTCGAAGGCCACGACGCACCCCGTGTCGACCTCGACGCGGCCGCCGAAGTCGGCCGGGTTCAGGTCGATGAAGTTGCCCGCCCCGGCGATGATCACCGTGCCGCGTCCGGTGAACTTCTCCAGGACGAAGCCCTCGCCGCCGCTCCGGCCGGTACGGCCGCCCTGGAAGGCGATGCCGAAGTCGACGGTGGACTCCGCGGCCACGAAGGCGTCCTTCTCGGCGAACCACGCGCGCGTGCCGTCCAGTTCCAGCGCGCGCATCTCCCCGGGGAGCACGCCCGCGAAGCCGACGGTGCCCTCGCCGCCCTGGGTGGTGAAGTACTGGAACGCCAGCGACTCCCCCGCGAGGGCGCGCTGGCCGGCCTGCATGGCCGTGCCCATGGCCTGACGCAGCAGCCCGCCCATGCCGCCCGGGCCACCGCCCCCGGGCTGCGACTGCCGCCCGCCCCCGCCCGACGGGCCGCCCAGGCGGGTCTCCATGGTCACGTTCGTGGTCTTGAACAGGAACTTTCCGGCCTCGCAGTACACCGTCTGGCCGGGCTGCAGGCTCACGACCGCCATCTGCATGGCGTTGCCGACGATCTCTTGCTGAAGGGTCACGTCCGGAGAACGCGGGAAGGGGAGGGAAAGGTTCCGCATGTGGGACGTCGACGTCCGTTCCTCGCCAGCGCCGGTGCCGTGCGGCCGCTGGGATGGACCCATGACTTCTCAGGGAACTCTGGACGGCAAGGTGGCGCTCGTGACCGGCGGGAGCCGTGGCATCGGCGCGGCGGCGGCGGTGCGGCTGGCGCGGGAGGGCGCGGACGTGGCCGTCGGCCATGTGAACGGCAAGGAGGCGGCCGAGGACGTGGTGCGGGCCGTGGAGGCGCTGGGGCGCCGGGCGGTCGCGCTGCGCGCGGACACGGGCGACGCCACGGAGGCGGCCGAGCTGGTGGACGCGGCGGCGGAGGCGCTGGGCAGGCTCGACATCCTGGTCAACAACGCCGGTGTGGGGGTGCTCGGTCCGCTGGACACCCTGTCGCTCGCGGACGTGGACCGGGTCCTCGACGTCAACGTACGGGGTGTCTTCCTGGCCTCCCAGGCGGCCGCCGCGTGGCTGCCCGAGGGCGGGCGGATCATCACGATCGGCAGTTGCATCGCCCAGCGGGTGCCGGGGCCGGGCGGGACCCTCTACGCGACGAGCAAGGCGGCCCTCTCCGGTCTGACCAAGGCGCTGGCCCGGGAGCTGGGCGGGCGGGGGATCACGGCGAACCTGGTCCTTCCCGGCCCGATCGACACCGACATGAATCCGGCGGACGGGCCCTACGCGGCCGGGCAGGCGGCGATGACGGCGCTGGGCCGGTTCGGGACGGCGGAGGAGGTGGCGTCGACGGTGGCCTACCTGGCGGGGGCGACGTACGTGACCGGGGCGGAGTTCTCGGTGGACGGGGGCCACGCGGCCTGAGGCACGCGCGGCGTGAAAGGTGCTCCCCGCCAGGCATGTACGCCGTGCAGTACGCGGGGCACACCGGTGCTGTCCGGCCGGTGCGCCCCACGGGTCTCACGGCCCCACGGGTCTCACGGCCCCACGGGTCTCACGGGTCGGGTCAGCCGCCGAGCTCCTGATGGCGGGCCGCCAGGCGGCTCGTGCCCTCCGGGGTCAGGGAGCCGAACAGGCGGAGCCTGGAGATGCCGCCGTCCGGGTAGATGTCCACGCGCGCGTGCGTGCCGACGGCCGGAGCCGGCAGGACGAAGCGGTGGTTGGTGTCGGGCTGGAGGCGGGTGCGGGGCAGGATCTCCTGCCACTCGCCGTCCTCGCCGTCCCTGACGGACACCGACGCCCAGCCGGCGCTGTTGCCCTTGAGGTAGGCGGTGTCGATCTCCAGGGCGCGGATCTGGGCCTGGGCGGTGAGCCGGTAGCGGATCCAGTCGTGGCCCCGGTCGCGCCGGCGGCGGGTCTCCCAGCCGTCGTCCATCTTGCGGGAGCGGCCCGGCTGGATGGTGTTGGAGGCGGGCGAGTAGAAGAGGTTGGAGGCGTCCTCGGCCCGGCCGCCGTTCTCCAGGGCGACGACGTCGAAGGTGCCCAGCGCCTCCAGCCACGCGGGGTCGGGGACGACCTCGCCGTGGACGCGCAGGCGGGCGATGCCGCCGTCGGGGTGCTGCTTGACCCTGAGATGCGTGAAGCACTGCTCGGCGGCGACGGCGAAACCGTTCGCCGCGTGGCCGCCGACCGCGGTGCGCGGGACGAGGGTCGTCCACTTCACGTCGTCCCCGAGGAGTTCCTCGGGCGACGGCGAGCCCGGGACGCGGGTGCCCTCGACGGACACGGCCTGCGGGTAGTTGCCGCGGAAGTGGGCGGTGTCGACGACGATCCCGCGGATCACGCCCGGGGCGCCGAGGCGGACCAGGGCCCAGTCGTGGTCGTCGTCGGCCGGCCAGGGGTGGTCGGCGGAGGCGCCGCGGCGGCGGCGGGTCTCCCAGCCGTCCATGATCTTGCCCTTGTGGCCGAAGTGCTCGGGGTCGAACTCGGCGGGCTCGGGCACCAGCAGGTTCTCGCGCTGGGCGAAGAACTCGTCGTTGGCGGCGATGACACCGGCTCCGAGGCGCCGGTCGGCGAGGTCGGCGTACTGGGTGAAGGGGAAGTCGGCGGTGCGGTAGTCCGCGTACGGGTCGCCGCCTCCGTAGGGGCTCGCGTCGCCGGTGAAGCTGGGAATCGCCGTCACGGTGATCAGATCTGCCTTTCGGGTCGGTGGGATTTCAGTGGGTCCGGGTGAGGAGCAGCCCCTTCGGTTCGGTGAACTCGCCGTCCGCGACGATGCGCTGCCCGCGCAGCCAGGTGGACTTCACGACGCCGTGCAGGGTCCTGCCGGCGTACGCCGTGACGCGGTTGCGGTGCTGGAGGGCCACCGGGTCGACGGTGAAGGTCTCGTCGGGGGCGAGGACGGCGAAGTCGGCGTCGCGGCCCACCGCGATGGCGCCCTTGCGGTCGTCGAGCCCGACCAGTTCGCAGGTGCGCGCCGACATCCAGCGCACCACGTCCTCCAGGCCGTGCCCGCGCCTGCGGGCCTCCGTCCACACCGCGGCCAGGCTCAGCTGGAGTCCGGAGATGCCGCCCCAGGCCGTCGCGAAGTCGTCGGTCTTCAGGTCGGCCGTGGACGGGGAGTGGTCGGTGACGACGCAGTCGATGGTGCCGTCGGCGAGGGCCTGCCAGAGCAGGTCCTGGTTGGCGGCCTCACGGATGGGCGGGCAGCACTTGAACTCGCTGGCGCCGTCGGGGACTTCCTCGGCGGTGAGGGTCAGGTAGTGGGGGCAGGTCTCCACGGTGATGCGGACGCCCTCGGCACGCGCCTCGGCGATCATCGGCAGGGCGTCGCTGGAGGACAGGTGCAGCACGTGCACGCGCGCGTCGAGGGCCTTCGCCTCGCGGATGAGCCGGGCGATGGCGGTGTCCTCGGCGTCCCGGGGGCGGGAGGCGAGGAAGTCGGCGTACTTCGGGCCCGGTTGCTGCGGGGCGGAGGCGAGCAGGTGGGGGTCCTCGGCGTGCACGATGAGCAGGCCGTCGAAGGCGGCGATCTCGGCCATGGTGCGGGCGAGCAAGTCGGGCTCCAGGTGCGGGAACTCGTCCACGCCGGAGGGTGACAGGAACGCCTTGAAGCCGAACACACCGGCCTCGTGCAGCGGGCGGAGCTCCTTGACGTTGTCGGGCAGGGCGCCGCCCCAGAAGCCGACGTCGATGTGCGCCTTGTCGGCGGCGACCTGCTGCTTGATCCGCAGGTGCGGGACGGTCGTGGTCGGCGGGAGGGAGTTCAGGGGCATGTCGACGAGGGTGGTGATGCCACCGGCCGCCGCGGCGCGGGTGGCGGTCCAGAAGCCCTCCCACTCGGTGCGGCCGGGATCGTTGACGTGCACGTGCGTGTCGACGAGGCCGGGCAGCAGGACGTGGTCGCCCAGGTCCTCCAGGCGAGCGCCTGCGGGGAGGGGCGCGTCGTGCGGGAGGACGGCCGTGATGGTGCCGTCGGTGACCGCGACGGACGCGGCCCGCGTTCCTTCGGGGGTGATGACTCGCGTCGAGCGCAGCACCAGTTCAGCGTCGGACACCCGAACCCCTTACTTCCGCGTAACGGAATTCAACTTTCTGTTGAAGGAGTCTTCACTCCCTCTTCCATGCCGTCAAGGGCAGACTGGACTCCGGCGCCCTTCGGCGAAAGTCCTGGACGTTTCCACGAAGCGGAATTAAACTTCCAGTACGCAGAACGTAGCTACGTACAAGCGGGGAGTCAACCGACCGCCGGGTAGGCTCTGCCCTTCCCGCCCGCCCGAAAGGAACGCGCCGTGCCGACGTCCAGCGCCAGCACCACCGGCTCCGCCCGGTCCTCCGCCAACGGCGGCGTCCAGTCCCTGGAGCGCGCCTTCGACCTGCTCGAACGGATGGCGGACGCGGGTGGCGAGGTCGGCCTGAGCGAGCTGTCCGCGAGCAGCGGGCTCCCCCTGCCGACCATCCACCGTCTGATGCGCACGCTGGTGGCCTGCGGGTACGTACGTCAGCAGCCCAACCGGCGGTACGCGCTCGGCCCGCGCCTGATCCGCCTCGGCGAGTCGGCCGCCCGGCTGCTGGGCACCTGGGCACGGCCGTACCTGGCGCGGCTCGTCGAGGAGACCGGCGAGACGGCGAACATGGCGCTGCTGGACGGGGACGAGATCGTCTACGTCGCGCAGGTGCCGTCGAAGCACTCGATGCGCATGTTCACGGAGGTCGGCCGGCGGGTGCTGCCGCACTCCACGGGCGTGGGCAAGGCCCTGCTCGCCGGTTTCCCGCCGGAGGAGGTGCGGGCCCTGCTCTCCCGTACGGGCATGCCCGCCGCGACGGAGAAGACGATCACGACGGCCGACGGCTTCCTCGCGGCCCTGGAGGACGTGCGCCGGCAGGGCTACGCCATCGACGACAACGAGCAGGAGATCGGGGTCCGCTGCCTCGCGGTGCCGGTGCCCGACTCCCCCACCGCAGCGGCCATCTCCATCTCCGGCCCGGCGGGCCGGGTGACGGAGGCGGCGACGGACAAGATCGTGCCGGTGCTCCAGCAGGTCGCCGGGGAACTGTCCGAGGCACTCGCGAGCCAGAGCCCGGCGTAACGGCGCCGGACCGCAGCACTCCGCGCCCGGCCGCCGGCCCTGACGAACCCGGGGCGGCGCCCCGCGGCGTGGGGCCTACGGTCCGGATAGGTCCGGTCATCCCCCTGGGCCCTGCCCGTCCGGGTCAGGGAGCGCGGGGACCGGCGTGTCATGCCGGCCTAGCCCTGGCCCCGCACCGGGCCTCCGAAGAGGTCGACCGCCCGCCGGACCTCCGTGAGGTCCGCGGACAGGGCGCTCATGGAGCCGATCGCGCCCGCGAGCAGCAGGAGGGAGCGGCGCAGGCAGGGGATCTCGGGGGTGCCGTCGGCGGCCATGGCCGCCAGCGCGGCCAGTTCCTCCTCGGCGATGGTCCGGTCGGCGAACTCGCCGGGATGGGCGGCCAGTCGGCGGCGTAACCGGGACACCGCGGAGCGCAGCTCCGTCACGCGCGGGTCCTCGTCGCCGCCGGCCAAAGGCCCCTGCCGCTTCTGCTCGACGCTCCGCAACACAGTCCTCCCCCTCGCACCTCGTCGTGCGCCTGCCCTTCCGACGCGAAGTCCCCCGCACCGGGCAGGAGTCGGGCGCCCGGCCGGTCGGTGCGGGGACAGTAAACGACGTGGGCCACCGGGCGCCAGACCATTGCGTCATCGACTTGTCTCGCTGAGTGACTTTCTGGCCCGAGGCGCACGCCCGTGCGACGCGGACCCGGCGCCGTCGCACCCCCGTGCGGGGCGTGCGGTATGCAGGAGCCATGACGACACGGGAGACGACGGGCGAGGCACGAGCGGTCGCGGGACTGCTGCTCGCGGCCGGTGGCGGGCGGCGGCTCGGCGGGCGGCCCAAGGCACTGCTCCCCCATCGGGGACGGCCCCTGGTGGAGCACGCGGTGCGGATGCTGCGGGAGGGCGGCTGCGCGACCGTCCACGTGGTCCTGGGCGCGCAGGCCGGCGACGTGCGCGCGCGGGCCTCACTGCCGGGCTGCATCCTGGTGGACAACCCGGACTGGGAGCAGGGGATGGGGAGTTCCCTGCGCGCCGGGCTCGACTCGCTCGCCGGCACGGGCGCGCGGGCCGCCCTGGTGTCGCTCGTCGACCAGCCCGGCATCGGACCCGAGGCGGTGGCCCGGGTCCTCGCGGCGTACGAGGGCGAGGAGTCGCTCGTCTGCGCCGCGTACGACGGCGTGCGCGGCCATCCGGTGCTGTTCGGCGCCGCCCACTGGGCGGGCATCGCCGCGACCGCGACCGGGGACCGGGGGGCACGCGCCTATCTGACGGAGCACCGGACGGCGATCGCCCTCGTCGAGTGCGGGGACGTCGCCCGGCCCTTCGACATCGACACCGAAGCCGATCTGGCCCACCTGGAGTGAACGGGGTGGCACGGAGCGCCACCTTGCCTCGACCCTGAGAATCTCGACATCAACAGACGATTGAACTTCCACTATGAGGAAACTAGTATCCACTGTTCAGAAGCGCCCGACTGCTCCCCGGGCGCCGAACGCCGTATCCGGGAAGACTGGCACCCGGTGCCAAGCGCCGGCTCGTCTTCACAGCTCGCTGAAGGAAGTGACCGTTCATGTCCGCTCCAGCGCCGTCTCCGCTGGCCATCGTCGACGCCGAGCCCCTGCCCCGGCAGGAGGAGGTCCTCACCGAAGCGGCGCTCGCCTTCGTGGCCGAGCTGCACCGGCGGTTCACGCCCCGGCGTGACGAGCTCCTCGCCCGCCGCGCCGAGCGCCGCGCCGAGATCGCCCGCACCTCCACCCTCGACTTCCTCCCGGAGACGGCCGCGATCCGCGCCGACGACTCCTGGAGGGTCGCGCCGGCCCCGGACGCCCTGAACGACCGCCGGGTCGAGATCACCGGTCCCACCGACCGCAAGATGACCATCAACGCCCTCAACTCGGGCGCCAAGGTGTGGCTCGCGGACTTCGAGGACGCCTCCGCGCCCACCTGGGAGAACGTGGTCCTCGGCCAGGTCAACCTGAGCGACGCGTACACCCGCAACATCGACTTCACCGACGCGAAGTCCGGCAAGTCGTACGCGCTGAAGGCGGACGAGGAGCTCGCCACGGTCGTGATGCGCCCGCGCGGCTGGCACCTGAACGAGCGTCACCTCGTCGACGCCGACGGCACCCCCGTGCCCGGCGCGCTCGTCGACTTCGGCCTGTACTTCTTCCACAACGCCCAGCGCCTGCTGGATCTCGGCAAGGGCCCGTACTTCTACCTCCCGAAGACGGAGTCGCACCTGGAGGCCCGCCTCTGGAACGAGGTGTTCGTCTTCGCGCAGGAGTACTGCGGCATCCCGCAGGGCACGGTCCGCGCCACCGTCCTCATCGAGACGATCACCGCCGCGTACGAGATGGAGGAGATCCTCTACGAGCTGCGCGACCACGCCTCCGGGCTCAACGCCGGCCGCTGGGACTACCTGTTCTCCATCGTCAAGAACTTCCGTGACGGCGGCGCCGAGTTCGTCCTGCCGGACCGCAACGCGGTGACGATGACGGCCCCGTTCATGCGCGCGTACACCGAACTCCTCGTCCGCACCTGCCACAAGCGCGGCGCCCACGCCATCGGCGGCATGGCGGCGTTCATCCCGTCCCGCCGGGACGCCGAGGTCAACAAGGTCGCGTTCGAGAAGGTCCGCGCCGACAAGGACCGCGAGGCCGGCGACGGCTTCGACGGTTCCTGGGTCGCCCACCCCGACCTGGTGCCGATCGCCATGGAGTCCTTCGACAAGGTCCTCGGCGACAAGCCCCACCAGAAGGACCGCCTGCGCGAGGACGTCGCCGTCGAGGCGGCCGACCTGATCGCCGTCGACTCGCTCGACGCCAAGCCGACGTACGCGGGCCTGGTCAACGCCGTGCAGGTGGGCATCCGTTACATCGAGGCGTGGCTGCGCGGCCTCGGCGCGGTCGCCATCTTCAACCTGATGGAGGACGCGGCCACCGCCGAGATCTCCCGCTCCCAGATCTGGCAGTGGATCAACGCGGGGGTCGTCCTCGACAACGGCGAGCAGGTCACCGCCGGCCTGGCCCGCAAGGTCGCCGCCGAGGAACTCGCGAGCATCCGGGCCGAGATCGGCGACGAGGCCTTCGCGGCCGGCAACTGGCAGCAGGCGCACGACCTGCTGCTGACGGTCTCGCTCGACGAGGACTACGCCGACTTCCTGACGCTCCCGGCGTACGAGCAGCTCAAGGGCTGAGCGGCAGCCGCTACCGCTCCGAGTGGCCCAGGGTCCTGCCCGGGGCCACTCGGTCGCGTACGGCCCTCTTCACGGCCGTCGGCTCGGGGAAGCCCTGCTCCCGGCGGTCCCAGACGACCTCGTCGCCGACGCGGACCACGAACACCCCGCCCGTGCCGGGCTTCAGGGCCAGTTCCGTCAGTTCGGTTTCGAAGGTGGTCAGCAACTCCTGCGCCAGCCAGGCCGCGCGGGGCAGCCAGCGGCATTGGGTGCAGTACTCGATCTCGACCCGCTGTACGTCCGTCATCCGAGGTGCACCGTCCAATCCTGCTCGGCCGCGGGCTTGCCGTGCAGGTCGGGCACCTGCTTGAGCCACGCGGGGCGTCCTTGCTGGTTCCTCGCCGCCCGGAGGGCCTCCTCGGCGGCGAGCTCCTCCCGGGTGGGAAAGCCGGTGGGCAGCCAGTCCGCGGAGGCCTCCGCGCGGGTGCGGAGGTAGGTCACGTACGCCTCGCGCACCTCGTCCGCGGTACTGAAGCCCGGCTCGTCCGCGAGCCAGGCGTCCGGGACCTCCGCGAGGATGTCCCGCAGCAGCTCCTCGGTGACGCGGGGCGCCAGCTCGGCGTCGGCGGCCCGGACGTCGGGCCCGTAGTGGCCGAGGGCGTGGTGCCGGAAGTCGTAGGCCTTGCGGGGGTCGGTGGCGTCCCAGCGGTGGTGGAAGACCAGGGCGGCGCCGTGGTCGATCAGCCACAGGCGCGAGGGTGCGACGCCGAGGGTGGGCCAGACCATCAGGTTGGAGCTGTGCACCGTACGGTCGACGTTCACGGTCAGCGCGTCGAGCCAGACGATCCTCCCGGCCTCCAGCGGGTCCACGGGGAAGACCCGGGCGACCTCCGGGGTGAAGTCCCGGGCGCCCGGCAGGTGATCCATGCCGAGGTTCACGCCCGTGCTGGCCGCGTGCAGGTCCCGTACCTCCTGGTGGGGTTCGTGGTCCGCGATCGCCGGGTCGAAGTGGACCAGCACGAGTTCCGGGAAGCGCAGCCCCAGGGCACGGGCCAGTTCCCCGACGATCACCTCGGCGACGAGCGCCTTGCGGCCCTGCGCGGAGCCGGTGAACTTCACGACGTAGGTGCCGAGGTCGTCCGCCTCGACGACTCCCGGGACGGAGCCGCCGGACCGCAGGGGTTCGACGTAGCGGGTCGCGGTGACCTCTCTGAGCATGGTCCAAGGCTCCCCGGAGGGCGGAATCCGAAGGTGCCATAGTACCCAGGCCGGGCAGGCCGGCCGTCGGGGCAACCGCACGGGTGTGGTCCCCGGCGGCACGGCGGACCGGATGAATCCGGCCACCGCACCCTCTTGTCAAGGCGATATTAGGTTAGGCTAACCTTCACCGCGTGAGATCTGGTGAAGAACCCGCCGGCGGATCGCGTCTGCGCGGGCATCAACTGTCGGCCACCGGCGTGACCGTGTCGTACGACGGCACGGATGTCGTGCACGACGCGGCGATCGCGCTGCTGCCCGGTGAGGTGACCGTCCTGGTCGGCCCCAACGGCAGCGGCAAGTCGACGCTGCTGCGGACCATCGCCCGGTTGCAGCGGGCCCGCCGCGCCGAGCTCAGGATCGACGGCGACACCGACGGCCTCGCCCTGACCGCCCGGGAGTTCGCGCGGTACGTGGCCCTGCTGACGCAGGGCCGCCCCACGCCCAGCGGGCTGACCGTGCGCGATGTCGTCGAGTTCGGCCGCTACCCCTACCGGGGCCGCTTCGGCCGCCCGGACCCGGACGCCACGGCCGCGGTGGAGCGGGCGCTCGCGCTGACCGGGGTCACCGACCTCGCCGAGCGCGGCGCGGACCACCTCTCCGGCGGGCAGTTGCAGCGGGTCTGGCTCGCGAGCTGCCTCGCGCAGGAGACCGGCGTGCTGCTGCTGGACGAGCCGACGACCTATCTCGACCTGCGCTACCAGATCGAACTCCTCGACCTCGTCCGCGACCTGGCGGACGACCACGGGATCGCCGTCGGGGTCGTGCTGCACGACCTCGACCAGGCGGCGGCCCTGGCCGACCGGATCACGCTGCTCGAAGCGGGCCGGATCGTCGCCGACGGCCGGCCCGAGGACGTCCTGACCCCGCAGCGGCTGACCGCCGTCTACGGCATCCGGATCGACGTCGACACCGACCCCCACACCGGCCGGCTGCGGACCCGCCCGATCGGCCGGCACCACACCCGCACCACCCGAAGCGAAAGGCTCGGCACCACCTCATGAGACGTCTCCTGCTCACCGCGGCCACCACCACCGCCGCGGCGCTCACCCTCGCCGCCTGCGGCACCACCGAGCCGGCCGCCGACAGCACCGGGAAGACCTCCGGGGCCATCAGCCTCACTGACTCCACCGGCGCGAAGGTCACGCTGGACGGCCCGGCGAAGAAGGTCGTCGCCACCGAGTGGAACGAGGTCGAGAGCCTCATCACCCTCGGCGTCGACCCGGTCGGCGTCGCCGACGTCAAGGGCTACAAGACCTGGGACACCGCCGTCCCGCTGAAAAACGAGCCGAAGGACATCGGCACGCGCGGCGAGCCGAGCATGGACACCATCGCCTCGCTCTCCCCCGACCTCGTCGTGGCCAGTTCCGACCTGCCGGACGCGGCCGTCAAGCAGCTGCGGAAGATCGCCCCGGTGCTGGAGATCAAGTCGGCGGACGCCTCCGACCAGATCGGGCAGATGTTCACCAACCTCGACCTCATCGCCAAGGCCACCGGCACCACCGCCAAGGCGAAGACGGCCCGGAAGAACTTCGAGGCCAAGGTCGCCGAGGGCAAGAAGGCCCTCGCCGACGCCGAGCTCGACGGCACCGGCATCGCCTTCGCCGACGGCTATGTGACGTCCAATCAGGTCTCGCTGCGCCCGTACACCGACGGCTCCCTCATCGGCTCCGTCAACGAGCAGCTCGGCCTGAAGAACGCCTGGAAGGTGAAGGGCGACCCGGCCTACGGCCTCGGCACCACCGACGTCGAGGGCCTCACCGCCCTGCCGAAGGACGTGCGGTTCGCCTACATAGGCAACGACGGCGACAAGTCCAGCAACCCGTTCTCCGGGCAGCTGAAGAAGAACGCCGTGTGGACCTCCCTGCCGTTCGTGAAGGCGGACAAGGTGCACCGGCTGCCCGACGGCATCTGGATGTTCGGCGGTCCCGGGTCGATGGAGGCGTACATCGACGCCCTCGTCGGCGCGCTGACGAAGTAGCGCCGGTCATGGCCGTCACCGAAGCGCCCCCTGCCACCCGTCCGCCCGCGGCCGCGTCCCGGACCGGTGCGGCCGCGGTGACGGCCGCTCTCGTCCTCCTGGTCGCCGCCCTGGCCGTCGTCGACATCACCCAGGGCACCGCCGCCGTCGGACCGCGGCAGGTCCTCAAGGCCCTGACCGGACAGGCCGATCCGGGTGACGCCTCCGTGGTCGTCGCCTCCCGGCTGCCGCGGATGACCGCCGGCGTCCTGGTCGGCGTGGTCCTCGGCATCGCCGGCGCCGTCCTGCAGGCCGTCAGCCGCAATGTGCTCGCCTCGCCCGACACGCTCGCGGTGAACGCCGGTTCGTACCTGGCCCTCGGGCTGGTCGGCGCGAGCGGCGTCTCCCTGCCGCTGCTCGCCTCCTCCGGAGTGGCCTTCGCGGGCGGACTGGCGGCCGCGGCCGTCGTGCTCGCCCTGTCCGGCCTCGGCACGGGCACCGTGCGGCTGGTCCTCGCCGGCACCGCGCTGGCGCTGGGCCTCAACTCCGTGACGGAAGGGCTGCTGCTGCTGTTCCCGCAGCAGACGGAGGGCCTCTACCAGTGGAACCAGGGCAGCATCGGCCAGAACGGCTTCGACGGCGTCCTGCAGATGCTGCCCGTCGCGCTGACCGGGCTCGTCGGGCTGCTGCTGGTGGCGCGCCGGGTCGACGCGCTCGCCCTCGGGGACGACGCGGCGCGCGGTCTGGGCGTCCCGGTGCGCGCCACGCGCGTCACGGTGGTGGTGCTGGCGGCGCTGCTGTCCGCGGCGGCCGTCACGCTCGCCGGGCCGATCGGCTTCGTCGGCCTGTGCGCCCCGGCGCTGGTCCGTCCGCTCGCCCGCCGGTTCCGGGGCTTGGTCCGCGCCCGGGCGGTCCTGCCCGTGGCCGGTCTGGCCGGTGCCGGGCTGGTGCTCGGGTCGGACGTGGCGTTGCGGGCCCTCGTCCCGGCGGACACCGCGGTCGCCGTGCCGACGGGCATCGTCACCAGCCTGGTCGGTGCCGTCTTCCTGGTGGTGACGGCCCTGCGGCTGCGCGACACCGCCGGGGCCGAGGCGCCGGACCGGCTGCGCATCCCGAGCCGGGCGGCCTTCGTCGTCACCGTGGCCGCGCTCGTCGCCGCGGTCGTCGGCGTCACGCTGGCCGGCGTCCTGCTGGGTGACACCAAGCTGCTGCTCGGCGATGTCGCCAACTGGGCGCAGGGGCGGGCCGGACAGACCGTCACCTTCGTCCTGGACACGCGCGTGCCGCGGGTGCTGGCGGCCCTGTGCGCGGGCGGGGCCCTCGCCCTGGCCGGCACGCTGGTGCAGGCCGTGACCCGCAACCCCCTGGCGGAACCCGGAGTGCTGGGCGTCTCCGGCGGTGCCGCGCTGGGCGCCGTCGTGCTCGTCACCACCGTGCCCGCGGCCGGGTCCTGGGGCGTGGCGGGCGCCGCGTTCGGGGGTGCCGCGCTGGCCTCCGCGATCGTCTTCGGGCTCTCCGCCCGGGGCGGCTACCGGCAGAACCGGCTGGTCCTGGTCGGCATCGGCATGGCCGCCGGTTCCACGGCCCTGATCAGCCTGCTCATCGTGCTCACCGACCCGTTCAACGCCGTCAAGGCGCTGACCTGGCTGTCCGGTTCGACGTACGGGCGGACCACGGCGGACGTGCTGCCCGTCGCGCTGGTGCTGGCGCTGGGCCTGGCCGTCGCGGTCGCCCGCCGCACCGAGCTGGATCTCGTCTCCCTGGACGAGGACACCCCGCGGCTGCTCGGCCTCCGACTGCCCCGGGCCAGGCTGGGGTTCCTGGTGGTGGGCGTGCTGCTCGCGGCGACCGCCGTAGCCTCGGCCGGCACGATCGGCTTCGTGGGCCTGGTGGCGCCGCACGCGGCCCGTGCCCTGGTCGGCCGGCGGCATGTCCGGGTCGTACCCGTGGCCGTGCTGCTCGGCGCCGCGCTGGTCGGCACGGCCGATCTGCTCGGCCGCACCGTCATCGCCCCCGCCCAGCTGGGCGCGGGCCTGATGACCGCGGTGATCGGCACGCCGTACTTCCTGCACCTGCTGGTCCGCAGCCGGAGGGCGACATGAAGCCCTGAAAGGGCGTCAATAGCCCGAATGCCCCGAAACTCCCTGTTGTATGGATGCCTACACCACGGGAGCGAGGGTGCATGGCCAACGACATCACGGACTCGGGCCCGCCCCCTGAGGCGAGCCTGAAGCCCAACGCGATCGGGTTCGTCGACGCGCTGGTCATCGGGCTCAACGCGACCTCCCCCGCCTACTCCGTGGCGGCGGTCATCGGCCCGATCGTGGCGCTGGTGGGCATCTACGCCCCCGGGGTGATGCTCGCGTCGTTCGTGCCCATGCTGCTGATCGCGTCGGCGTTCTACTACCTCAACAAGGTCGACCAGGACTGCGGCACGACGTTCTCCTGGGTCACCCGCGCCATGGGACCGTGGGCGGGCTGGCTCGGCGGCTGGGCCATCACGATGACCGGCGTCCTGGTCGTCGGGTCGCTCGCGGACGTCGCGGTGACGTTCTTCCTGCTCGCTGTCGGCCTGGACAGCTGGGCCGACAACGACGTGGTGCGCCAGGTGCTGACGGTGCTGCTCATCCTGGTGATGACGGCCGTCTGCGTGATCGGCACCGAGATCTCGGCCAAGGTGCAGAACGTCCTCATCCTGGCCCAGGTCGCCTGCCTGCTCGCCTTCGCGGTGGTGGCGCTCTACCGCGTCTACGCCGGCACCGGCACCCTCGACTCCATCGACCCGGAGCTCGGCTGGCTCAACCCGTTCGGAGCCGGCGGGGCGTCCCTGACCGCGTCCCTGCTGCTGGGCGTGTTCATCTACTGGGGGTGGGAGTCCGCGGTCAACCTCACCGAGGAGGTCGAGGACTCGGCCACCGCCCCCGGCAAGGCGGCCGTCTGGTCGACGGTGCTGCTGCTGGTGACCTACCTCGCGGTCGCCTTCGCGGTCGTGGCCTACGCGGGGACGGACTACCTCGCCGAGAACGCGGCGGAGGAGGAGTTCATCTTCGCCCTGCTCGCCGAGGAGGCCATGGGCGACTGGGACTGGGTGGTGCTGCTGGCGGTCTCGACGTCGGCGCTCGCCTCCACCCAGACGACGATCATCCCGGCGTCGCGCACGGGCCTGTCGATGGCCCGCCGGCACGCCCTGCCCGCGCACTTCGGCCGCATCCACCCGCGGTTCCGCACGCCCGACGTGAGCACCTGGTGGGTCGCCGGCATCGCCATCGCCTGGTACCTCGTCCTCTACCACGTCAGCGAGAACGCCCTCTTCGACTCCCTCACCGCCCTGTCCCTGCTGATCGCCTTCTACTACGCGCTCACGGGTCTGGCCTGTGCGGTCTACTACCGCCGTCAACTGACCCACAGCGCCCGCAACTTCTTCCTCATCGGCCTCGGTCCGCTCATCGGCGCGGGGCTGCTGGCCTGGCTGCTGGTGGAATCCGTGGCGGACATGTCCGACCCCGCGAACTCCTACAGCGGCGTCTCGTGGTTCGGGCTCGGTCCGCCGCTCGTCATCGGCATCGGCGTCTTCGTCGCGGGCGTGATCCTCATGGTCGTGTGGCGGCTGATGGCGCCCGCCTTCTGGTCGGAACAGCCGAGTGTGGTCGACCCGGCCCTCGTCGACGGCAAGGAGTCCTGAAGATGTCGCTGGTCCTCGGATACGACGAGTCCCCGGGCGCCCGGCGGGCCCTGGGCGTGGCCATCGAGGTGGCGACCGCCTTCGACGAGCCCCTGGTGATCGTCTACGGCGCCGCCGCCCCCGGTCTCCCGGGCGAGGAGTACGGCGCTCATCACGAGGCCGTCCGCGAGGCCGGCAGCACCGCGCTCGGACATGCGGTCCAGGTGGCCGAGGAGGCCGGTGTGCGGACGTCGGTGGAGCTCATCGACGAGCGGCCCGCGCAGGCGCTGATCGAGGCCGCGGCCCGCCATGGGGCCCGGGTGATCGTGGTGGGCACCTGGGGTGAGAGCCCGGTGCGCGGGGCGCTGCTGGGCTCGACTCCGCACAAGCTGCTGCACCTGTCGAGGGTGCCCGTGCTGTGTGTGCCCGCCGTGTCATGAGCCGTCGGAGCGGCGCCGCGCGAGCGGTGTGAAGACGTACAGGCCGAGGATGCCGGGCAGGGGCGCGACGCCTGGACCGCCCTCCCGGACCCAGGAGACGACGTCCTCGGTCGCCGCCGGGTCGTTGACCAGGCCCAGCCACACCGGCCGGCCTCCGGCGGCCCGGCCCGCCGCGGAGGGCTGGACGACGACGACATTGGCCTGGTCGCAGACGTCGAGGCAGGCGGAGACGCGCACCGGTGCCGCCTCGCGCAGGCGCTCGGTCTGGGCGGCGTGATCGACGCCGGTGACCTTGGGACTGCCGCAGCAGCAGTCCCGGCAGACGACGATGCGGCAGGGAACCCCTGCGTCCGGCGTCGCGGACATGCCGCACCCTCCCTCTCCAGCCGTTGTGATCATCATTTCACGCGGGGGTCCGGCCCCAACGGATCAGGCCCCGTCCGCGAGCGGGTTGGGCAGCGGCCGGTAGCGGGCATCGGCGCCGTCCGCGCCGGTCCAGCGCAGCAGCAGGTTGGTCTTGGCGGGCAGGGACGGTGAGGTGAGCAGGGCGGGGACCTCGGGAAGACCGTGGCGGGCGAACGCGCGGCGGGCGGCGGGCCAGGGGTCGAAACCGGGGTGCCGTGCGGTGAGGGCGCCGGCGATCTCGACGAGGTGGTTCACGACCAGGCAGTACACGAGCCGCTCCCAGCCGGCCTGCCGCGTCACGTCCGGCAGCAGTTTCACGCCCTCGGCGTCCCGGTACAGCGCCTGCACCGGCAGGCCGCCGGCGTCGACGGCGACCAGGGTGTTCTGCAGGTGGGCCTCGATGACGACGCCGTGCCCGAACGCCGTCAGCGCCGGGGGCACGACCTGGGCCAGGTAGGCCTCCCACCAGGCGGCGGGGTCGGGGGTCCGGTCGAGCGGACTGCCGTCGAAGCCCTCGACGAGTCCGGCGGCGAGCAGCGGGGTCGCGCCGGGCCGGAGGTGGTCGCCGAAGCCGTCGCGGACGAGGACGGCGAGGGCCTCGAAGGCGAAGTCGGCGGTGCGGTACCCGCGGTCGCCGAGCCAGGCCGGGGGCCCGTCGAACGTCGCGAAGGCGGCGCACACGGCAGCGTCCGTCCGGCGCAGGGCGAGCAGGTCGTGACGCCACAGCCGGCGGATGTCATTGGTGATGCGCACGTCGAGGCTGAACTTGAGGAAGAGGTCGTGCCCGGGCGCGTAGAGCGTGCGGATCGCGGCCGTGGGCCAGGTGTCGAAGGCGGTCGTGCCGAGCCGGATCAGCCTGCCGTCCGCGAAGGCGGCCGCGAGTCCGGGGGCGGCCAGGTCGAGCTGCCAGGGGTGGGCCGGGAGCAGGCGGTAGCCGGGCGGGGCCGTGCCGAGGGCGTCGAGGGCGGAGGTGTCGCCCTCCTCGACGACGGTGTCCTCGCGGAGTCCGAGCAGGGCCAGGGGAAAGCGGGCGTACGCCTCGGGCGCGTACGGCAGCCAGCGGGCGGCCGGCCCGCCGCCGCGCGCCTTGGGGGCCGGGTGGTGGGTGTGGCCGGTGAGGAGGGACTGCTCGGAGCGCCGGTAGAGGTCGTCGGGCGGAGTGGCCCGGGAGCGGGCGGCGAGCAGGGCGGCCACGGCCTCCCGGCTGTCGAGCATCTCGGCGGGCAGTTCGTGGTTGGACGACCCGGTGTGCCGGCGCAGTTCCTCGGCGACGAGTTCGACCAGCTCGGTGTGGCCGACGCGGTGCCAGGCGCCGGCCCGGTGGAGCTCCGGTTCGGCGGGCCGCCGGGTACCGCGCACCCGCAGCAGACGGTCCCCGCCGGGCAGCCGGTAGACATGGTGCTCGCCCTCCTGACGGACCGGACGGGCCACCTCCCGCAGCAGGCAGTTCAGCAGGGGCACGGCGGCGTACGCGTCGGCGAGAGCGGCGACGGACGGGCCGTCGCCGCGGGCGGAGTCGCCGTGGGCCGAGTCGTCGTCGGCGGGCGGGGGCATGAGGTCCACGCGTTCCACTCGTCCCTACGGTCCTTCCAGCGTTCGGGCGGAGATGATCAGTATGTCGGTCGTCGCCATTGCGCTGTGAGTTCGTACCCGCACTCGTACCCGAGGAGCCCGCCCGTGCACCGTCCCCCCACCGCCGAGACCGAGGTCGCCGACGAGCTGTCCGTCGTGCGGCCGGGTCTCCTGGCGCGGTACGAGGCCGAACTGCCCGGCGCACGGGCGGCCGTGCTGTCCCGGCTGTGGCGCGGTCTCGCCCACGATCCACTGCCCTGGGTCGTCCGCCGCGAGCAGGGCGGGGACGGGCTGACGCTGTTCCTGCGGGACGGCCGCCGGCTGCACGGCCCCCGGCCGGATCCGTACGCGACCGGCGCGTACGTCACCGTCGTACGGCTGGACGAGAGGGCCTACGAGGATCCTGCGCGGCTGATGACGGACCTCGCCGTACCGCACTCCGCCTCCTTCGCCGCCGAGCTCGGCCACAGCGTCGCCTCGTCGGCGCTGTCCCGCGCGGGGCAGGAGGGCGACCGGGGCGACTGGCCGGAGCACGACTGGCAGTGGGAGCAGCGGATCGTCGACGGACACCCGTTCCATCCGACGTGCCGGTCCCGGCCGGGCTTCTCGGTGGCCGAGCAGCTCGCCTACGGGCCCGAGCACCGGCCGGTCGTGGAGCTGGGGCTGGTGCCGGTGCGGGCGCAGGAGTGCCTGGTGACGGGCGTGTGGCCGGACGAGCTGCGGGACGGGGGGCGGGTGGTGCTGCCGGTGCACCCGTGGCAGGCGGCGCATGTGCTGAAGCGGACCTGCGAGGAGCGCAGCCCCGCGCATCCGCTGATGTCCCTGCGGACGCTGGCGCTGCCGGGCGGGCCGCATGTGAAGACCTCGCTGAGCGCCCGGCTGACGTCCTCGGTGCGGGACATCTCCCTGCCCTCGGTCGCCGCGTCGGCGATGCTGTCGGACTTCGCGGGGACGCCCGCGGCGCGCACGGACGGCCTGCTGCACGTCACCCGCACGCTCGGCGCGGCGGCGGCCGGCTCCCCCGACTTCGCGGCCGTCCTGCGGGAATCGCCCGAGACGTACGCCGGCAGCGGCGAACGGGTCCTGCCGGTGGCGGCGCTCGCCACCACCGCCCTTCCCGGCTCTCCCGCCTGGTTGGCCGGGTTCACCCGGCTCGCCCTCACCGTCGGGCTGCGGCTGCTGGAGCTGGGCGTGGCGCTGGAAGCCCACGGACAGAACCTTCTGGTGGTCCTCTCCGCGACGGGCGAGCCGCTGCGTCTGGTCTACCGCGACCTGGCCGACATCCGGGTCAGCCCGGCCCGCCTCGCCCGGCACGGCATCACGGTGCCCGAGCTGCCCGCCCGTATGGTCACCGACGACGAACGCGCCCTTCGGCGCAAGCTGTTCGGGTCGCTCGTGGCGGGCGCGCTGGCCGGCACGGCCGGGTCGGCCCCGGCGCTCGCGGCGGCGCTGGAGACGGCCGTACGGGACCTGCCGCGCACTGCGGACTTCGCGGCGCTGTGCGCGCAGCCCCTGCCCACCAAGGCTCTGACGCTGATGCGGCTCTCGCCGCAGACGCCCGGGGACCAGTGGGCACAACTGCCCAATCCGCTGCGGTGAACCGGCGTTTTGGAGCCGGAGCGGGGGGATCACTAGGATCCGCCGATGATCATAAGAACACGGCTGGCGACAGGGGTCTGTGCCCTGCTCGCCGCGCTGACGGCCGGGCTCGCCTTCCCGGCCGGGGCGGCCGCCGGTGAACCCACGGGCCGAGACGCCCCCAAGGTCGACCTCGTCCTCGATGTGAGCGGCTCGATGCGGGCGCGGGACATCGACGGCCAGTCGCGGATGGCCGCCGCCAAGCAGGCGTTCAACGAGGTGCTCGACGCGACGCCGGAGGAGGTCGAGCTCGGCATCCGCACCCTCGGCGCCGACTATCCGGGCGACGACCGGAAGACGGGCTGCAAGGACACCGCGCAGCTCTATCCGGTCGGCCCGCTCGACCGCACCGAGGCCAAGACGGCCGTCGCCACGCTCACCCCGACGGGCTGGACGCCGATCGGCCCGGCCCTGCTGAAGGCGGCCGGCGACCTGGACGGCGGTGACGGCTCCAAGCGCATCGTGCTGATCAGCGACGGCGAGGACACCTGCGCCCCGCTCGACCCGTGCGAGGTGGCCCGCGAGATCGCGGCCAAGGGCATCGGCCTGACCATCGACACCCTGGGCCTGGTCCCGACCGCCAAGCTGAGCCGGCAGCTGAGCTGCATCGCCGAGGCCACCGGCGGCACCTACACCTCGGTCGAGCACCAGGACGAACTCACCGACCGGGTGAACCAGTTGGTGGACCGGGCGGCCGATCCGGTGGTGACGCCGGTGCCGGCGGAGGGCGCCGGCCGGTGCGCGGGGGCGCCGACGCTGAAGTCGGGCCTGTACACCGACCGCGAGGAGTTCGGGCAGCAGCGCTTCTACCGGGTGGACGTGCGGCCGGGGCAGGAGCTGCGCGCCTCGGTGAGCGTGGCGGCGGACCGGGCCGTGAACCCCGGCTACGGCGTGCTGATGCGGGCCGTGACGTCCAAGGGCCGTGAGATCGTGCGCGGCGAGGCGGCGGGCAACGGCCGCACCGACGTGATCTCGACGGGGCTGCGCTACCCGAAGGCCGGGAGCGACGACGAGGACGCTCCCGCGGAGGCGGTCTGCCTCGCCGTCTCGCACTCCTTCTCGGCGGCCTCCGGCGTGAAGGCCACGCCCGGTCTGCCGCTGGAGCTGACGGTGGACGTCGTGGACGCCCCGGGCGAGGCGGGCGACGTGGCCGCCTTCGGCCTCGGCCGCGGCTGGTGGCTGCTGGGCGTGCTGATCCTCACCGGCTTCCTCGCCGGTCTCGTCTGGGGCTGGCTGTCGCGCTGGCGGGTCGCGGTCTGGAGGACCAACTGATGCGAGTGGCACGAGCGTTGAGCGCGGCGTTGCTGACCCTCGGCCTGGCGGCCGCCCCGGCCGCGGCCGACGCCTCACCGAGTCCGTCCCCGGGCGACGCCTCGGCCCCGGCACAGGCCGGTACGTCGTTCCGTACGGCCACGGAGATCGAGCAGGGGCAGCGGGCCACGGCGAGCGGCTCCACGGGCGACTACCTGTACTGGTCGTTCCCCGCCGACACCGGGCAGCGTCCCACCGTCGAGGCGACGGTGAAGCTGCCGGAGACCCACGCCCCGCAGACCTGGCAGATCGACGTCTACGACGGTCTGCGCCGCCGCCAGGCGTGCCAGTACGGGGCGCAGACGCGCACCACCGCGGCGGGCACGTCCTCGGTCGAACTGGCCTGTGTGCTGCGCACGGTCCGCGCATGGTCGGAGCCGTGGGCCAACGACCCGCTGCCGGGTACCTACTACGTCCGGCTGACCGCGACCGGCGTCACCACCGCCGACCTCGGTCTCCCGGTCGGGAGCGAAGTGCGGGTGGACTCCAGGGACATCGGCGGATCGGCGGCCGTGGACGGCTCGCTCGCCGAGCCGCTGGTGCCGGGTGTCGCCACCAAGCCCGCGAAGGAGCAGGAGGACGCGGCGGTGCTGGCCGGTCTGGAACCCGAGGACGGCTGGGCGTCCGGCTGGTGGTCGGACCGCTGGGTGTGGACCGCGATCGGCGGGATCCTGGCCGCCCTCGCGGGAGCCGGCGGGTACGCGCTGACGCGCGGGACGGGACGGCCGTCCCGGGTGCCGCCGGGGGCCTGACCCTGCACACCGCCTGATCACCTCTCAGAAGGCCCGCCTCGCGCGGGCCTTCTCTCATTCCTCGCGCAGCGCCTTGGCCAGCGTGCCCTCGCCGCTCACCTCGACCCGGCCCTCCCGCACGGCCCGGGAGAGGCTCAGTTCCCCCCGGCCGAGAGCCGTGCAGGTGGCGGTGTCCAGGACCAGCCGGGCGTCCGGTTCCCCCGGGGCGGGACCGTCGCCGTACA
This sequence comes from Streptomyces tuirus, assembly GCF_014701095.1. Lineage (NCBI taxonomy): Bacteria > Bacillati > Actinomycetota > Actinomycetes > Kitasatosporales > Streptomycetaceae > Streptomyces > Streptomyces tuirus. Next base: position 6,229,555 of record NZ_AP023439.1, on the reverse strand, counting down.
CGGGACCCTCCTCGGCGCCGGCGTACAGATGGAACAGGCCTTCCTCCAGGCGGACTTCGACGAGCCCCTCGCCGTCCAGCAGGCGCAGCAGCGGCAGGGCGAACCAGTGGGCCCGGACCGCGTCCGTCGGCCGGCGTTCCCCGAGCTCGGCCTGCCCCCACTCCCCCAGCGCCTGGAGCACGGGCAGCAACTTCCTTCCGCGGGGCGTGACTTCGTACACGTACGCCGCACCGGGGGGCGGCAGCCGGCGCCGGGTCGCGAGGCCGTCGCGCTCCATGTCCTTCAGCCGCGAGGCGAGGACGTCGGTGCTGACGCCGGGCAGGTCCGCGTGCAGGTCGGTGTAGCGCCGGGGACCGGCGAGGAGCTCCCGGACGATCAGCAGGGTCCAGCGGTCACCGACGACGTCGAGCGCACGGGCGGCGGAGCAGTACTGGTCGTAGCTTCGGCGAGGTGGCATGCGACGCAGTCTAGACAAGTTGTTGGACTTTCCAAGCGCGTACTTGGTAAAACCAAGCAACACGATCGGCAGAGGAGAGCGGCGCATGGAGTTCCGGCAGTCGAGCAAACTCAGCGAGGTCTGCTACGAGATCCGCGGCCCGGTGATCGAGCACGCCAACGCGCTGGAGGAGGCGGGCCACAGCGTGCTGCGGCTGAACACCGGCAATCCCGCGCTCTTCGGGTTCGAGGCGCCGGAGGAGATCCTCCAGGACATGATCCGGATGCTGCCCCAGGCGCACGGCTACACCGATTCGCGCGGCATCCTCTCCGCCCGCCGGGCCGTGGCCCAGCGGTACCAGACGCTCGGTCTGGAGGTCGGCGTCGACGACGTCTTCCTCGGCAACGGCGTCTCGGAACTGGTGTCGATGGCCGTGCAGGCGCTCATCGAGGACGGCGACGAGATCCTCGTTCCCGCGCCGGACTTCCCCCTGTGGACGGCGGTGACGACCCTCGCGGGCGGCAAGGCGGTCCACTACCTGTGTGACGAGCAGGCCGACTGGTACCCCGACCTCGACGACATGGCGTCGAAGATCACCGACCGTACGAAGGCGGTCGTGATCATCAACCCGAACAACCCCACCGGCGCGGTCTACCCCAAGGAGATCGTCGAGGGCATCCTCGACCTCGCCCGGCGGCACGGCCTCATGGTCTTCGCCGACGAGATCTACGACCAGATCCTCTACGACGACGCCGTCCACCACTCGGCCGCGGCCCTCGCCCCCGATCTGGTGGTTCTCACGTTCTGCGGCCTGTCCAAGACCTACCGCGTGGCGGGCTTCCGCTCCGGCTGGCTGGTGGTGACGGGGCCGCGGCAGCACGCCAGGGACTATCTGGAGGGCCTCACCATGCTGGCCTCCATGCGGCTGTGCGCCAACGCGCCCGCGCAGTACGCCATCCAGGCCGCGCTCGGTGGCCGGCAGTCCATCCGCGAACTGACCGCGCCCGGCGGCCGGCTGCACGAACAGCGCACCGTGGCCTGGGAGAAGCTGAACGAGATCCCCGGTGTGACCTGCGTGAAGCCGAAGGGCTCGCTCTACGCCTTCCCGCGCCTCGACCCCAAGGTCCACAAGATCCACGACGACGAGAAGTTCGTCCTGGACCTGCTGCTGCGGGAGAAGATCCAGGTCGTCCAGGGCACCGGCTTCAACTGGCCGGCGCCGGACCACTTCCGCATCCTGACGCTGCCGCACGCGGAGGACCTGGAGGCGGCGGTCGGCCGGATCGGGCGGTTCCTGGGCGGCTACCGGCAGTAGGCACCGAGCGTTCCCCGGACTCAGCGGGGACGGCCGGAAAGGGTCTTTGAGCCGGATGGGGGCCGAGCGCAGGGCGTGAGCGCCGCGCAGAAGGGAACGTCGTCCTCGGTCCTTCCCCCAGGCAGGAGCGGAGACGAGTGATGGCCACCACGCAAGGTGAAGCCCGGGTCGGCACCCCACGACCGGCGGACCTCCGATTGCCGGGCATCGTGCTCGGAGTCGGGATGGGCGGGTTCGCCGACGGCATCCTGCTGCACCAGTTGCTCCAGTGGCACCACATGCTCTCCAGCACCAACCAGGACCGCATCGGGGTGAAGTACTACAACCCCCACACCGTCTCCGGCCTGGAGATGAACACCCTGTGGGACGGCGTCTTCCACACCGTGTGCTGGCTGGCGGTCCTGCTCGGGCTGGCCGTGCTGTACGCGCGGGTCACCCACGACCGGCGGCGGGTGTGGACCTCCCGGGTTCTGTGGGGCTGGATGCTCGTCGGCTGGGGCCTGTTCAACCTTGTGGAGGGCGTCCTGGACCACCACGTCCTCGGCATCCACCACGTCTACGCCGGAGAGGGTCAGGTGTGGTGGGACATCGGCTTCCTCGCCCTGGGCGCCCTGCTGGTCGCCGGCGGCCACCTGCTCCGGCGAAGCGGCCGGCCCTTCGACCCCGGTGCGGCCGCCGGCCGGCATGAGGGCCTGCACGGCTGATGGGCCACCACCCGCACGGGCACGGGCACGCCGCGGGCGGCGGCACCCCGGACTGGCTGCCGCCGGCGCTCCTGCTGCTCGTCGCCTCCGGCGTCTATCTGCTGCTCGTCCGCCGGGCGTGCCTGCGCAATCCGGTCCTCGGCTGGAGCCGGTGGCGGACCGGCTGTTTCCCGGGCGGGATCCTCCTGCTCGGCGTCGCGCTGCTGCCGCCCGTAGCACCCTTCGCCCACGAGGACTTCCGCGGGCACATGGTCCAGCACCTCCTCATCGGCATGTATGCGCCGCTCGCACTGGTCCTGGCCGCCCCCGTCACGCTCCTGCTGCGCACCCTGCCCGCGTCCGGGGGCCGGCGCCTGACCGCGGTGCTGCACAGTCCGCCCGCCCGCGTGATCGCCCACCCGGCGGTCGCGCTGACGCTCTCCACGGGCAGCCTCGCGGTGCTCTACTTCACCCCCCTGTACAACGCGATCACGGCCGACCCGGCGGCGCACTGGCTGCTGCACGCGCACTTCCTGCTCTCCGGATGCCTGTTCGCCCACGCCGTCGCCGGCCCCGACCCGGCCCCCGCCCGGCCGGGGGTCAGGGCCCGGCTGGCCTACCTGGGCATCGGGATCGCGGCCCACGCCGTGATCTCCCAGTTGATGTACGGCGGCTTCTGGGTCGACATCCACGCGCCGATCGACCAGGTGCAGGGCGGCGCCGAGATCATGTACTACGGCGGCGACCTGGCCGAACTGTTGCTGGCCGCGGCGTTGGTGGCCACCTGGCGGCCCGAGCCCCGGCGCGCGGCGGGCCGGAGTGCGGCGGGCCGGGGTGCGGCGGGGCGGGGAGTCGTCCCGGCCCGGAATGTCAGTGGCGGGTCGTAGCCTTCGAGCAGGTGGGGCCTGGAGCCCCCATGGTGGGGCGTAGCGCCCCTGGGCCCGTCGCCGGCCGGAGAGGAGCATCCCGTGACCCGACCGCCGACCGCCGCGCAGCGGCGCGTCATCGACGCCGCCGACCCCGTCACCGGGCGGCTCCGCGGCACGGAGTCGCAGCTCACGGCGCTGGTGAAGCGGGGACTCGCCTTCCGCCACCCCCGGCCGCCGCACGATCACTTCCTGACGCCGGAGGGGCACCGGGTGCGGCAGGGCATCACACAGGCGCCCGAGCCGGCCGGGCCCGGGGAGGCACCCGCCTCGACCGGGGTGTTCGCCGCCCGCGTCGGCGGCGAGGAGGCCGCCGCGGATGCCGGGCCCGCCCGGCGCCGGGAGGTGCACAGCGCCTGGCAGGGGCTGCTGGAGCTGCGCCGGATGACCAACCCGGGCGGGGACGTGGACCGGCCGTGCGGCTGGGAGCGTGCGCATCTGGTGCGGGCCGCCGCGCTGGCGCTGGAGGCCGCCGGGCACGCTCCGGCGGGGATGGAGGGCCCGGGGTATCGCGTGCGGGAGACCCCGCAGCCGGAGGCCGTCGCCGTCCACGAGCCGGACGGCGAGGCACTGCGGGCCTGCGCGGTCACCCTGGAACGGGCAGGCTGGCAGGTGAGCGAACACCGCGAGCCGCGCGGCGGGACCCGGTATCTGCTGGCTTCGCCGCGCCGGGCGTGATGGGCATGCCAAGATCGGTGGATCGTTGCAGAGTGCACGAGAGTCCGAAGGGGAAGCCGTGAGCGAGCCGTTTTCCGTCCCTGTGACCGTCCGTGGATACGAGACCGACGTCCAGGGGCACCTCAACCAGGCGGTGTACCTGAACTACGCGGAGCACGCCCGCTGGTCGCTGCTCCACGCCGCCGGGATCAGCCAGTCCGCGCTCATCGGCAGCGGCGTGGGTCCGGTCGCCCTGGAGACGACCATCCGCTACAAACGCGAGCTGCTCGCGGGCGACGAGGTCGAGGTGACCTGCGCTTTCGAATGGGACGGCGGCAAGACGTTCCGGATCCAGCAGAGCGTCCTCAAGGCCGACGGCACCGTCGCCGCCGAGATCACGGCGGTCGGCGGCATCCTGGACCTCGAGAAGCGCAGACTCGTCCCCGACCCCGCCGAGGTCTTCAAGAAGCTGGCGACCGACCCGGGCATGTTCGGGCTCTAGGCGGCGTCCCGCCAGATCGTCATGTCCACGGTGAGGGTGGCGAGTTCGGGCAGTGCGGTCTGCTTCGTCTGGAGCACGAGCAGGGCGATGTCGCCGTTGGAGTGCTTGACGCAGATCTCGCTGCCGGCGGCTGCGCCGGCCAGGGTCCAGCGGTGGCGGTCGGCACTGGCGAGCATCAGCCGGCACTCGTCGAGGGTCGCCCCCGACTTGCCGAAGAGCTGGAGGAACACGCTGGTGTCGCTCTCCACCGCGCAGCCGACGTCCTTGCAGTCGAAGCGGATGTCCCCCTTGCGGTCGTCACGCATGAACGGCTCATGGAAGCTCAGCGAAGTCTCCGGTGTCAGCATCAGGGGCGCGTGGGTCTCGACCTGCGGTGACGCGGACTTCGCCGGGGAGGGCACGGACGCCTCGGGTGTCCCGCCGCCGCTTCCCGCCGCCCCGGCACGGCTCTCGGACTCCTGCGTCGACGAGGCCGACCCCGAGGACCGCCCGGACTCCTGCGGGCCCGGTGTCGACGGCGCGCCCGCCACCCAGTCGCGGAACCTGATCCCCGCGTCCTGAACCGTCCACAACAAGCCGCCCAGCGCGACGGCCCCCGCCGTCACCGCCGCGGCCGTGATCAGGGCGGTACGCCGTCTTCGCGCCCGTCGCTCCCCCGGCCCGCCCGGCAGCGACTGGGGCTGGGTGACGACCAGCGGCTGCGGCAGCACCCGGGTGGGGGTGGGCAGCGGAGACGGGACCGCGACCTCCGGTCCCAAGACGTCCCGCCAGACGGCCGGACCGGCCCCCGCGTCGGCGTCCGCGCCCAGCCGCTGCCCGCACCAGTCGACGATCTCGGCCGGGGTGGCCCGCTCCTCCGGGGCGGCGGCCAGGCAGCGGGCGAACAGGGGGCGGAGCTGCTCGGGCAGCAGCGAAAGGTCGGGGTCGTCGTGCACGATCCGGTACAGCACGCCGATCGCGGAGCCGTCCCCGTACAGCGGCCGGCCCAGGGCCGCGAACGCCGCCGTCTGCCCCAGCGCGAAGACGTCGGTCGCCGCCGTGACCTCACCCGCGGTCGCCTGCTCGGGAGCCATGAAGTGGGGTGTGCCGACGGTGACACCGGTGGCGGTGTGCGACGTGAAGTCGGCGGCCAGCGAGATGCCGAAGTCGATCACGCGCGGACCGTCGGCGGCGAGCAGCACGTTGGACGGTTTGAGGTCCCGGTGCACGATGCCGACGGCGTGAATGGCCTGGAGCGCCTCGGCCACCCCGGCCATCAGCTGCAGCACCGCGGGGACCGGCAGCGGTCCGCGCCGGGCTACGGCGTCGGTCAGGGAGGGGCCGGGCACGTACAGCGTGGCGGACCAGGGCGGCGTGCCGTCCGCGTCGGCGTCGATCAGCTCGGCGGTGTAGGCGCCCCTGACCCGCCGGGCCGCGTCCACCTCCCGGCGGAACCGGCGCCGGAAGTCCGGGTCGTCGGCCAGTTCCGGCCGCACCACCTTGATCGCCACCGGCCGGCCGCCGTGCGTGTGCGACAGGTAGACCCGGCCCATGCCGCCCGCGCCGAGCCGGGCGGCGAGCCGGTATCCGGCCACCGTGGGAGGGTCGTCCCCCTGCAGTGGCTGGAACACCTCGGTCGCGTGGTTCATCGGCCCGTCTCCCCCTCGTCCCCTGATCCCCCGGTCAACAAGGAGTTGACCGGGGCAGAAGCCTAAGCGGAGTCCGTGGGGTCAGGGCGCGGCCGGGGCCTTGGGGGTGTTCGTGAGCTCCTCGCCCGCCTCCATCGGGTGGGTCACGTCGTGGGCGTCCCGGTCGCCCCGGCCCAGGTGGTTGAAGACCAGGTTGAGCAGGACCGCGGCCACACAGCCCGTCGAGATGCCGGAGTCCAGGACGATCCTCGCCGTCTCCGGGAAGGCGTGGTAGAACTCCGGCGCCGTGATGGGGATGATGCCGACGGCCAGGGAGACGGCCACGATCAGGACGTTGTTGTCCTTGTCCAGGGCGGCCCGGACGAGGGTCTGGATGCCGCTGGCGGCGACCGAGCCGAACAGGACCACGCCCGCCCCGCCGAGCACCGGGCGCGGTACGACGGCGATCAGTGAGGCCGCCATCGGGCACAGGCCCATCAGCACCAGGAAGCCGCCGCCCGCGGCGACGACGTACCGGCTGCGGATCTTCGTCATGGCGACCAGGCCGATGTTCTGTGCGAAGGCGCTGCACATGAAGCCGTTGAAGAGGGGGCTGACCGCCGAGCCGAGGGTGTCGGCGCGCAGGCCGGCCGCGATGGTCCTCTCGTCGGCCGGGCGCTCGACGATCTCGCCCAGCGCCAGCATGTCGGCGGTCGACTCGGTCATCGACACCACCATCACCACGCACATCGAGATGATCGCGGCGAGCTGGAACTGCGGGGCGCCGAAGTGGAACGGGGTGGGGAAGCCGATGACAGCCGCGTCCGTGACGGGGCCGAAGTCCGTGGCGCCGAACGGGATCGCGATGAGCGTGCCGATCACGAGGCCGAGCAGCACGGCGATCTGCTTGACGAAGCCGGTGGTGAAGCGGCGCAGCAGCAGCACGATCAGCAGGGTGATCGCGGCGAGTCCCAGGCTGGTCGCCGAGCCGTAGTCGTGCGCCGTCGGGTCGGGGCCCTGGGCCCAGCCGAAGGCGACCGGGAGCAGCGATATGCCGATCAGGGTGATGACCGTGCCGGTGACCACGGGCGGGAAGAAGCGGATCGCCTTGCAGAAGACGGGGGCGGCCAGGAAGCCCAGGAGTCCGGCGACGATGACCGCGCCGAAGATGATGGGCAGGGCGTCGGACTTGTCCTCGGTGGAGGCGACGATCGCGGTCATCGGGGCGACACCGGCGAAGGTGACGCCGTTGACGAACGGCAGCCGGGCGCCGATCTTCCAGATGCCGAGGGTCTGCAGGAGGGTGGCGAGGCCCGCGGTGAACAGGCAGGCGCCGGTGAGGAAGGTCAGGTCGGTGGCGTCGAGGCCGATGGCCGCGCCGACGATCAGGGGCGGGGCGACGACGCCCGCGTACATGGCGGCCACGTGCTGAAGGCCGGTCGTCGCCATCTTGAGCGCGGGGAGTTTTTCGTCAACGGGGTGGTCGGCCACGGCGGCGTCCCTCCGGTCGGTTACACGGCTGTGCCCGGGGGCCGCCGTGGGTGTCAGGGAGGTGGTGCGGGTGGGCTGGGTACCTCCCCGCTCGAGCGAAGCCGGGAGCTTGGGGGAGGGACCGGATGTGCGGTGGACGGTTGTGGCCGTTCCGGGGCGCGCGCGTCTGCGCGCACCCCGGAGACGACCGCCGTGGTCCCCGCTCGGGTCCACGGCCACCGGCCGGGAGCCGTCCCTCCCGGCCGGAGTCATCCGGGTGTTCAGGCCTCGGCGGCGATCTTCGCCAGGCGCTGGGCCTCGTCCCGCGTGGCGCGGGCGATGGCGTCCTCGTCGGCCGTGAGCAGCCGTCCGTCCTCGACGATCTGCCGGCCGTTCACGAAGGAGGCGGTGACCGGGGCGGCCGCGCCGAAGACCAGGGCGGTCACCGGGTCGGCGATGGAGGCGTGGGCGAGCGTGTCCAGCTTCCACAGCACGAGGTCGGCGAGCTTGCCGGGCTCCAGGGAGCCGGTCTCGGCGGCCCGGCCGAGCACCTGGGCGCCGCCGTACGTGCCGAGCCGCAGGGCCTGACGGGCGTTCAGGGCGGCTTCCCTGTGGGCGCCGAGGCGGTTGATGAGGAGGGCGTTGCGCAGCTCGGTGTGGAGTTCGCCGGACTCGTTGGAGGCGGTGCCGTCGACGCCGAGGCCGACGGGGACGCCGGCCGCGAGCATGTCGGGGACGCGGGCGATGCCGGCGGCGAGGCGGGCGTTGGAGGACGGGCAGTGCGCGACGCCGGTGCGGGACCGGGCGAAGGCGGCGATGTCGGAGTCGTTCATATGGACGCAGTGCGCCATCCACACGTCCTCGCCGAGCCAGCCGGTGGACTCGAAGTAGTCGGTCGGGCCCATGCCGAACAGTTCGTGGCAGAACTTCTCCTCCTCCACGGTCTCCGAGCCGTGGGTGTGCAGCCGGACGCCGAGACGGCGGGCCAACTGGGCGCCGTCGCGCAGCAGTTCGGTGGAGACGGAGAAGGGCGAGCAGGGCGCGACGGCGATCTGCGTCATGGCGTCGAAGGAGGAGTCATGGTGCCGGCGCACGGTCTCCTCGGTGGCGGCCAGCGCCCCGTCCAGGGTCTCGACGGCGAAGTCCGGGGGCAGGCCGCCGTCCTTCTCGCTGCGGTCCATGGAGCCCCGGGCGAGGGTGAAGCGCACGCCCATGTCGCGGGCGGCGCCGATGATCGCGCCGGAGAGGTCGCCGGAGCCCTGCGGGAAGACGTAGTGGTGGTCCATGGCGGTGGTGACGCCGCCGCGGGCCATCATCGCGAGCGAGCCCTGGGCCGCCGCGCGGACCATCGGTTCGTCGATACGCGCCCAGACCGGGTACAGCGCGACGAGCCAGTTGAAGAGGTTGTGGTCGGTGGCCAGGCCCCGGGTGATCCACTGGTAGAAGTGGTGGTGGGTGTTGATCAGGCCGGGGGTCACGAGGTGGCCGGAGGCGTCGATGCGGCGTGCCACGTTCTCCAGGCCGTCGGGGGCCCTGCCCGCGCCGAGCGACTCGATGCGGTTGCCGGCGAGGACGACGTGCCCGGAGGCGTACTCGGTGTCGTGTCCGTCGACGGTCGCGATCGCGCAGTTCTCGATGACGATGCGCCGGTCTGCTGCCATGGTTCGTCCTTTGCGCTGTGGTGGAGAGGGCACGGCAGGACCCCGGAAGTTTTGAGTGCCGTGGCCGGGAGAAGGGTTCCCCGGCCACGGGTGCCGAAAGAGGGAACCTCAGAGGTTGGTGAGGTCCACGGGGATCTTCGCCTCGCAGCCGTCCCTGAGGACCGTCGCCTCGATCAGGCCGTAGGGGCGGTCGGCGGCGAAGTACACAGCACCTTCTTCGGTGGCGTTCTTCAGCCCGAACGGCTCCAGGTCCACCAGGAAGTGGTGCTTGTTCGGGAGGGAGAAGCGGACCTCGTCGATCTCGCTGCGGTTGTCGATGATCCGCGCACCCATCTGGTACAGGGTCTGCTGAAGGGAGAGCGAGTAGGTCTCGGCGAAGGCCTGGAGCATGTGCTTCTTCACCTGCTCGTAGGACGTCTCCCAGTCGGGCATGTGCTGTTCGTCGTCGGTCCAGCTGAACCGCCAGCGGCCGGAGACCTCGGTGGCCAGGATGCGGTCGTAGGCCTCCTTGAGGGTCGTGTACCTGTCCTTGACGTAGCCCCAGAACTCGGAGTTGGTCGAGTTCATCACGACGAGGTCCTTCAGGCCCGAGACGACCTCCCAGCGCTCACCGTCGTAGGTGATCTGGGTGAGCCGCGTCTCCTGGCCCTTGCGGACGAAGGAGTGCTTGACCTCGCCGGCGCCGGTGGACCGCGCGTCGGCGTCGGAGGCCTCGATCCGCTCCCAGGCGTACTCCTCGATGCGGATCCGGGCCGTCTTGATCGGCTCCTGCGAGGTCACGAAGTGCCGGGCGAGGTGGATGCCGAACTGCTCGGCGGACTCGATGCCGTGCTCCTTGGCGAACGCGTACACCGTGTTCTTGGTGGTGTCGGTCGGCAGGACGTGGGCGTTCGAGCCGGAGTAGTGGACCTCTTCCATGTCGCCGGAGAGCGCGACCGAGACGTTGAGGTCCTTGATGTGGTGGGTGGCGCCGTCCCGCGTGATCTTTACGACTCGGTTCTCGGCCTTGCCGTACTGGTTCTGTCCCAGGATCGTGGGCATGTAGCTAGCTCCCTCTGTATACGGAGTAGCCGAACGGGTTGAGCAGCAGCGGTACGTGGTAGTGCTCGCCCGGCACGACGGCGAACGTGATCGCCACCTCCGGGAAGAACACACCGGCACCGCTGTCCCGATTCGCGGGGGCGTCCTGCTGCGCATCGGCTCGCTGGTTCGCGGATTTCTCGAAGTACGGCTCGACGGCGAAGTCGAGCCGTACGTGGGTGGTGCCCTCCGGCGGTGCCGGGAGGTCCTTGCACCGGCCGTCCGCGTCGGTGGCCGAGCCGCCGAGCGCCTGCCAGTCCGCCGTGCGCCCGGCGCGGGCGGAGAGCTGGACGGCGACGCCCCCGGCGGGGCGGCCGACGCTGGTGTCCAGGATGTGCGTGGACACGGATGCGGTGGTGCTGGTGCTCATGGTCGGGCGTCCTCTTCAGTCGTCTTCGACGAGGCGGGCGAGCCGGATGCGGTTGATCTTCCCCAGTTCGGTGCGGACGATCTCCCGCTCCCGCTCCGGTGTGTTGCCGATCCGTTCCCTGACCGCGTCGCGCATCTGCTCGCCGGTCCGGCCGGTGGCGCAGATCAGGAAGACATGGCCGAACCTCTCCTGGTAGGCGAGGTTCAGCTCCAGCATCTCCGCCTTGAGCGCGTCGGAGGCGCCGGCCATGCCGCGCTGCTCCCGGGCCGAGGTGGGGTCACCGGGCTTCGGGCGGCCGATGGGCGGGTGGCCGGCCATCGCCTCGTCGAGGTCCGCGGCCGTCAGCTCCGCCATGGCGGCGTCGCTCGCGGCGTACAGGTCCTCGGCGGTGGCGTAGGGGCGGGTGGCCAGCAGGCGTTCCGCCCACGCCGTGGAGGCGCACGCCTCGTGGAGCGCGCTGTGGGCCGCGTGCTCCTCGAGAGTGTTGAACCGGGCCAGGCCCGGCGGCGTGGAAGTGGAAGTCACGGGAGCCTCCGTGGCCGGATTCGGCCTTCGTGCTGAACGGGCGTGCCGACAGCTAACGCCCTCCCGCGACCGCACGTCAACAGTTTGTTGAAAATTCGGTGGCGCGAAACCGGACCGGTGCGGCGAGGTGGGTCAGGGGGCCATCAGAAGCCCCCTAGGCCCCCTTCTCGCGGTTGAGGTAGTTGTAGACGGTGAAGCGGCTGACGCCCAGGGCGCTCGCCACGGTCTCCACGCCGTGCCGTACGGAGAAGGCGCCACGCGCCTCGAGTATCCGTACGACCTCCTGCTTGGCCCTGCGGTCCAGATCGGCCAGCGGCATGCCCTTGCGGCGCTCCATGGCGGCCAGGATGTGATCGAGGGAGTCGGCGAGCTGGGGCAGCCGTACGGCGACCGCGTCCCGGCCCGCCCAGGCCAGGACGACATCGTCGGGGCCGGCCTCGTCGGGCGGGATCAGCTCGCCGCCCATGGCGTCGACCAGGGGCTTGACGGCCGCGATGAACGGCTCGTCCCCCGCGCCGCTCACGCCTCTTCCTCCTCGACCACGTTGACCTGGAGCGAGACCCGGGTGGCACCGGCCTCCAGGGCCTTGCGGAGCAGGGCGTCCACGGCGGTGAGCACCACGTCGGCACCGCCCTGCGCGGTGTTGCCGAACGGGCCCACGTCCACGGCGTCCAGCTCGGCGGCCTCGATGACCTCCCGGGCCACCAGGGCGTGCGCGGGCGCCTCGTCGAGGTCGAAGGGCTCGGTCGTGAACTCCACTTTCAGTCGCACTGTGCCCCCATGCATCGGCTCCGACCCACGCCTGCCGTCAGGTCCGCGCTCGGGACCGCAACGCCCCGGCCGCTTGGGGAGACCTTAACGGACACGGTTGCGGACCTCCCCTGCTCGGCGGGACCCGTTCCGTGCGACGGATGTGCCGCCCCGCCGCGTAGAGCAGAGGACGGATTCCACACAGGGAACGGATCCACACAGGGAGGGGAACGCGAGGTGCGCACATTCAGAGGAGCGGTTCTCAGGGGTGCCGGAGGTACGGCGATCGCGGCGGCGGCCATGGCCGCGCTGACCGCGTCGCAGGCGCCGGGGGCGCTCCCGGCCCGGGCGGCGGAGCCCGCGCGTCAGACGACACCCGCCGCGCACGGGGCGAGCGTGTCCGGCGACACCCCCTACCGGACCGAGCTGCCGCCGCTGCGGACGGGGCAGCGGAAGGAGGGCGCCGGGCCGGTGACGGGCGGCGATGCCCTCCCGGCGAGCGTGTTCGCCGCGTACCGGCACGCCGAGCGGGAGCTGGCGCGCACCACGCCCGGCTGCGGACTGCGGTGGCAGCTGCTCGCCGCGATCGGTCAGGTGGAGTCCGGGCAGGCGCGCGGCGGCCGGGTGACGGAGGACGGCACGACCGTCACGCCGATCCTCGGCCCCCGGCTGAACGGCGGCCCCTTCGCCGTCATCCGCGACACCGACCACGGGGCGTACGACGGGGACACGGCCTACGACCGCGCGGTGGGCCCGATGCAGTTCATCCCGTCCACCTGGACCCGCTGGGGTGCCGACGGCAACGGCGACGGCCGGGCCGACCCGAACAACGTCTTCGACGCCGCGCTCGCCGCGGGCCGCTATCTGTGCGCCGGGGGCCGGAACCTGTCCGACCCGGCCGATCTGGACCGGGCGATCCTCGGCTACAACCACTCGCGGGCGTATCTGCGCACGGTCAGGGCCTGGTACGCGCACTTCCTGGAAGGGCACCGAGTGGTGCCGGACGGCGGCGCCGGAGCCCCGGGCCGACCGGAGCCGGCGCGCCCGGGCACGCCGGAGCCCGCCACGCCGGAACCCTCCGGGCGCCCGGGTGCGTCCCCCTCCCCTACGCCCGCCGCGCGGCCCGCCTCGCCCTCCCCCGCGCCGTCCCGTCCGGCAGGCGGTGCCGGGAAGTCGGAGCAGCCGCCCCTCCCCGTGCCCGATCCGGACGTGCGGCTGCCCGAGGACGAGGTGCTGCCCGGCGACGCTCCGCTGACCAGCAACGGTGAGGACACGATGGGAGCCGCCCCCTCCACAACCGTGGCTACCGGGGGGTAATGTCGCCAGCCGCCGGACGGCACAGGAACCGGCGGGTGAGCGTGGAGGGGCCCTCATGGCGACGGACATGCCTGCTGAGGCGGAGGCGGCCATGGCCGCCCGGACACAGGAGGCCCACGACCGCTGGCAGCGTATGTGGAGCCACCGCGAGCAGCTGCTCAAGGTGGCCCGGCGGCGGTCGATGAGCCTGGAGGACGCCGAGGACGCCGTGCACGAGGCGATGCTGCGCGCCGCGGAGCGCCCGGACCTCGACGACGAGCGCCTCGGCGCCTGGCTGACCACCGTGACCATGAGGCTGTGCGTCGACCGGTACCGCCAGGTCAACCGTGAGGCCGAGGTGCGCACCAGCCCCACGCTCGTCGCGCCGGGTCCGGCGCCCGTCGAGGAGGTCGTGTGCGACCGGGCCGAGGCCAGGTGGCTGGCGGTGCGCAGCGGGGACCTGCCCGCCCGCCAGGCGGAGGCGCTCCGGCTGAAGTCCGAGGACCTGGACGTCGGCCAGGTCGCCGTGCGGATGGGACTGAGCTACCGCACCGTCGAGTCGTTGCTGGCCCGGGCCCGGCGCACGCTGCGCGCCTCGCTGGCCGGGACGCTGGGGGTCGTGCTGTACCTGATCGGGCGCGGGCGGCCACACGGGGGCGGCAAGGCACACGCGGTGGCCGTCGCCTCCACGGCCGCGACCCTGGCGGTCGCGGGGTTCGTCCTGCCGTACGCGCTCGACGGGAGCGGGGGCGGCCCCGCGGCGAAGCCCTCCGTGTCGGGGCCCCCGGAGGCGCTCGGGCCCGACGGCGACGGCCAGTTGGGCACTCCCGGATCTCCCGGGTCGTCGTCCGCGCCGGCGGTGCCCGGTGGGCGGGGGGCGGAGTCTTCCGCCGACGGTCCGCTGCTGCCGCTGTCCGTGCCGTCCCTGCCAGAGGCTTCGGTGCCCCCGCTTCCGGCGCTGCCGGCCCCCGAGGTCCCGCCGGTGCCGGACGTGCCGAAGGTGCCGGAGCTGCCCGAGCTCTCCGGCGTGACCGGAACACCGGGCCTCCCGGACGTGACCGAGGTTCCGGACGGGCCGGACGTCCCGGTCGAGTCCGCCGTCCCGTCGGCCGGGCCGACTCCGCGGACCCCCTCGGTTCTGTACACACCCGCCGTACCGAGCACCGTCCCCACCACGCCCGCGCTCCCGTAGAACCGCAGGTCGGGCCGCCCGTGCGGCGGCCCTCCGCCCGGACCGCGAAACCCGTTCGAAAAAAACCAGCCCCGGTCGCGACGGACGCTCCGCCCCTCCCCGTAGAGCAGGTGTCGGAGCTGCTCCACGGCTGAAGGGTGAACCGGATGGGTGTCGAGATCTGCGTGGAAGGGCTGACCAAGTCCTTCGGCCACCAGGTCATCTGGCAGGACGTCTCGCTGACGCTGCCCGCCGGGGAGGTCTCGGTCATGCTCGGCCCCTCGGGCACGGGCAAATCGGTGTTCCTCAAGACGCTCGTCGGCCTGCTGAAGCCGGAGCGGGGCTCGATCACGATCCAGGGCCGGGACATCACGCGACTTCGCGAACACGACCTGTACGAGGTGCGGAAGCTGTTCGGGGTGCTGTTCCAGGACGGCGCGCTGTTCGGCTCGATGAACCTCTACGACAACATCGCCTTCCCGCTGCGCGAGCACACCCGCAAGTCCGAGAGCGACATCAGGCGGATCGTGCTCGAGAAGATGGACATGGTCGGCCTGATCGGCGCCGAGGAGAAGCTGCCCGGCGAGATCTCCGGCGGCATGCGCAAACGGGCCGGGCTGGCGCGCGCCCTGGTGCTCGATCCGGAGGTCATCCTCTTCGACGAGCCGGACTCGGGGCTCGACCCCGTGCGGGTGGCCTATCTGAACCAGCTGATCGTCGACCTCAACGCGCAGATCGACGCGACGTTCCTGATCGTCACGCACGACATCGCCTCGGCCCGCCAGGTGCCCGACAACATCGGGCTGCTGTTCCGGCGCGAGCTGGTCATGTTCGGCCCCCGGGAGAAGCTGCTGGCCAGCGACGAGCCGGTCGTACGGCAGTTTCTGAACGGCCGGATGCAGGGGCCGATCGGGATGGCCGAGGAGAAGGACGCCGCCCAGGTGGAGCAGGAGCTCGCACAGCTCGGCGCCGGCGCCCGCGCCGAGCCTCCCGGCGGCCGGGAACCGACTCCCCGCCTGCTGCCGGGGCCGGGCATCGCCCGCCCGCCCCGCTGGGAGGCGATCGCCCGACGCGAGGCCGAGCCGCACCGCCGCAGGGAGGTGGCGGACGCATGAGCCTGTCGCCCACCGGGGCCCTGCGGCACTCCGGCAGCCTGTTCGCGATGGCGCTGGACGTCCTGCGCACGATGCCCCGCCGCCCTTTCCAGCTACGGGAGTTCATCCAGCAGGCGTGGTTCATCGCGAGCGTCACGATCCTTCCCACCGCGCTCGTGTCCATCCCCTTCGGCGCGGTCATCGCGCTGCAGATCGGCAGCCTGACCCGGCAGCTCGGCGCCCAGTCCTTCGCCGGTGCCGCCTCGGTGCTCGCGGTCCTGCGGGAGGCCTCCCCGATCGTCACCGCGCTGCTGATCGCGGGCGCCGGCGGCACCGCCATCTGCGCGGACCTGGGGGCGCGCAAGATCCGCGAGGAGATCGACGCGATGCAGGTGCTGGGCATCGACCCGATCCACCGCCTCGTCGTCCCGCGGGTGCTGGCGTCGATGGTGGTCGCCCTGCTGCTCAACGGCCTGGTCTCGGTGGTCGGCGTCGCGGGCGGCTACTTCTTCAACGTGGTCCTCCAGAACGGCACGCCCGGCGCGTACCTGGCGTCCTTCACCACCCTCGCCCAGCTCTCCGACCTGTGGGCGGCCGAGCTGAAGGCGCTGGTGTTCGGGGCGATCGCCGCGATCGTCGCCTCGTACAAGGGACTGACCGCCAAGGGCGGGCCCAAAGGCGTGGGGGACGCGGTGAACCAGTCGGTGGTGATCACCTTCATGTTGCTGTTCGTGACGAACTTCGTGATGACCGCGGTGTACTTCCAGGTCGTCCCCCAGAGGGGTTAGCCGATGAGACTCCTCGACCGCCCCCTGCGCTCCCTCGAAGAGCTGGGCACCCAACTCTCCTTCTACGGCCGCTCCCTGGCCTGGACGGGCCGTACGCTGCGCCGCTACAAGAAGGAGGTCCTGCGCCTGCTCGCCGAGGTGACCTTCGGCCGTGGCGCGCTGGCCGTCGTCGGCGGCACGGTCGGTGTGATCGCCTTCCTGTCGTTCTTCACCGGCACCGAGGTCGGCCTGCAGGGCTACGCGGCCCTCAACCAGCTCGGCACCTCCAACTTCGTGGCGTTCCTGTCGGCGTACTTCAACACCCGGGAGATCGCCCCGCTGGTGGCCGGGCTCGCCCTGTCCGCGACGGTGGGCGCCGGCTTCACCGCCCAGCTCGGCGCGATGCGGATCAGCGAGGAGACCGACGCCCTGGAAGTCATGGGCGTCCCCTCGCTGCCGTTCCTCGTGACCACGCGGATGATCGCCGGGTTCGTCGCCGTGATCCCGCTGTACGTGGTCGGGCTGCTGTCCTCGTATCTGGCCGCCCGCACCATCACCACCGGCTACTACGGGCAGTCGGCCGGCACCTACGACCACTACTTCCAGCAGTACCTGCCGCCGGTGGACGTGCTCTGGTCCTTCGGGAAGGTGATCGTCTTCGCCGTCCTGATCATCCTGGTGCACTGCTACTACGGCTACTACGCGAGCGGCGGACCGGCCGGCGTCGGCGTCGCGGTGGGCCGCGCGGTGCGCACCTCGATCGTCGCCATCAATGTCCTGGACTTCTTCCTGAGCCTCGCCATCTGGGGCGCCAGCACGACCGTACGGATCGCGGGGTGAGTCACATGAACCGGATGAGAGTGATCAGACTGCGGTTGTACGGCATCGCCTTCCTCACCGTGCTGGCCCTGCTGCTGTCCCTCGCCGTGGCTGTCTACCAGCAGGCGTTCACCCCGGTGGTGCGCGTCACCCTGGAGGCCGGCAGCCTGGGCAACCAGCTCGATCCGCGGGCCGACGTCAAGCTGCGCGGGCTGCTGGTCGGCGAGGTGCGTTCGGTGCGCGCGGACGGCGAGAAGGCCACGCTCGACCTCGCGCTCAACCCGGAGCACGTCGCGTCCATCCCCTCGGACGTGCACGCGCGGCTGCTGCCCAAGACGCTGTTCGGCGAGAAGTACGTCGACCTCGTGGCACCGCGCGGCTCCGCGGCCGCCCGTCCCCTGCGCGCCGGGGACGTCATCACCCAGGACCGCACCAGGGTGGGCATGGAGGTGCAGCAGCTGATGAACGACCTGCTGCCCCTGCTGCGGACCGTCGAGCCGGGCGAACTCAACTCCACGCTCTCGGCGTTCGCCACCGCGCTGGAGGGCCGCGGCGACCGGATCGGCGACAACCTGACCCGCGTCGAGGACTATCTGCGCCGCCTCAACCCGCACCTGCCGTCCCTGAAGGAGGACATCGCGCGCTTCGCCGACGTCGCCGAGGTGTACGGGGACGCCGCGCCCGACCTGATGAGGATCCTGCGCAACACGGTCACCACCAGCCGCACCCTCGTCGAGAAGGAGGACCGGCTGGCCGCCGCCCTGCGCACGACCGCGTCCGTGGCGGGCACCACGGAGGACTTCCTGGACGACAACGGCGACCGGCTGATCACGCTGGGCCGGGTCTCCCGCCCCACCCTGGCGCTCTTCGCCCGCTACTCACCCGAGTACCCGTGCCTGCTGGACGGCCTGGTGCGGCAGGAGAAGGCCTCCGAGGAGGCGTTCCGGGGCGGCAGGATGCGGATCACCCTCGAAGTGGTGCGGGCCCAGCGCGCGTACGAGCCCGGCGAGGAGCCGCGCTACGGCGAGCGGTCGGGACCGGACTGCCGGGGTCTGCCCGGCCCGCCGGTGCCCGGCCCGAAACCCGAGCTCAACGACGGTACGTCGTCCGGCGGTTCGGACGACGCCCTGCCCGGAGGTACGCACGTGTCCGCCACCGACGCCGAGCAGCGGGCCGTCGGCTCGCTCGTGGCCCCCGCCCTGGGCGTGCCCGCCGACGAGGTGCCGCCCGTCACGACCCTGCTGTTCGGGCCGCTGGCCCGCGGAACGGCGGTGAGCGTCGCATGAGGGCGACCGGAGCACGCCGGACAGCCGCGCCGCTGATCAAGTTCAGCCTGTTCGCGCTGGTCACGATCATGGCGACGGCCCTGCTCGCCGCGACCATCGTCAATGTCTCCCTCGCCGGGAAGCACACCTACCGGGCGGTGTTCAGCGATGTGACGGGCCTGGAGGAGGGGGACGACATCCGGGTGGCCGGGGTGCGGGTCGGCGAGGTCGAGGGCATCCGGATCAAGGACCGGACGCTCGCGGAGGTCAGCTTCACCGTGGCGGCGCAGCGCCCGCTGCTCACCAGCACGCAGGCGGTGGTCCGCTACCGGAACCTGGTCGGGCAGCGGTACATCGCGCTGACCGAGGGCGTCGGCACCGGCACCCGGCTGCGGCCGGGCGGCACGATCCCGCTGTCGCGGACGCAGCCGGCGCTGGACCTGAACGCATTGCTGAACGGCTTCAAGCCGCTGTTCGCCGCGCTCAGCCCGCAGGACGTCAACCAGCTCGCCACCGAGATCATCAAGACCCTCCAGGGCGAGGGCGGCACCGTCAACAGCCTGCTCGCGCACACCGCGTCGCTCACCACCACGCTCGCGGGCCGCGACAAGCTGATCGGCTCCGTGATCGACAACCTCAACACCGTGCTGGAGACGCTCGACAAGCGCGGTGCCCGCTTCTCCGGGCTGCTGAAGCAGCTACGGCGGGTGATCTCCGGGCTGTCCGCCGACCGCAAGCCCATCGGGTCGTCCCTGGTGAGCATCGGCAGCCTCAGCGAGGCCACCTCGGGGCTGCTGGAGGACGCCCGCCCGGCCCTGAAGGACGACATCGCCGGGCTGACCGATCTCACCGGAACGCTGAACAGGAACGAGAGGACCGTGGAGGGCGTGCTGAAGCGGCTGCCGAACAAGCTGAACGAGCTGACGGGGACGGCGTCCTACGGCTCGTGGTTCAACTTCTACCTCTGCGACTTCGACGGCCGGATCGTGCTGCCGAAGACGAAGCAGGTGCTCACTCCCGAGATGCACGTGGCCCGGGCGAGGTGCGGCGGATGAGCCCGCGCCTCATACGGCGGCGCCGCCGTCGCCCCGAGCCGTTGGTGAAGGTGCGGATCCTGCCGCCGAGGCTGCCGGGGCTGCCGAAGCCGCGCCGGAGCCCCAAGCCTCCGAAGGCCGGGACCCGTCGCCCCGAGCCCTTGGTGAAGGTCCGGATCCTGCCGCCGAAGCTGCCGCGCGTCCGGCTGCGCCGCCCGCGCCCGAAGGCGTTCCGCGACCGCAACCCGGTGGTGATCGGGGCCGCCGGCCTGACCGCCCTCGCCCTGCTGACGGCCGCCGCGTTCAACGCCGACAGCCTGCCGCTGATCGGCGGCGGCGAGACGTACAGCGCGGCCTTCTCGGAGGCCGGCGGGCTGAAGCCGGGCGACGAGGTGCGGATCGCCGGGGTGAAGGTCGGCAAGGTCGAGGAGGTCGACCTGGCCGGCGACCACGTCGAGGTGACGTTCAAGGTCAAGGGCGATCCGGAGGTCGGCTCCCAGACGGGCGCCTCGATCCGGGTGAAGACGATCCTCGGCGCGAAGTACCTCGCCCTGCACCCGAAAGGGCCCGGCCGGCTGGAGCCGGGCAGCGAGATCCCGCTGCGGCGGACGGTCTCGGCGTACGACGTCGTGCAGGCGT
The DNA here is from genome assembly GCF_014701095.1 of Streptomyces tuirus. Taxonomy (NCBI): domain Bacteria; kingdom Bacillati; phylum Actinomycetota; class Actinomycetes; order Kitasatosporales; family Streptomycetaceae; genus Streptomyces; species Streptomyces tuirus. The sequence goes on along the minus strand of NZ_AP023439.1, from coordinate 6,209,488 downwards.
TCAGCGATCTGACGACCACGACCGAGGAGGTCGACACGCAACGGCTCGCGAAGGCGCTGGACACCCTCTCCACCACCTTCCAGGACTCGCCCGAGGAGGTACGCGCCTCCATCAAGGGGCTGTCGAAAATCTCCCGGACGGTGGCCTCGCGCGACAAGGCGCTGCGCGGGCTCCTCGACCACGCGAACGGTGTCACCGGCGTGCTGTCCGACCACACCGAGGACTTCTCCGCGCTGGTGAAGGACGGCGACAAGCTGTTCAAGGAGATCAGCAAGCGGCGCACGGCGATCCACAAGCTGCTCAAGACCTCCGCCGCGCTCGGCATCCAGCTCTCCGGCCTGGTCGAGGACAACCGCGCGGAGATCGGGCCCGCGCTCAAGGGACTGAACACCTTCGTCAGGATGCTCGAACGCAACCAGGCGAGCCTCGACCGCAGCGTCGCACTGCTCGCCCCGTACGTGCGGGTCTTCACCAACACCCTGGGCAACGGCCGCTGGTTCGACGCCTACGTCCAGAACCTGGTGGCCGCTCCGGTGGCCCCGCGCACGGGAGGCACGCCATGAACAGGCGCCTGAAGGCTCTCGCGCTGCTCACCGCGCTCGCGGTCGCCGGCGCGCTCACCGTCGCCCTGTGGCCCCGCCCCGGGTCCGTCCGCGTCACGGCGTACTTCCCGCGCACCGTGGGCATCTACCCCGGCTCGGACGTCCGTGTGCTCGGCGTCCGGATCGGCGAGGTCAGGAAGATCACGCCGGAGGGCGGCCGGGTGCGGGTCGAGCTGGAGTACGACGAGGGCCGCGAGGTCCCCGCCGGAGCGCAGGCCGCGATCATCAACTCCTCGGTGGTCAGCGACCGTTACGTGCAGTTGCTGCCGGTGTACCGCAAGGGCCCGGTGCTGCGGGACGGCGACGTCATCCCCGAGTCGCGGACGGCCGTACCGGTCGAACTGGACCGGGTCTTCGACAGCCTGCACAGCACGTCCGAGGCGCTCGGCCCGAAGGGCGCGAACCAGGACGGCTCCCTGGCGCGGCTGCTGGGCGTGAGCGCGGACAACCTCGAAGGGCAGGGCAAGAACCTGAACCGGACGGTGGATGACCTCTCCAAGGCGGTGACCACCCTGTCCGACGGCCGCGGCGACCTGTTCGGCACCGTGCGCAACCTCCAGGTCTTCACCGCCGCGCTGGCGGCCGACGACAAGAGCGTGCGGTCGTTCAACGGCAGCCTCGCCAAGGTGGCCGGTGAGCTGGCCGGGGAGCGCAAGGACCTGGCGGCGGCGCTGAAGTACCTGGCGGCGGCGCTCGGTGACGTGGCCGACTTCGTGAAGAAGAACAAGAAGACCCTGGCCTCGGACGTCAAGGGCCTCAGCAAGGTCACCAAGGTGCTGGTCACCCAACGGGCCGCACTGAAGGAGCTGCTGGAGGTCGCCCCCACCGGACTGGGCAACCTGCAGAACGCCTACAACCCGTCCGCCGGCACCCTCGACACCCGCAACAACGCGCAGCAGTCGCAGGACCCGGCCGACGTGCTGTGCTCCCTGCTGAGGACGACCGGCGACGAGGGCGGCAAGAACCCGGACTGCGAGGAGCTGGACAAGCTCTTCGACTCCCTGCCCGAGGTGCCGAAGGTGCCGGTGGTGCCGAGCACGGGCTCGGTCGACCGGACCCTCGGCGGACTCCTGGAGGCGGACGCATGAGCGGCGGACGCATGAGCGGCGGGCAGAGGAGCGGCGGGCGCACGAGAGCCGGGGCGGTCGCGTGGGCGACGGTCGGGACGCTGCTGCTGTCCGGCTGTGAGTTCAACGGCTGGTACGACGTCCCGCTCCCCGGCGGCGCCGCAGCGGACGGCCGTGCCTACCACGTCACGGTCGAGTTCAGGGACGTGCTCGACCTGGTGCCGCAGTCGGCGGTCAAGGCCGGCAACGTCACCGTGGGCGCCGTCGAGAAGGTGGAACTGGACGGGTGGCACGCGCGCGTACGGCTGCGGGTCGCCGACTCGGTGAAGCTGCCGGGCAACGCGGTCGCCGAACTGCGGCAGACCAGCATGCTCGGCGAGAAGTACGTGGCACTGTCCGCCCCGGCCGGCACCGCACCCGCCGGACGGCTGCGCGACGGCGACCTGATCCCGCTGTCCCGCAGCGGCCGCAACCCGGAGGTCGAGGAGGTGCTGTCCGCCCTGTCCGCACTCCTGAACGGCGGCGGGGTCGCCCAGCTCAAGACGATCACGGTGGAGCTGAACAAGGCCCTCCAGGGCCGCGAGAACCGGGTGAAGTCCCTGCTCAAGGAGCTGAACACGTTCATCGGCGGCCTGGACGGCCAGCGCGAGGACATCGTCCGCGCGCTCAAGGGCATCGACCGGCTGGCCAAGCGGCTCGGGAAGGAGAAGAAGACGATCGCCACGGCCGTCGACACGATGCCGCCCGCGCTGAAGGTCCTCGCCGACCAGCGGCGCGACCTGACCAAGATGCTCACCGCCCTGTCGAAGCTGGGCAGGACGGGAACGAGGGTCGTCAACGCCTCGCGGGACGACACGGTCGCCAACCTCAGGCAGCTGAGGCCGATCCTGGAGCAGCTCAACAAGGCGGGCGACGATCTGCCCAACTCGCTCGAACTGCTCACCACCTACCCGTTCCCGCGCAACGCGGTGGACGCCGTCGAGGGTGACTACGTCAACCTCCATGTGACCGCCGACCTGGACCTGGCGGGCATCTACGGCAACCTCGCCGGCAAGCCCGGCGGCAAGGACGGCGACTCGGGCGGGCCCGACGCCCCGGACCGTCCCGACCTCCCGGATGTGCCCGGCGTTCCCGAGGTGCCCGGCCTGCCCTCACCGACGGCCCCGCCGGACGCACCGGAGGTGCCGGACACGCCCGTCGAACCCCCGGCGCCCCGGGACGCCGGCCCGCTGTGCCCGCCGGTGTGCACCGCGGCCCACGGATCCCTGCCCGACTCGCGCCGCCTCCCGCCGGGGATCGACCTCGCGCTCGCGGAGCTCATGCTGAAGGGGATACAGCCGTGATCACACGTACGGTCAAGGCCCAGCTGCTCGCCTTCGCCGCCGTCACCGCCGTGGGGGTGTCGTACGTCGGCGCCGAGTACACGGGCCTGGTGGACGGCCTCCTCGACCGCGGCTACACCGTGCGGGCCGACTTCTCCGACTCCGGCGGCATCTTCAGTGGCGCGGAGGTCACCTACCGCGGGGTGCCGGTGGGCCGGGTCGGCGCGCTGCGGCTGTCCGGCTCCGAGGGTGTCTCGGTGGCCCTGGAGATCGAGGACGGCGCGCCGCGCATCCCGGCGGACACGCTGGCGGTGGTGGCGAACCGCTCGGCGGTGGGCGAGCAGTACGTCGACCTTCAGCCGCGCCGCTCGGGCGGCCCGTACCTGCTGGACGGCAGCGCGATCCCGCGCGAGGACACCCGGGTGCCGCTGCCCGTCACGGACATGGTCGTCAGCCTCGACCGGCTCGTCACCTCGGTCGGCAAGAAGGACCTGCGCATCACCGTCGACGAGCTGGGCGAGGCCTTCTCCGGCACGGGGCCCCGCCTGAGCCGGCTGGTGGACTCGGGCAACGCGCTCGTCGAGTCGGCCTCCGACTCGCTGCCGGAGACGGTCTCGCTGATCGAGGACTCGCGGAAGGTGCTCAAGACGCAGGCCGACCAGGGCTCGTCCATCAAGTCGTTCTCCCGCGATCTGGCGGCGCTCACCGCGGAGTTGAAGTCGAGCGACGGCGACCTGCGCCGGCTGATCGGCAACGCGGTGCCGGCTGGGCAGGAGGTCAACTCGCTGCTGCGCTCCACCCGTCCGCATCTGCCGGTCCTGCTGGCCAACCTCATCAGCGGCGGCCAGGTCACCGTGGCCCGGCTGCCCGGCGTGGAGCAGGCCCTGGTCACCTTCCCGGTGGTGGTCGCGGGCAGCCACACCGTCGTCCCGGGGGACGGCACCACCCACTTCGGCCTCGTCCTCAACGCCGACGACCCGCCGCCGTGCACCCAGGGGTACGGCACGCGGCGACGCGACCCCGCGGACACCGGCACGCGCCCGGCGAACACCGAAGCGCGCTGCACGGCGCCGCGCGGCGGCGGCACCTCGGTGCGCGGGGCGCAGAACGCCCCCGGCGCGTCCGGCCGTTCCGGCGGCGCCGGACCGGCCGCGTACGTCGCCCCGTACGACCCGGAGACCGGTACGGCAACCGGCCCGGACGGAACGCCCGTCGAGATCGGCTCGACGGGCGGCGAACAGACCGTGTTCGGAAAGGACTCGTGGCAATGGCTGCTCGTCGGACCGATGGCATGAGCGGGGGCCTCCTCCCGCTGACAGGCGGCTCCCTCACCCGGGCCCTTCGACCGCTGCGGCGCCTGGCCGCCGGACGGACGGACAGCGGCCGCCGCACCGAGCGGTCCGCCGGACACCGCAGGGCCCGGTCGGCGGGGCTCGTCGCCGCGACGGTCCTGACCACCGCGCTCGCGGTCTGGCTCGGCCTCCAGACGCACGACCAGCGCGCGGCGGAGCAGCGCCGCCAGGAGATCCTGGCGGCGGCCCGGCAGTCGGCGCTGAACTTCACCTCGCTCGACTACCGGCACTACGACCGGGACAGCCAGAACGTGCTGAAGGGCGCGACCGGTGACTTCAGGAAGCAGTTCGCCGCGCAGACCGCGGAGTTGACCAAGCTCGTCGCCGGCAACAAGTCGGTGTCCGAGGGCCAGGTCCTCGAAGCGGGCATCGTGCGGTCCGACGCGCGTTCGGCCCGGGTGATGGTCGTCGCCGACAGCAAGGTGACCAACACCGCCGTGCCGGACGGGGAGGCGCGCACCTACCGGCTGCAGCTCGACCTCGTGCACCAGGACGGCCGCTGGCTGACCTCCGACGTCGAGTTCGTCGGCTGACCGTCCGTACCACCCCCGTACCGCCTGTGAGGAGAAAGACCGTGGCGAATCCGACCTCCCGCGTCCGCGGCGCCGGTTCCCCCGCCCGCCGCTCCATGACCGCGGCGGCCCGCGCGGCGGCCAAGCGCGCCCGGCGCCCGGAACATCCCGTCCCCGGCCGGCGCGCCGTCTCGTCCCCGGCGGAGGAGGCACCGCCGCGTCGGACGGAGGAGTCCGGCTCCGGGCGCACGATGGTCGTCGACGCGCCGGGCGGCGCCTGGGACGACCCGCCGGAGCCGTCGCCCGAGGCCGCCGAGGAGGAGCCGTGGGAGAGCACGCGCCTGCGGCGGTTCCCGCGCGGGAAGCTGCTCGCCGCCGCGTCGGCCGTCCTGCTCGTGGCGGGTCTGGTCGCGGTCGCCGTGCTCGGCCGGCAGTACTGGGAGGGGCAACGCGCGGACCAGTCCCGGAAGGAGGCGCTCGCCGCGGCGCGGAAGGCGGCGCCGGTCGTGCTGTCGTACGACTACCGGCGCCTGGACCGCGACTTCGCCCGGGCGCGCGCGCATCTGACCGGCGACTTCCGCGACGAGTACGGCAGGACCACGAAGACGGTGGTCGGGCCGACCGCCCGTAAGTACCACGGGGTGGTGAAGGCGGCGGTCGTGGAGCCGGCGGGCGGTGGCGCCCCGGCGGCCTCCGTCGTGTCGGCCGCCCCGGACCGGGCGGTCGTGCTGCTCTTCGTCAACCAGGTGACCAGGAGCACCCAGGTCACGGGGTCCCGCGTCGACCTGAACCGCGTGCGGATGACGCTCACCCGTACCTCCGGGGGCTGGCGGGTGAGCGGCGTCGACGCGCTCTGAACCTCCTCTGCCCATCCGCCCCCGCGCCCCCGCGCGGGGGCGCTCTTTTTTGCGGTCGCTCTTGACAGTCCTTCCCGGTCACAGGCAATCTTCCATTAAGCAGAAAGCAACTTCCGCATTACGGAAAACACAGGAAGGGAGCGCGGCGCCCGATGGGATTCGCAGACCAGCGCTTCAACGTCAACCTGTCGATCCTCTTCACGGAGCTCCCCCTCCTGGAGCGCCCCGCGGCCGCCGCCGCGGCGGGCTTCACCGCGGTCGAGCTGTGGTGGCCCTGGGTCGACTCACCGGTCCCCCAGCAGTCCGAGCTCGACGCCCTGAAGCGCGCGATCGAGGAGGCCGGCGTCCAGCTCACCGGCCTGAACTTCTACGCCGGACAGCTCCCGGGCCCGGACCGCGGCGCCCTGTCGATCCCCGGCGAGGAGTCGGATCGGTTCCGCGCCAACATCGACGTGGCCGCCGATTTCGCCGCCTCCCTGGGCTGCACGGCGCTCAACGCGCTGTACGGCAACCGCGTCGAGGGCGTGGACCCGGCCGAGCAGGACGCGCTCGCCCTGGAGAACCTGGTCCTCGCGGCCCGGGCCGCCGACCGGATCGGCGCGATCCTGCTGATCGAGGCGCTGAACCGGCCCGAGTCCCCGCTGTACCCGCTGGTGTCGGCCCCGGCGGCCGTGGCCGTCGTCGACCGGGTCAACGAGGCGTCGGGGCTGGGCAACGCCCGCTTCCTCATGGACCTCTACCACCTGTCCATGAACGGCGAGGACCTCCCGGCGGTGATCGAGCGGTTCGCCGCGAAGACCGGGCACGTGCAGATCGCCGACAACCCGGGCCGCGGCGCGCCGGGGACCGGCTCGCTGCCCCTCGAAGACCTCCTCGACCAGCTGAAGAAGGCGGGCTACGACGGCTGGGTCGGCCTCGAGTACAAGCCGGGCGACCGCCCGAGCGCCGAGGCCTTCGACTGGCTGGCCCGCTGACCCCGAACCCGAAAGGCACCCCCGTCATGAGCACACTCCCCAAGGTCGCCTGGATCGGCCTCGGCATCATGGGCTCCCCCATGTCCGAGAACCTGATCAAGGCGGGCTACCAGGTCACCGGCTTCACGCTGGAGCAGGACAAGCTGGACCGGCTGGCCGCCGCCGGCGGCACCGCGGCCGGTTCGATCGCCGAGGCCGTGAAGGACGCCGACGTCGTCATCACGATGGTCCCGGCCTCCCCGCAGGTCGAGGCCATCGCCTACGGCCCGGACGGCATCCTGGAGAACGCCAGGTCCGGCGCGCTGCTGATCGACATGTCCTCGATCACCCCGCAGACCTCGGTCGACCTGGCGAAGGCGGCCAAGGACAAGGGCATTCGCGTGCTGGACGCCCCGGTGTCCGGCGGTGAGGCCGGTGCCATCGAGGCCGTGCTGTCCATCATGGTGGGCGGCGAGCAGGCCGACTTCGACGCCGCGAAGCCGATCCTGGAGGCGCTCGGCAGGACCATCGTGCTGTGCGGTCCGCACGGCTCCGGCCAGACCGTGAAGGCCGCCAACCAGCTGATCGTGGCCGTGAACATCCAGGCGTGCGCCGAGGCCGTGGTGTTCCTGGAGAAGTCCGGCGTGGACCTGAAAGCGGCCCTGGACGTGCTGGGCGGCGGGCTCGCCGGGTCGACCGTACTGACCCGCAAGAAGGACAACTTCCTCGGCCGGGACTTCAAGCCGGGCTTCCGGATCGACCTGCACCACAAGGACATGGGCATCGTCACCGACGCCGCCCGCAATGTCGGCGCGGCCCTGCCCGTCGGCGCCGTGGTCGCCCAACTGGTCGCGTCCCTGCGTGCGCAGGGCGACGGCGGCCTCGACCACTCGGCGCTGCTGCGGGCCGTGGAGCGGCTCTCCGGCGCCCAGGTCTGACAGCCCCCGGCCCTCGTGACCCCGGGGGTCCCCGATCCCCGGGCGGCGCCGCCGCTGACACCTGTCCTGTCGCGCCCAAAGGGGCGGCGCCGCCCGGAACCACTTCTCCACCGTGGCCGACTCGCTCGGCGAGGGCACGTACGACCTCGTCGACCTCGCGCACTTCCACGCAGCCGACCCCGGGTACGGGCGGCGCGTGGAGGAGGCGGTCCACGCCCTGCGCGAGAACTGAACTCCCTGACTGTGTCCGACCCCCGGGGCGACCCGGATGAGGGGTGGTCCCCCGGGCACGGACGCGGTCAGGGCGCGGACCGCGGCGGCTGCGAGCCAGTGCGGTGGTGAAGGGCCCGGACCGGCTTCTCGACCTGAGGGAGGCCGGCCCCGGAGCCCGTCGCACCCGCCGCGGTCCCAGCACCACCCACCCCTCTCCCGAAGACCCCGTCCGGCGGCGCGAACGTCCTGTCGCGCCCAGCCTCGCGCCGCCGGACGGCCAGCCGTTCCCAGGGTGCGGATCGGTGCTGCTCGCAGCAGCCTGAAGGCATGGCACCTCCCACCGAGCAACCGCATGTCGTGGTCCACGCCCCCGCCCTGGACGGCTCGCGCCGGGTCACCCTGGGCGACGAGCCGCTGGGCGTCGCCACGCACACCGACGACGTCGCCGAGATCCTGCGCCTGGCCGACCTGTACGTCACGGACGTCGCCGAGAGCGACCTCGTGGAGTGGCAGGGCGGCGGGCCGGACGACTGGCCGGGGCTGTCCGAGCACCACGAGGCGTGAGCGCGCCTACGGCACCGGTCGTACACCCCGTACGGAACCCTCAAATGAACCTCTGAACCCGGCCCCGGGGGCTTCAACCGCCCCCGGGGCCGGGCACATTCTCGTCACACGGGGCCCGTCGGCACGGGGGCGGCGGGCCCCGGCACGGGGGTGAAGCCATGAGCGACGGTACGGCGGTCCGGCTGGAGCCGCACGAGATCGCACTGCTGGGGGAAGGCCCGCGGGCCGCCGTCACCGTCGCCGTGGTGGACCTGTATCTGCGGGGCCTGGTGGAGGCGGACCTGCCCGGGACGATCCGGGCACGTGCCGTGGACGCCATGGACGCCGTGGAAGGGGTGGAGGCCGTGGAGCCGCCCTTTCCCCTGGCGGCCGCGGTGCACGGCTGTCTGCGCGCGCCCGCGGCGCCCAAGGCCTTGGTGAAGGATCCCGACATCCGCCTCGCGGTGGCGCTCATGCGCATCCCGCTCGCGAAGGCGGGCCTGCTGCGCTATCCCCTGCTCGGCGCGACCCGCGCCGCCCGCCGCCACGTCCGGGAGCTGCGGCACGAGCATCCCCTGCCGGCGAGCCGGCACGGCCTGACCGACCACGAACGTCTGCTGCTGGTCGCCCTGCACGGTGAGGCCGCCCTGCGGCTGCTGGTACCGCGGTTCGCCCTGCGGGCGGGTCTGGTCCGCCGGGCCGAAGTGGGCGGCCCGGACCTCTTCAGGCACGCGCCGCGCGGGACGGGCGGCGGCGGTGGCGTCTACTACTGCGGCGGGGGCGGCGGAGGCGGAGGCGGCGGGGACTGAGCCCGGGGGCGGGAAGCCCGGGGGAAACCGGAAGGGGCGGTCCGTCCTTCCGGACGGGCCGCCCCTTGTGCCGCGCGGGTGTCAGACCTTCAGCGTCCGGATCGAGGTGGGCGCGTGGCCCGGCTCCGTGGCGGTCTCCTCGAACTCCACCACGTTGCCGATGTCGTTGGTCGTCGACATGGAGATGTTGGTGACGCGCTCCAGGATCGCCTCGACCACGACCGGCACCCGGTGCTCCGCGGCCAGCTTCTTGGCCTGCTCGAAGGCGTCGCCCAGTTCGGCGGGGTCGGTGACGCGGATCGCCTTGCAGCCGAGGCCCTCGGCGACCTTGACGTGGTCGACGCCGTAGACGCCGAGCTCCGGGGAGTTGAGGTTCTCGAACTCCAGGTTCACCTGGAAGTCGATCTCGAACGCCCGCTGCGCCTGCCGGATCAGGCCCAGATAGGAGTTGTTCACCAGGACGTGCACGTACGGGATCCGGTGCTGCGCGCCGACGGCGAGTTCCTCGAGCATGAACTGGAAGTCGTAGTCGCCGGAGAGCGCGACGACGGACGCCTCCGGGTCGGCCTTGGCGACGCCGAGCGCGGCCGGGATGGTCCAGCCGAGCGGGCCGGCCTGACCGCAGTTGATCCAGTGCCGGGGCCGGTAGACGTGCAGCATCTGGGCGCCGGCGATCTGCGAGAGGCCGATGGTGGAGACGTACCGGGTCTCCGGGCCGAAGGCCTTGTTCATCTCCTCGTAGACGCGCTGCGGCTTGATCGGGATGTCGTCGAAGTGCGTACGGCGCTGGAGGGTCGCCTTGCGCTCCTGCGCCGCCTCGGCCCACTCGGAACGGTCGGGCAGCCCACCGGCGGCCTTCAGCTCGCGGGCGACCTCGACGAACAGCTCCAGCGCGGCCTTGGCGTCGGAGGCGATGCCGTAGTCCGGGGCGAAGATCTTGCCGATCTGGGTGGGCTCGATGTCGACGTGGACGAACGTCCGGCCGGCCGTGTAGACGTCGAGCTTGCCGGTGTGGCGGTTGGCCCAGCGGTTGCCGATGCCGAGGACGAAGTCGGACTCCAGGAAGGTCGCGTTGCCGTAGCGGTGCGAGGTCTGCAGGCCGACCATGCCGGCGTTCAACTCGTGGTCGTCGGGCAGCAGGCCCCAGCCCATCAGGGTCGGGACGACCGGAGTGCCGGTCAGTTCGGCGAATTCGACGAGGAGTTCGGCCGCGTCGGCGTTGATGATGCCGCCGCCCGCGACGATCAGCGGCCGCTCGGACGCGTTCAGCATCCCGACGGCCTTCTCGATCTGGGCGCGGGACGCGGCGGGCTTGTAGACCGGGAGCGGCTCGTACGTCTCCGGGTCGAACTCGATCTCCGTCAGCTGCACGTCGATCGGCAGGTCGATGAGGACCGGGCCGGGGCGGCCGGAGCGCATCAGGTGGAAGGCCTGCTGGAAGACGCCCGGGACCTGCGCGGCCTCCAGCACGGTGACGGCCATCTTCGTGACCGGCTTGGCGATGGAGGCGATGTCGACGGCCTGGAAGTCCTCCTTGTGGATCACGGCGGTCGGGGCCTGGCCCGTGATGCACAGGATCGGGATGGAGTCACCGGTCGCGGAGTACAGCCCCGTGATCATGTCGGTGCCGGCCGGGCCCGAAGTGCCGATGCAGACGCCGATGTTGCCCGGGTGGGTGCGGGTGTAGCCCTCGGCCATGTGCGAGGCGCCCTCGACGTGCCGGGCGAGGGTGTGGGCGATACCGCCGGAGGCTTTGAGCGCCGCGTAGAACGGGTTGATCGCCGCGCCGGGGACACCGAACGCGTCGGCGACGCCCTCACGCTTGAGGATCTCAACTGCCGCGCGGGCAGCGGTCATTCGAGCCATCGAGTACTCCTGCTTCGGCTGTCGGATTCGCACTCCCGTCGCGCCCCGCGGTGAGCTCTTCCGTATTGCGGAAATTGTTTTCTACGATCTGGAATGAATGTATGTGGGCTGGGCGAAGGGCGTCAAGAGACGGCAAGCGCCGGACAGGCCGGGGCCCGAGGGAGCACGATGGGCACGCTGTCCCGATACGACACGGTTCTGGAGTGGACATGGCGGAGACCGTTCCGGTGCGCTGCCCGGCCTGCCGCCGCGAGCACCGCTACACGGCGCCGGCGTACCCGTGCGTGTGCGGCGCCCCGGTCGCCCCGCGTCTGGACCATGACGGCTCGGCGACGCCCGTCTCGCACCGGGACTGGCAGGACGACTGGGTGACGGTGCGGTGCGGCTCCTGCGGGCGCCGCGGGGAGTGGCCGCGCCCGGAAGTGGGATGCGCGTGCGGGGTGGTGCTGCGGGTGGCGGTCGTGAAGGAACGGGGTACGACGGGGCTTGCCGCCGCGGATGACGGGAGCGGAACGGCAGCCTCGAGGGGCCCGGAGGCCGGCAAGGAGGGAACGGCAGCCGACCAGGACGACCAGCAGGGCTCAGCCCGCCGGCCCGACCAACCCGGCCGCCCGCGCGATGCCGCGGCCGTCGCCGCAACGGCACCGGCCGCCCGGCCCCCCTTCCTCTCCATCACGATCCGCACCGCGCGCGACGCCGTCACGGCCACCGCCCTGTATCTGCGCTGGCTCGGCTACCGGGGCGTTCGCCGGGCGGACCAGCGTCCGCCCTCCGGCATCGGTCTCGCCGCCCGCGGTGTGGTCGCCCAGGTGGATCCGGCGGTGCGCCCGGCGACCCTGCGGGATGTCGAGTGCCTGTGGCTGACGGCCATGACGGAGTCCGCGGACTGCCTCTACTTCTCCCTCTCCGGGTACGCCGACGACGCCCGGGCCCGCGCCGACGCCCTCGGCGTCCCGCTGTTCGTGCTGGACCTCACCGGCACCCCGAGGCCGGTGAACGCCCCGGCCGAGACGCTGGCGGCCACCGGCGCCGGGTAGCGGGCGCCCTGCCCCGGGGCTCCACGGCCCCGCATACTCACCGCATGCGTATCCGCCTCGCCACCCGAGCCGAACTCCCGGCCCTCCAGGACATCGAACGGGCCGCCGGAGCGCCCTTCCGCGAGCTCGGCATGCCGGAGATCGCGGACCACGAACCGCCCGCGCTCGACGCGCTGGAGCGCTACCGCCGGGCGGGCCGCTGCTGGGTCGCGGCGGACGAGCGGGACCTGCCGGCCGCCTACCTCCTCGCCGAACCCGTGGACGGCGCCCTGCACATCGAGCAGGTCTCGGTCCACCCGCGCGCCGCGCGCCGGGGCGTCGGCCGCGCCCTCCTGGGCCAAGCCGCCGACCGCGCCCGCGAGGAGGGCCTGACGGCCCTGACGCTGACGACCTTCACGGAGGTCCCGTGGAACGCCCCCTACTACGCCCGCCTCGGCTTCCGGCCCCTCCCCGAGGCGGACCTCACGCCCGGCCTCCGCGCGATCCGCGCGACGGAGACGGCGCACGGCCTCGACCGGTGGCCGCGGGTGTGCATGCGCGCTCCGCTGTGACCGGCGCGGCCACGCCCCTCAGCCGTCCGCGAACCTCTCCCGCAGCTCCACCTTGCGCACCTTCCCGGACACCGTCATCGGGAAGGAGTCGAGGATCCGCACCCCGCTCGGGACCTTGTAGTGCGCCAACTGCCCCTCGCAGAAGGCCCGGACCTCCTCCAGCGTCGGCGGGTCGGCCGGGTCGCGGGCGATGACGCAGGCCAGGACCTCCTCGCCGTAGCGCTCGTGCGGGACGCCGACGACCTGGACGTCCTGGATCTTGGGATGGCCGTAGAGGAACTCCTCGATCTCGCGGGGGTAGATGTTCTCCCCGCCCCGGATGATCATGTCCTTGATGCGGCCGACGATCTCGACGTAGCCGTCCTCGCGCATCACGGCGAGGTCGCCGGTGTGCATCCAGCGGCCGGCGTCGACGGACTCGGCGGTCTTCTCCGGCTCGTTCCAGTAGCCGAGCATCACGCTGTAGCCGCGGGTGCACAACTCGCCCGCCGTGCCGCGCGGCCGGGTGACTCCCGTCGCCGGGTCGACGACCTTGACCTCGATGTGCGGCAGGACCCGGCCCACCGTGCCGGTGCGGTGCTCCAGGTCGTCGTCCCTGCGGGTCTGCAGCGACACCGGGGACGTCTCGGTCATGCCGTAGCAGATGGAGACCTCCGCCATGTGCATCTCGGCGACCACCCGCTTCATCACCTCCACCGGGCAGGGCGAGCCCGCCATGATGCCGGTGCGCAGGGAGGAGAGGTCGTAGGAGGCGAAGTCGGGGAGGTTCAGCTCCGCGATGAACATGGTCGGGACGCCGTAGAGCGAGGTGCAGCGCTCCTGCTGGACCGCGTCCAGGGTCGCCTTCGGGTCGAAGGACGGGGCGGGGATGACCATGCAGGCGCCGTGCGAGGTGGCGGCCAGATTCCCCATGACCATGCCGAAGCAGTGGTAGAAGGGCACAGGAATGCAGATTCTGTCCTGCTCGGTGTAGGCGATCGACTCACCCACGAAATAGCCGTTGTTGAGGATGTTGTGGTGGGAGAGGGTCGCGCCCTTCGGGAAGCCCGTCGTGCCCGAGGTGTACTGGATGTTGATCGGGTCGTCACAGGAGAGCTCGGCGTACGCCGTGTCGGGGGTCGCCCGGCCGAGCAGCGCCTGCCAGCCCGGGTCGCCGAAGTAGACCACCTCCCGCAACTCCGGGAGTCCGCCGCGCACTTGCTCGACCATCGCCCGGTAGTCGCTCGTCTTGTGGCTGAGGGAAGCGAACAGCAGGGACACGCCCGCCTGCTTCAGGACGTACTCCACCTCGTGGGTGCGGTACGCCGGGTTGATGTTCACCATGATCGCGCCGATGCGGGCGGTGGCGTACTGGACGAGCACCCACTCGGGGCAGTTGACGGCCCAGATGCCCACCCGGTCGCCCTTGGCGACACCGCAGGCGTGCAGGGCGGAGGCGAGTTCGCCGACCGCCGCACCGAACTCGGCGTAGGTCCAGCGCCGTCCGGAGGGCACGTCGACCAGCGCCTCGCGGTCCGGCCAGGCCGCCACGGCCCGGTCCAGATTGGCCCCGATGGTGTCGCCGAGCAGCGCCGTCGCGCCGGTGCCGTGGCTGTAGGAGTTCACCGGAAGTCCTCCTCGCGGTACTCGGCGTCCGACCCGGCCGCCGTGGCCTCACGCAGCTCGATCCGGCGGATCTTGCCGGAGACGGTCTTGGGCAGCTCGCCGAACTCCAGGCGGCGGATGCGCTTGTAAGGGGCCAGGGCCTCGCGGGAGTGCTCGAACAGGACCTTGGCGGTGTCGGGGCCGGGCTCCCAGCCCTCGGCCAGGACGACGTAGGCCTTGGGGACGGCGAGCCGCAGTTCGTCCGGGGCGGGCACGACCGCCGCCTCGGCGACCCCCTCGTGCTCCAGCAGCGCGCTCTCCAGCTCGAACGGGCTGATCTTGTAGTCGGAGGCCTTGAAGACGTCGTCGCTGCGCCCGATGTACGTCAGGTAGCCCTCGTCGTCCCGGGAGGCGACGTCGCCCGTGCGGTAGTAGCCGTCGGCCATCGCCTCCGCCGTGCGGTCCGCGTCGCCGTGGTAGCCGGTCATCAGACCGACGGGGCGCTCCGACAGGTCGAGCGCGATCTCACCCTCCGTGGCGCCGGGGGCGCCGGAGACCGGGTCGAGGAGTTCGACGCGGTAGCCGGGGCTCGGCCGGCCCATCGAACCGGTCTTGAGCGGCTGGCCGGGGCTGTTGGAGACCTGGACGGCGGTCTCGGTCTGGCCGAAGCCGTCGCGGATGGTGATGTTCCAGGCACGCCGGACCTGCTCGATGACCTCGGGGTTGAGCGGCTCGCCGGCCGCGACGACCTCACGGGGCGGGGTGCGCAGCTGCGTCAGGTCGGCCTGGATGAGCATGCGCCACACGGTCGGCGGGGCGCAGAAGGTGGTGACGCCCGCCCGGTCCATCTCCGTCATGAGCCGAGCGGCGTCGAAACGCGTGTAGTTGTGCAGGAAGACCGTCGCCTCGGCGTTCCACGGGGCGAAGAGATTGGACCAGGCGTGCTTGGCCCAGCCGGGTGAGGAGATGTTCAGATGCACGTCGCCGGGTTTCAGGCCGATCCAGTACATGGTCGACAGATGGCCGATCGGGTACGACGTGTGGGTGTGCTCGACGAGCTTGGGCCGGGCGGTGGTGCCCGAGGTGAAGTAGAGCATCAGCGGGTCGTCGGCCCGGGTCGGGCCGTCGGGGGTGAAGTCGGCGGAGGCCTCGTAGGCGTCGTCCAGCGGCAGCCAGCCGTCCGGCACCGCTCCGGCGGCGCCCGCGGCGATGCGCGTGTAGTCGCCGGGGACCTCGGCGAACTTGCCGGTGTCCTCCGGGCGTGCGATGACATGCCGGACCCGGCCGCGCTCGACGCGGTCGCGCAGGTCGGCCGGGCCGAGCAGCGGGGTGGCCGGGATGACCACCGCGCGCAGTTTCATCGCGGCGAGGGCGGTGATCCACAGTTCGGCCTGGTTGCCGAGCATGACGAGGATCCGGTCCCCGGCGCCCACGCCCCGCTCGCGCAGCCAGCCGGCGAACTGCGCCGACCGTACCGACATCTCCCCGAAGGACAGCCGGGTCTCGCGGCCGTCCTCCTCGACCAGGTGCAGGGCGGTGCGGGCGTTGCCATGGGCGATCTCGTCGAACCAGTCGAGCGCCCAGTTGAAGTACTCGGGGCGGGGCCAGCGGAAGCCCGCGTAGGCGGTCGGGTAGTCGTCGCGGTGTTCCAGCAGGAAATCCCGCGCGCTGCGGAACAGCTCCGTCGCCGATGTCATCTGTCCTCCTGGGTACCGGACCATTGCCGGGCGGCTCTGAGCCATCGTGTAATCCGTGATGCAGGTCTCACTACCCCCGAACGGGGGGTGCGTCCGCACAGGAGCCGTAGTGAAGGGGCGATCAGGTGACGACGGACGCGTCCGACGCGGTCGAGATACGGAACGCGCTGCTGCGTCTGCGGCGGGGCACCGGCCTTCCGGTCGCGTTCGGCGGCTTGATGGAGGCCGGGCAGCGGATGCGCATCAGCGAGCTGAGCGGCACGGCGACGCACGCCCTGCGGTCGCTGGCGGTGACGTCCGGCACCGGTCTCGGCGGCAAGACGGTGGCGCTGTCCCGGCCGTGCGTGGTGACGGACTACTCGGCGTCGCGGCAGATCAGTCACGAGTACGACGCCCCGGTGGCCGCGGAGGGGCTGCGTTCGGTGCTGGCCGTGCCGGTGGTGGTGCGCCACCGGGTGCGCGGGGTGCTGTACGGGGCGCTGCGCACGGCTCTGCCGCTGGGCGGGCGGATGCTGGACGTGGCCGTGGAGGCGGCGCGGGACCTGGAGCGGGCGCTGGTGGTCCGGGACGAGGCCCGTACGCTCGCCGCCGAGGCCGCGTCCGGTGCCGGTGACGGGACCGGGCCGGGGTGGGAGCAGGTGCGGGAGGCGCACACGGCCCTGCGGGCGCTGGCGCCGCGGATCGCGGACCCGGAGCTGCGCGCGGAGCTGCTCGGCGCGTGTGCGCTGCTGACGGCCGAGTCCGCCGGGCCGCCCCGGGTCCGGCTCGCGCCGCGCGAGGTGGACGTGCTGGCGTGTGTGGCGGCGGGGGCGACGAACGCGGTCGCCGCGGAGCGGCTGGGCGTGACGCCGGAGACCGTCAAGGGGTACCTGCGGTCGGCCATGCGGAAGCTGCGGGCCCGCACCCGTGGCGAGGCCGTGGTCGCCGCGCGCCGGGCGGGGTGGTTGCCGTAGTTCTGTGGTGTTTTGCGGTGTGCCCGCCCGTTCGATCCGCCGAGGTTCCCGACGGGGCGCCGGCCTGGTGTTCCGTCACATTCGGGAGTCCGGGAAATTCGTCCGCCGGTACGCGTTTGTTATTTCCCTCACGACCTCGTCCCTCCGAAATTCAAAGAGCTGTTGCCTAATATTGGCCAGGACACGCCACAGGGAGGGGAGCGGTGACCGTGCGACGGGACTTCCAGGAGCCTCCCAGGAGCCGCCCCGACCTGGTCATCGGCCGGGAGGACCTGTTCACGTCGGCACGTGAGCAGCTCGGCCGAGGGGGCAGTGTGCTGCTCCACGGCCCCGCCGGAATTGGAAAGTCGACGATCCTGCGGGCGCTGGCCGCGGATTACGGCGGCGCGGACCGGACGGTGTTGCGCTGCTCGGCGACGGAGTCCGAATCGCACCTGCCCTTCCTGGCGCTGGCCGACCTGTTCGGTCTGGTCCTGGACGACGTGTCCGGTGCGCTGCCCGGCGCCCAGCGCACCGCCCTGGAGTCGGCGCTCACCGGCCGCGGCGAGTCCACGCTCCAGCGGGACGGGCTCGCGCTGCGCCTCGCGGTGCTGTCGGCGCTGCGCGTCCTCGCCGCGAAGGGCCCGGTGCTGGTGGTCGCCGACGATCTCCAGTGGCTGGACGCCGCCAGCGCGGAACTGCTCGGCTTCGCGGCCCGCCGGCTGGGCGACACGCCCGTGCAGATGCTGTGCGCGGTGCGGACCGAGGGCCAGGAGTACGACCGCCACCTGCCGGCGTCCCCGCCCGACACGCTCGCCGTCCGGCTGGGCCCGCTGAACCGTACGCAGGTCTCGGCGCTGCTCGACCACCGCGGCTACACGCCCCTGTCCCGCTCCACGATCCGCGACATCCACCGCACCAGCGGCGGCAACCCGCTCTTCGCCCTGGAGCTCGGCCGGGCCCTGGCCGAGAGCCCGGCCCGCCCCCGGCCGGGCGAGCCGCTGCCCGTGCCCACCTCACTGCGGGCCCTGGTGCTGAGCCGGCTGGAGATGCTGTCCGACGAGGCGCGCCGCACCCTCCTCGTCGCCAGCGCCGGTGCCCGTCCCACCCTGGCGCTGCTGCACGCGGCCGGCCGGGAGCACGCCGAGGCCGAGACGGCCCAGGCGGCGGCGCTGGGCCTGCTGGCCACGGACCCCGAGGCGCCCGCCCTGCGGTTCGCGCACCCGCTGATCTCGGCGGCCCTGTACGCGGAGGCCCCGGCGCAGGAGCGGCGGGCCGTGCACGCCGCGCTGTCCACGGCGGCCTCCGACCCGATCGAGCGGGCCCGGCACCTGGCCCTGGCGACCACCGGCACCGACCCGGACGTGGCGGCCCGGCTCGCCGAGGCCGGTGCGCTGGCCCGGGACCGCGGGGCACCCTCCGTGGCCGCCTCGCTCGGTCTGCTCGCCGCCCGGCACACCCCGGCGGACAGCACCCCGGGCCCCGACGAGCGCCGGCTGCAGGCCGCGGAGGACGCGATCACCGCCGGCGAGGCCGATCTGGCCCGGGACATCGCACGTGACGTGCTGACGCGTGCCACCGTGCCCACCGAGCGGGTGCGGGCCTGGATGGTGGTCATCGAGGCGGCCGGCCAGGCCCTCGGCGATGTCGACGCCGTCTTCCCGCAGGTCCTGGCCGACGCGGGTGACGACCCGCGCCTGCTCGCCCAGGTCCACTACCAGCTGGCCTGGCGCGGCCTGGTCGTCGAGGGCGACTTCGCCGAGGCCCGCCAGGAGGCCGCGCACGCGGCGGAGCTGGCCGCCCGGGGCGGGGACCGGCGCAGCGAGCTGATGGCGCTGTCCTTCCAGGCCTCCACCGAGACCCTGATGGGTCACCCGGACGCCCCCGTGACCGTCAAGCGGGCGCTGAAGGAACCCCAGGACCCGTACGTGGCCTGCCATCACAACGGCGCCGGGTCGGCCCGCTTCCGCTGGCTGATCATGAGCGACCAGCTGCCCGAGGCGCGGGCGACGATCACCGCGCTGCTGCGCGAGGTGCGCCGGCGCGGCATGGTCGAGAGCGAGGTGCACTTCCTGCGCTTCCTCGCCGACACGGAGCTGCGCTCCGGGCACTGCGGCCGGGCCCTGGACCTGGCCCGCGAGAGCCTGCGGCTGGCCCGGGACTCCGGGATCGGCGAGGGCGCCTCGGCCATGCTCGCCTCCCTCGCGGAGGCCTCCGCCGGGGACGTGGACCGGGCCCTGGCCCTGGCCCGGGAGGCGGCCGACCACGCCGAGGTCGACGGCGACCAGATGTACCTCTCCCGGGCCCTCGCGGCGCTCGGTTATGCCCAGTTGGTGGCCGGCGACCCGGCCGCCACCGTCCGTTCGCTGCGCCGGGTGCGGGAGCTGGAGCAGGGCCTCGGCATCAACGACCCCGGGCGCGGCCGCTGGCACGGCGACCTCGCCGAGGCCCTGGTCCGCATCGGCGAGCCCGGCGAGGCGCAGGACGTCATCGACACCACCCGGGCGCACGCGCTGCGGCTGGGCCGGCAGAGCGTACTGGCCGTCCTCGACCGGGCCGAGGCGCTGGTGCGGGCGGCACGCGGCGAACACGAGGCCGCGGTCGTCCGGTTGACGTCCGTGCAGGACCGGCTCGGCCGGCTCGGGTACGGCCTGGAGGAGGCCCGGGCCTCCTTCGCGCTGGCCCGGCTGCGCGCCCAGGCCGCCGCCGCCCCGCGGGCCGGTGCGAGGCCCCTGCCGGGACCGGCGTCGTACGACGAGGCCGCCCGGCTGTTCCGGCGCTGCCGCGCGCTGCCCTGGCTGCGGCAGGTCGACGCGGCCGCCACGGCGGGTCCGGCGGCGGTGGAACCGGCCGCCGCCGCGCCGGCCGTCGCCCTCGACGCGCTGGAGGGCCTCGCCGCGATGGAGCGTCAGGTCGCCTCGCTGGTGATGGAGGGCGCGACCAACCGGGAGATCGCGGCGCGCCTGTTCATCAGCGTCAAGACCGTCGAGGCGACCCTCACCCGGGTCTACCGCAAGCTCGGCATCCGCTCCCGGGTGGACATCGTCCGGCTGGCTGCGGGCCGCCGAACGACCTGACCCCACCTGGGTTTGTCCGACCGGACCGAGGGTTATCCCTGCCCAACTCCCTTAGGGGGTTCCCTCATTGGGAGCCCCCTCGGCCGGGCTCTAGCTTTGGGACGTGCCGCTCGCCGGGCACACGGAGATCCGAACGAAGGCGTCAGGGTCCCCGTGCACCACCACCCGCGCGACCCCCCACCGGCAACTCCCCAAGGAGACCCATGTTCGGGCTCAGCATTGCCAAGAAGGCCGCCGCCGTCGCCGCGGCCACCGCTGCCGCCACCACCGCGCTGCTCGCCGCCCCCACGGCCGTCGCCGCGCCCCAGCCGATCGTCGGCGGCACCACGACCACGACGTCCGCGTACCCGTTCGTCATGCAGATCACGGACGCCTCGCAGAACCAGTTCTGCGGCGGCACCCTGGTCTCGCCCACGAAGGTCGTCACCGCCGCGCACTGCATGGTCGGCGAGAGCACCAGCAGCGTGCGCGTCGTCGGTGGCCGCACCTACCTCAACGGCACCAACGGCACGGTCGCCAGAGTCAGCAGGATATGGATCCACCCGAGCTACACCGACGCCACCAACGGCGACGACGTGGCCGTGCTGACGCTGTCGACGTCGATGCCGTACACCCCGGCGACGTACGTCTCCTCCTCCCAGACCTCGGTGTACGCGGCCGGCACCACGGCCCGCATCCTCGGCTGGGGCACCACCTCCTCGGGCGGCAGCAGCTCCAACCAGCTGCGCACCGCGACCGTACCGACCGTGTCCGACTCCAGCTGCGCGAGCTCCTACGGCTCCGACTTCGTGCAGAGCGACATGGTCTGCGCCGGGAAGGCCTCCGGCGGCGTGGACACCTGCCAGGGCGACAGCGGCGGCCCCCTGCTCATCGGGGGCGTCCTGGCAGGCATCACCTCCTGGGGCGAAGGCTGCGCCCAGGCCGGCTACCCGGGTGTCTACACGCGGCTGACCACCTTCTCCAGCCTGGTCACGGCGCAGGTCAATTCCTGATCTACCACTAGCTCCTGAGTAACCCTCAGGTGAAAGACCAGGGGGCGTTGCGGGCCTCCACGAGCGGCCCGCAACGCCCCCTCTCCATGCCGTGGAGCGGACTGCCGGGTCCGTGGCCTAGGTCCGTACGGCTCCGAACCGGATGTCGTACGACGACTCCGGGTGCATGACGCGCAGCATCCGCTCCCCCTCGGCGGTGACGTCGTCCTGCTGGCTCCGGGTGAGACGGTCGAAGGGTTCGATCACGAGCGCGTCCTCTTCCAGTCGCCACAGCCCCGCGAGGAAGCCGTCCACGAGGAGCGTGCGGTAGGCCATGTTCCCCTGCCAGGAGCGGCCGCGGTGCTCGGGCGGGACGACGCGGGTGCGGTCGGCGTGCGAGAGCAGCAGGTTGTCGAACTCGGGGAGGAAGCGCGGCGGCACCGGGGTGTCCGGGTCGGGGCGGGGGGCGTCGGGGAGGTCGAAGAGTTCGACGCCGGCTTCGTCCCGGAAGGTCAGGAGCTGCGGCCGGAGGCGCTCGAAGGCGTCACGCAGGCGGGTCAGGCCGGCCCAGGCCTGCATGTCCTTCACGGAGGCCGGGCCGAAGGCGGCGAGGTAGCGCAGGACGACGGCGTCGGGGGTGGGGGCCGGTCGCGCGGGGCGGCCGAGCCAGTGCTCGGCGGTGGTGAGACTGACCTGCCCGCTCTGCCCCCACAGGCCGCGCGGCGTCACCTGCACGAGCGGCAGACGGCAGCGGGCCGCGACGGCCAGGGCCTGCGGATCGGCGTCGGGCCACTCCCGGAGCAGGGCCTCGCGCAGTTGCCTCATGGTGCGGGGCTCGGTCTCGACGAGGTCGCGGGCGAGTGCGGCGAGCCGGTCCAGGTCGACGCCGGCGAGTCCGTCGCGGAAGGTGACCAGCTCCCGGTCCCGGGCGGGCTGCACCAGAGGCCGCAGGGTGAGGCAGTCGTCCGCGGTGTGGGTGTGGATGGTGGAGCGCATCGTGACGATCCGAACGACCTCGCGGTCCGCCATCGGCTGCGACAGCGCCTCGGGGGTGAACCCGTGGAGCCGGGCGGCGAGCGCGTAGTACGGAGGCTTGACGTTCTGCGCCTGGAGCCCGAGCAGGTGCTCGACGGCCGCCGCTACGGGGAGCCGGGCGGGGCGCAGGAGCAGCTGCCGGTCGAGGGTCGCGCGGTTGAGGGCACGCGTGCCCAGCAGGGGTGCCGTGCCGGTGACGCTCCGTTTGGTGTTCGTCATGCGAGGCACGGTAGCGGCGCTTGCGGACAGGTTCTGTCCGCGACTTGACGGATTCCGGCGCTGACGCGGGGTGGCCCTTGGGTCTGTACGTCGTCTTCACACCGACTGACGACATCCCCGCAGGTTGTTAGGCCCGCCGCGCCGCCGGGTACTCAGCTGTACGTTCCCGGAACCCGCACCACACGCACCACACGGGAGAACCGATGCTCCGACCTCCTCCGCGACCAGAACACCCCCGCACCCGCTGAACGACAGCACCGGACGGAAGGGCGGAGGGCATGGAACGAGGCGCAGACCCGAGGCGGTCGGCTCTCATCGTGATCGACATGATCAACACGTACGAGCACGAGGACGCCGAGCTCCTCCTGCCGTCCGTGGAGCAGGTCGTGCCGGTCCTGACCGAGTTGCTGGGCCGGGCCCGGGAGGCGGACGTCCCCGTGATCTATGTGAACGACAACTTCGGGTTGTGGCGCTCGCACCACGGAGAGCTGCTGGAAGCGGCCCTGTCCCAGCGGCACGCCCACCTGATCGAGCCGATCCGGCCCGACGAACGGTCGCTCTTCGTCCTGAAGGCCCGCCACTCGGTGTTCTTCGAGACGCCCCTGTCCTACCTGCTGTGGAGCCTGGGCGTCGGACACGTGGTCCTGACCGGCCAGGTCACCGAGCAATGCGTCCTGTACTCCGCCCTGGACGCGCACATCCGCCACCTGGAGGTGACGGTGCCGAGGGACGCCGTCGCCACCATCCATCCCCACCTGGCGTCCGCGGCCCTGGAGATGATGGAGCGCAACATGGGCGCCCGGATCGTCACGGCGAAGGAGACCGAGTTCGCGCCACCCGAGGCCTGAGACAGGACTTTGCCCCCGCGCCATTACCTGACTAAGGTCAGAGAATGGCGAAGGAGCAGGTAGAGCAGGTACGGCGCTTCAACCGGACGGTCGCCGAGCGGGTGGGGGTGCTGCACGACCACTATCTGGGCGGTGCGCGCCCCTACGGCCAGGCGCGGCTGCTCTGGCAGATCGGTGACGGCGGCACGCACGACGTCCGCGGCGTACGGGAGCGGCTCGGGCTCGACTCGGGCTATGTGAGCCGGCTGCTGCGGGCGCTCGAGCGGGACGGCCTCGTCACCGTCGCACCCCACCCCGGCGACCGGCGGGTCCGCACCGTGCGGCTGACCGAGGCCGGGCGGCAGGAGCGTGCGCTGCTCGACGACCGCAGCGACGCACTCGCCGCCTCCCTCCTCGACCCGCTCGACGCCCGGCAGCGGGAGCGGCTGACCTCCGCCATGGCGGAGGTCGAACGACTGCTGACCGCCTCGACGGTCCACCTGGACGAACTCGACCCCGGTCACCCGGACGCCGCGCACTGCCTGCGGTCCTACGCCGCCGAACTGCGCGAGATCTTCGACGGCGGCTTCGACCCCGCGAACAGCCTGCTGCCCGATCCGGGCGAACTGCGGGCGCCGCGCGGACTGTTCCTCGTCGCCCGGCTGCACGGCGAGCCGGTGGGCTGCGCCGGGCTCAAACTGCCGGCCGGGGCCCCGGCCGAGATCAAGCGGCTGTGGGTCTCCCCGCAGTCCAGGGGTCTCGGCCTGGCGCGGCGGCTGCTGTCCGAACTCGAGGGCCGCGCCGCCCGGCACGGCAGCGACCGGGTGCGGCTCGACACCAACAAGGCACTGACGGCGGCCACGCGCCTCTACCGCGACAGCGGGTACACCGAGGTCCCCGCCTTCAACGACGAGCCGTACGCCCACCACTGGTTCGAGAAGCGGCTGTGAGACGGCGGGCGCATCGGGATCAGCCGCAGCGGCGGCCGGAGTTGATGCAGGTGACGGCCTGCTTCATCAGCCGGTCGGGCATCGCGTTGATGAAGTCGCCGTGGTCGGTGACGGGCTTGTGCAGCGACTCGGGGAAGCTGTCCACGGCGAAGGCGGTGCTGCCGGCCAGGCCGCTGTAGGTGAGGCGCGGTTGCGGTCGACCTTCGCACGCGCCTGCCGGGGCACGTCCGGCAGGCGGTCCGCCACCGAGGGGCAGGAAAGGGGTGAGGCCGCGCGGGTGGTGGCACGGGGGGCGTCGGTCGCGTTGGCCTGCATGGTGACCAGCGCGAGTCCGACCCCGCCCGCGGCCAGCCCGGCGACCAGGACGATCGCGTTGCGCCGCTTCCGGTTGCGCCTGTGTCCTTGCTGCATGGTGACCCTTCCGTTCCTGTGTCAGGTGGGAACACCGTGGCCGCCGGGACGAGGGGCGACCACTGGTTCCGACCGCGCGTCACCATCGCGTAAGAACTGGCACACCGCGCCCGCCCCGCCCCGGTCAGCGGTGCTCGGGGTTCTCCGCACCGGGGCGGCAGCCGGCGTCCCACTGCGAGCGCTGGTTGCCATAGGCGGGGACCCCTCCGGCGCGCTTCAGCAGGGCCGCGATGTGCATGAGGTTCCAGGTCATGAAGCTGGTGTTGCGGTTGGTGAAGTCGTTCTCCGGGCCGCCGGAGTCCGGGTCCAGGTACGACGGCCCGGGGCCGGCCGCGCCGATCCAGCCGGCGTCCGCCTGGGGCGGGATCGTGTAGCCGAGGTGCTGGAGGCTGTAGAGGATGTTCATCGCGCAGTGCTTGATGCCGTCCTCGTTGCCGGTGATGAGGCAGCCGCCGACGCGGCCGTAGTAGGCGTACTGGCCCTTGGAGTTGAGCAGCGAGGAGCAGGCGTAGAGGCGCTCGATGACCCGCTTGGTGACGGAACTGTTGTCGCCCAGCCAGATGGGGCCGGCCAGGACCAGGATGTCCGCCGCCATGACCTTCTCGTACAGTGCCGGCCAGTCGTCCGTGGCGAAGCCGTGCTCCGTCATGTCCGGGTAGACGCCGGGTGCGATGTCGTGGTCGACGGCGCGGATCAGGTCCGTGGTCACCCCGGCGCTCTCCATGATCGACCGGCTCTTGTCGATCAGGCCCTGGGTGTGGCTGCGCTGCGGGGACGGTTTGAGGGTGCAGTTGATGTAGAGGGCGCTCAGGTCGTCGTAGCGGGGGGCCGCGTCGGGTGCGGAGGGAGCTGTCATGGGTGCAGGGTCTCGCGGCGGGCCCGGCTTGTTGTGGTTCGGCGCACCCGCGCCCGCCTTACGGAGTCATGACGTACGGCCGCGTTCCCGTGAGACGGCGGTCGTGGGCGCCTAGCGTGCCCGTATGCGCGTACTGGTCACCGGCGGTGCCGGGTTCATCGGGTCCCATGTGGTCGCCACCCTGCGGGAGCGGGGGCACGAGGCGGTCGTGT
Organism: Streptomyces tuirus; assembly: GCF_014701095.1. NCBI lineage: Bacteria > Bacillati > Actinomycetota > Actinomycetes > Kitasatosporales > Streptomycetaceae > Streptomyces > Streptomyces tuirus. Next base: position 6,184,095 of record NZ_AP023439.1, on the reverse strand, counting down.
TCGACGTGCGGGAGGATTCCGCGTCCGACGTACGGGACGCCGCGGCGGTGCGCCAAGCCCTGGCCGGTGTGGACGCGGTGTGCCACCAGGCCGCGAAGGTCGGGCTCGGCGACGGGGTCGCCGACGCGGCGGACTACGTCGCGCACAACGACCTCGGGACCGCCGTGCTGCTCGCGGCCATGGCGGAGTCGGGTGTGGGGACCCTCGTGCTCGCCGGGTCGATGGTCGTGTACGGCGAGGGGCGGTACGCCTGTGCGCGGCACGGGGTGGTGAGGCCCGGGCCGCGGGCGGTGGCCGATCTCGACGCGGGCCGGTTCGAGCCCGCGTGCCCGGTGTGCGGACAGGACCTCGCCCCCGGGCTGGTCCGTGAGGACGCCCCGGCCGATCCGCGGAACGTGTACGCGACGACCAAGCTCGCCCAGGAGCATCTGGCCGCCTCCTGGGCCCGCTGCACCGGCGGCTCGGCGGTGTCGCTGCGCTACCACAACGTGTACGGGCCCGGCATGCCCCGGGACACCCCCTACGCCGGTGTCGCCTCCTTCTTCCGCTCGGCGCTCGCCCGGGGCGAGGCGCCGCGGGTGTTCGAGGACGGGCGGCAGCGCAGGGACTTCGTGCACGTCCGGGACGTGGCGGCGGCGAACGCCGTGGCGCTGGAGGCCCGGGCCGCGCCGGGTGCGCTCACCGCGTACAACACCGGCAGCGGCGATCCCCACACCGTCGGCGAGATGGCCCGGGCACTGGCCGCCGCGTACGGCGGCCCCGACCCGGTCGTCACAGGTGAGTACCGGCTCGGGGACGTACGGCACATCACCGCGGACTCCGCGCGGCTGCGGGCGGAACTGGGGTGGAAGCCGGAGTCCGGCTTCGAGGAGGGCATGACGGAGTTCGCACGAGCGGGGATGCGGGGCGCTTAGCCGGTCGGACGGCGTCTTCCGCCGCGCAGCAGCGCTCGCGGGCAGGGCCCCGGGCGCAGGCACGCGGCGGACGGATCCGCCGCGAGGCCGAAGCGCCGGCGGGCGTCAGCGCACGGCAACGGGTCCGCCGCGAAGCAGCAGCGATCCCAGGCCTCGGCACGCGACGGACGTTTCGTGGCGAAGCCGCGGTACCCGCACGCGAGCAGCACTCCCGCGCGATGCCGCAACGCCGGGCTCGCCGGCGTCCGGACGCGGCGCCGGTCAGCTCGGCTTCACCGACGCCGCCGCCGGCAGTACGACCTCGAAGCGGCAGCCGCCGGGGATGTTGCGTACGCCGGTTCGGCCCTGGTGGGCCTCGACGATGCCGCGGACGATGGCGAGGCCCAGGCCCGCGCCCGCCGGGGGCGTCCGGGCGTGGGTGCCGCGCCAGCCGGTGTCGAAGACGCGGGGCAGGTCCTCCTCGGGGATGCCACCGCAGCCGTCCGTCACCGACAGCACGACGCCCTCGGGAGAACGCTCGGCGGCGATCGCGACCGTGCCGTCGGCCGGAGTCCGGCGGATCGCGTTGACCAGCAGGTTGCCCAGCACCCGGCTCATCTCCTTGCCGTCCACCTCCACCGGCACCGGCTCGATGCGGCCGCCCACCAGCCGCACCCCGTGCTCGCGGGCGAGCGGGTCGACTCCGGCGAGCGCGTCGCCGACGAGGTCGTACAGGGAGATCCGGGTGGGCGTCAGGGCCAGGGCCCCGGCGTGGATGCGGGAGAGCTCGAAGAGGTCGCCGACCATGCCGTTGAGGCGTTCGACCTCGGTCCGCATCTGCCGGAGATAGCGGTCCGGGTCGGCGGCGACGCCGTCCTCCAGGGCTTCCGACATGGCGCGCAGACCGGCCAGCGGGGTCCGCAGGTCGTGGGAGATCCAGGCGACGAGTTCACGACGAGAGGTCTCCAGGGCGCGTTCCCGCTCCCGGGACTCGGCGAGCCTGGCGCTGGTGGCGGCCAGCTCGCGGCTCACCGCGGCGAGTTCGGCGGTGGCGGGACCCCCGGGCGCGGCGAAGTTCCCGCCGTCGCCGAAGGAGCGCGCTGCCGCGGCGAGTTCACGGCTGCGGGCCACAACCCACCGGCCCAGCAGCAGCGCGGTGGCCAGGGAGACGACGGCCGCCATGGCGACGACGGTCGTGACGACGGTCAGGTCGTGCGGCGACAGGAACATCGCCCAGGCGACGATGAGCGTGCCCGCGAGCATCGCGACGACGCCGACCGCCGCCACCACCGCGAGCGAGACGGTCAGCGAGCGGCGGCGGAGCAGGCGCAGCGCACCCGCTCCGGCCAGTCCCGTCGCGGCGGCACCGGCGAAGGCGTACAGGGCGATGAGGAGGGTGTCGCGCACGGTCAGTCGTCCCCTTCACCGGGTTCACCGGGGGCGCTGGGGTCACCGGGTTCGAAGCGGTAGCCCACGCCCCAGACGGTCTGGATCAGGCGGGGCCGGGCGGGGTCGTCCTCGACCTTGCCGCGCAGGCGGCGGACGTGGACCGTGACGGTCGACAGGTCGCCGAAGTCCCAGCCCCAGACCTCGCGCATCAGGTCCTCGCGCCCGAAGGCCCGCCCCGGGTGCCGCAGGAAGAAGGAGAGCAGGTCGAACTCCCGGAGGGTCAGGGAGAGTTCGGTGCCGTTCTTGGTGGCCCTGCGCGCCGCCGGTTCCACCGTCAGACCGGCCGCTCCCAAGCGGTTCCCGGTGGCGGCGGGGCGGCTGCGGCGCAGCACCGACTCGACGCGCAGGACGAGTTCGCGGGGGCTGAAGGGCTTGGTGACGTAGTCGTCGGCGCCGACCTCCAGGCCCAGGATGCGGTCGTCCTCGTCGCCTCGGGCGGTCAGCATGATGACGGGCACGGGGCCGCGGCCGCGGATCCGCCGGCACACCTCCAGGCCGTCCATACCGGGCAGCATCAGATCGAGCACGACCAGGTCCGGCCGGTGCGCGGCGGCGCGGGCGAGGGCGGTCGGGCCGTCGTCGGCGCGGTCCACGGCGTAACCGGCGCGGTCCAGATATCCGGCGACGACCTCGGCGACGGTCGGATCGTCGTCGACGACCAGGATCCTGCGGGATCCGTCCGCGGTCCCGGGCGGCTCGTACGGCTCTCGGTGCATGCCTCCAGCCTGGCACCACGCCGCCACCGGCGGGGGCCCGGGCACCGCTGCGGCCTCCGACGTCCGCGTTTCGTAAGGAGCGGTGGTCCGGTTTGCCCGGTTCGCGTTCGTAGGGTGAAACCGTGACGACGACACCCATCGACGTCGACGTGGTGCTGCCCTGCCTGAACGAGGCCGAGGCCCTTCCCTGGGTGCTCGAACGGATTCCGCCGGGCTGGCGCGCACTCGTCGTCGACAACGGTTCCACTGACGGCTCGGCCGCGGTCGCCCGCGCGCGGGGCGCGACCGTGGTGCACGAGCCGCGGCGGGGCTTCGGCGCGGCCTGCCACGCCGGGCTGACCGCGGCCACCGCCGAGGTGGTGTGCTTCTGCGACTGCGACGCCTCCCTCGACCCTGGGCTCCTGGTCCCCTTCGTGCGCGAGGTGCGCGAGGGCGCGGCCGACCTGGTGCTCGGGCGGCGGCGCCCGCAGGGGCGGGGCGCGTGGCCGCCGCACGCCCGGGCCGGGAATCTCGCGCTCGCGCGGATGCTGCGCCGCCGCACCGGACTGCGTCTGCACGACCTCGGTCCCCTGCGCGCCGCCCGCCGCGAGCCGCTGCTCGGCCTCGGTCTCAGCGACCGGCGCAGCGGCTATCCGCTCCAGATGGTCGTCCGCGCGGCCGACGCGAGCTGGCGGATCGCCGAGCACGACGTGCCGTATCTGCCGCGCGCCGGGGCCTCGAAGGTGACGGGCACGTGGCGCGGCACCTGGCAGGCCGTTCGGGACATGAGCCGCGTGCTGTCCGAAACGCCCGCGTCCGAAGGGGGAACCGTCCGTTGACCACGCTCCTCGTCATCGCCAAAGAGCCGCGGCCGGGCCGGGTGAAGACCCGGCTCACGCCCCCCTTCACACCCCGTCAGGCGGCCGAACTGGCGGAAGCGGCCCTCGTGGACACGCTGCACGCCGTGGCCGCCACGCCCGCCGCCCGGCGCGTCCTGGTGCTCGACGGTGCCCCCGGCCCCTGGTTGCCGCCCGGCTTCGACGTCGTGGCGCAGTGCGCGGGCGGTCTGGACGAGCGGCTGGCGCACGCCTTCGCGGGGTGCGCCGGTCCGGCCCTGCTCATCGGCATGGACACCCCGCAGGTGACCCCCGAACTCCTGACCGTCGACTTCGCCGGCTGCGACGCCTGGTTCGGCCCGGCGCAGGACGGCGGCTTCTGGGCCCTCGGCCTGGCCTGCCCGGACCCCGCCCTGCTGCGGGGTGTGCCCATGTCGACACCGGTGACGGGTGCCGTGCAGCGGGAGCGGCTGGTCGCCGCGGGGCTGCGCGTGCGCGACCTGCCGACGCTGCGGGACGTCGACACCGCCGCCGACGCGGGCGCGGTCGCCGCGCTCGCCCCGCGAGGGCGCTTCGCGGCCCGGCTGGCCCGCTGTTCGCCGGCTCGGGAGACGGCCGCCGAGCCGGCGCCGCGTCCGGTGCCTCCGGTCGGCCCTCGATGAGCGCCCCGCCCGCCACCGCCCTGGCCTGGGCGGCCGCCGACCCCTACGACGCCGCCCTGCGCGCGGGGCGCGGCCCCCTGTTCCTGCGGCGCACCGACGGCTGGCTGCTGCCGCTGGAGGTGGAGCGCTGGTGCGCCCGGGCCGACCCGGTCGACCGGGACGTGCTGGACCGGTGCGAGGGGGCCGTGCTGGACGTGGGGTGCGGGCCCGGGCGGCTCGTGGCGGAACTGGCCGCCCGGGGCCGGGCCGCCCTCGGGATCGACGTCAGTGAGGCCGCGGTGGAGCACACCGTCCGGCTCGGGGGCCAGGCGCTGCGGCGGTCGGTGTTCGAGCAACTGCCCGGCGAGGGCCGCTGGGACACCGTGCTGCTCATGGACGGCAACATCGGCATCGGGGGCGACCCGAGCGCCCTGCTGGAGCGGGTCGGCGGGCTTCTGCGCCCCGGCGGTCTGCTGATCGCCGAGACCGCCCCCGCGGATGTCGACGAACGGGTGCGCGTGCACATCACCGACACCCACGCCACCTCGGGCGCCCCGTTCCCCTGGGCCCGGCTCGGCACCCGCGCGCTGCTCCGGTACGCGCGAGGCCGCTGGGAGCGGGACGGTCAGTGGACGGCCGGCGGGCGGCGCTTCGCCGCGCTGCGCAGCCGCAGCGCCAGCAGCAGTGCCGAGCCCGCGAAGAGGACGGCCGTGATCAGCAGCCAGCGCGTGAGGAACCCCTCCGGCGGCAGGCCGGTCGCGGACCGGTAGCGGCGCTCCTCCACCATGCCGCTGATCAGCGGGAACCACACCAGGAGCAGCAGCCCGGAGAGGGCCGCCGGCACCCGCACGTACATCGTCCACTCCCGGCGGCGGACCCGGCCGAGCCCTCCGACCAGCGCCCGGTCCGCCGCCGCGTACAGCGGCAGCAGCACCAGGTCGTGCAGCAGCGCGGCGCCGACGACCCAGAGCGCCACGCCGAGCCAGTCATCGGCGAGCAGGCGTACCCCCGCGTAGGCCGCGAGGGCGAACGAGCAGGCCAGCAGCAGGAGTTGCAGGGGGCTGCCGACGGCGAAGCGGCCTCGCATCACAGGTCTCCGAACGTCATCCGGGCCACCCACTTGGTGTTCAGCACACCGGGGGCCGCGGGCACGATGATCCGGGCCGGGTGGCCGTGGTCGGGGGACAGTTCCTCGCCGTTGACGTACAGGGCGAGCAGGGAACGCGGGTCGGCCACCTGGTTGGCGCGCAGGGCGGCCTTACGGAAGGCGCCCTGGCGCTGGAGGGACTCGACGAACACGTCCGGCGGGTCGTCCTCGTACCCGGCGAGGGCCGCGAGGTCGCGCAGCCGCACCCCGCGCCACCACTGGTCCGGCGTGGACCAGCCCTCCACACAGGCGATGGGCAACGCGGAGCTGTGCAGGGGGAGGCCGGCGAGCTGGGCGCGACTGAGCCGGATCGTGCCCGTGCGCCCGGTCACGACGAGCCGCCAGGCGTCCTCGGCCGTTTCCGCCGGGTCGATCCGGGCGTACGCGGCGGTCTTGTTGATCTGGAAGCCGTTCGGGCCGCTGCCGGGTTCCGCGCCGCCGTGCGGGGCGAGGAGGGCGGTGCGCCGCAGCGGGCCGCCGAAGTTCTGCCCCACGGTCGTGCCGAAGAGCAGCAGCGAGCCGCCCCCGACGAACCACAGGGCGCCCCGCCGGGAGACGGTCGGCTCGGCGGGGCGCGGGGAGACCAGGTCGTTCTTCTCCTCCCGCAGCCGCCGCAGATTGCGCAGTGCCGTGGGCGTCTTGAGCAGCGCGTGGGCCACGAAGGCGGCGAAGAACACCCAGGCGCCGTAGAAGTGCAGGGGGTAGAACGAGCCGGGGAAGACGTAGTCGAGCTGGACGTTGAGGACGCCGGTGACGAACTCGAACAGTGCGCCGCCGACCAGCAGCAGCAGGGAGACCCGCTCCAGGGCGTGTGCGAGCGAGCGGGCCGGCGGCAGGGTGAACAGCCTCGGCACGACGGACCACAGCTTGGCGAGCAGGACGGGGATCAGGGTGATGCCGAGGGTGACGTGGACGCCCTGGTTCAGCCGGTACAGCCAGTGCGGGTCGGTCGGCCAGGCGAAGAGGTAGAAGCCGAGGAGCCCCTTGTCCGGGGTCTTGTCGTTGACCGGCGCGAGGTCCGGGTTGTAGGCGGCGTACGACAGGAGTCCCGTCACGAACAGCACGGTGATGCCCGCCAGGAGGACGAGGCCCAGCACCGAGGTGAACCGGGGGCCGCGCAGAGGGCTGCGCCAGAAGCCGGGGGACGTGGGAAGCCGCGGATCGCGTGGATCGTGTCGCATGAACCGACGGTAGGCCGCCGGAGCCCCGCGAAAGGGTGCGCGACCCATGACGAAACGCTGACATCGGGCCCGGTCGGCGGTCCGTGAGCGGTCGCGCGGCCTAGCGTGCCGGTGTGATCCGCACCCTGCCCTCCCCCGCCCGGACCCGTGAGTCCGAGCCTCCCGGCCGTCTGCGCCGTGACCTGTACGCCGCCGGGGCCGCCGCGGTGCTCGTGACGGTGGCCGCGGTGGCCGGCCGCCACATCGAGGACACCCGCGGGACGCTGTTCGTCGACTGGCCCCCGCTGCTCGCCTCCTGGGGTCCGCACGTGGGCCCCGGCACCCCCGCGGCCGTGCTCGTGGCGGTCGCCGTCGTGGTGTACGGCCCCGTCCTCGCGGCCCGTCTCCCCTGGCGGGCCCTGCTGCCGGTGGCCTGGGGCGCCTCGACGGCCTGGATCCTCTCCCTGGCGCTGATCGACGGCTGGGACCGCGGCATCGCCCGCAGACTCACCACCCGCTACGAGTACCTCCAGGTCATCGACCGCTTCCATGACATCCCGGCGGCGCTGCGGGACTTCACCGGGCACATCCTGCTCGACTCACCCGACAACTGGCCCGCCCACATCGCCGGGCACCCGCCCGCCGCCACGCTCACCTTCGTGCTGCTCGACCGGATCGGCCTGCGGGGCGGGGGCTGGGCCGGGGTGTGGTGCGTCGTCGTCGGCGCGACGGCGTGTGTGGCCGTGCTGGTCACGGTTCGCGCCCTCTGCGACGAGGCACTGGCCCGCCGGGCGGCCCCCTTCCTGGTCCTGGCCCCGGCGGCCGTGTGGATGGGCACCTCGGCGGACGCGTACTTCGCGGCGGTGGCGGCGTGGGCGGTGGCCCTGCTCGCTGTGGCGGTCACCCGGAGATCCCCGGGGTGGGCGGGCGCGTCCGGGCTGCTGTTCGGCCTGACCTGCTATCTGTCGTACGGCCTGACCCTCGTCGCGCTGATCGCGGCGGCGGCCCTGGTGCTCGGCCGGAACGGGGTCCGGGAGCGTCCGGCCCTGCTGGTGTCGCTGCTCGCCGGAGCGGCCGTGGTCCCCGCGGTGTTCACGCTCGCGGGCTTCGACTGGTGGGAGGCCTACCGGCTGCTGGTCACGCGCTACGCCCAGGGCGCGGGCGGCATCCGCCCCTACGGGTACTGGGTGTGGGCCAACCTGGCCTGCACGGTGCTCGTCACGGGACTGGCGACGGCGGCGGGGCTGCGGCGGGCCGGGGCCGTACTGGTCCGGCGCCGCACCTCTCCCCGGGCGGGTGTCCGCCTCGCCTTCCTCGTGTCCGCCGCGCTCCTGGCCCTGCTGATCGCCGACCTGTCCGGCATGAGCAAGGCCGAGACGGAACGTATCTGGCTTCCCTTCGCCCTGTGGCTGCTCCCGGCCTGCGCGTTCCTCACCCGCCCCCGCCCCTGGCTCACCGTCCAGGCGGTGCTCGCTCTGCTCCTCAACCATCTGCTGCTCACCGGGTGGTGACCTGGGCCGGGAGGGGGTCTCGTCGGGGCGTCAGGCGGCCGGGCCGACCGCGCTCAGGGCGTCGGGCCCGCCGTCCGGGGCGGGACGCAACCAGGCGGTGACCTGCTTGCCCGGGCCGAGGGGTGTGACGGCGACCTTGCTGCTGACCGTGTGCACCACATGCATGCCATGACCGCCGAAGCGCCGGCCGTCGCGCTCCCTGAGCACCGGCTGCTCGGTGGAGGTGTCCCACACCGTGATGGCCAGTTCGTCACCGGAGAGCCGCAGAATCATCCCGCAGGGGCCGGGTGCGTGCCGGATCGCGTTGGTGACCAGTTCACTGACGACCAGTTCGGCGTCGATCGCCAGAAGGGCCGGCACGGGCGGGCGGCCGGTACACGGTACGTACGCCAGGAACGCGTGCAGCGCCCGGCGCGCCTCGACGGCGCACGCTGCGCCGTCGTCCCAGACCGCGCCGCAGCGCAGGGGGACCTGCTCGTCCGTGCCCGGCTCATCTGCCGCCTGCTTCATAAGCGGGATGACCATATGGGGCTCTTTCGTTGTTGTTCGTGCTGCTCAGTGCCTTTCGGACGTCGTCTACCCCGCCGTGGAGCGCGCATACTGCCGACGGCCCGCCGTTGTGGTGTGCTCCGCACCGCGTGGCCCGCGGCCGAGGGGGCGAACGGCGGGGGCCGGTTCGACGCGTTCTTCAGGCTCTGTTGATCCGGGCCGCGATTCCGTGACCGATCAGCAAATAGATGACCGCGGGAAGCCCATAATTGAGGACGACGCGCAACCCTTCTGTGTCCATCGTGAAAATGTCCTGGGCCCATCCGGAAAGCCAGTCCGCCATTCCGTGGACGAACTCGACGAAGGGATTCCCCTGATTGGCGTCGAGGAGATAGAGCACGATCCACAGGCCCAGCAGGCCGGCCGCGATGTCGGCGACCGTGCAGATCGTGAGGGCCGTCCGCCGTGCGGTGGCCTGGTTGCGGGCAGTGCGGTCGGGCGGCGGTGGCTGGTCGTACGGCTGATAGGGAGAAGCCGGGTCGGTGCCGTTCACGAGAAATCCCATCTGGTGTATCGCTTCGCCGGCCGGTCGCTCCCATGAATGACATCGGGAGCGTGATCCGGTTTCGGCCGGCCTTTTCTGCCCCCTACTGCGCCTTGCGATTGCCGCCGCGTTACACCTCGTGCCGCACAAGTGAAATGTCGCGGCCTGTGCGGTCACGCACCCAAAAGACGGCCCTCAGGAGACATTTCGGTCAGGGCATCGGGGCGGCCCTCGCCTCGGTGTCCGGGGCGGTCTCCATGCTTCGTCACGGGGTCCCGGGCAGCCGTTCACGGGAGATCGGGGCCACATTCACGGCGAGGGCAAGGTCACAGCCGTTCCCTCTGCTTCTCGTTCGTGGGCGTGACCTAACATCCGAGCATGACGGTCCTGCCTGACGACGGGCTTGAGCTGGCCGGCGAGTTCCCTGACGTGCCCCATGAGCAGTGGCAGCGCCTTGTGGCGGGCGTACTGCGCAAATCGGGCAAGGACGTCGAGGGGGCCGAGGCCGAGCACGCCCTGTCCACCGCGTTGGAGGACGGGTTGCGCACCCGCCCCCTCTACACCGCCCACGACTCCGCGCCCGAGCCGGGCCTGCCCGGGTTCGCCCCCTTTGTGCGCGGCGGCCGCGCCGAGGGGAACACGGTGGGCGGCTGGGACGTACGGCAACGGCACACGGTGGCCGACCGTGACGCGGTGCTCGGGGACCTGGAGAACGGTGTCACCTCCCTCTGGCTGACGGTCGGGGAAGGCGGCATCGCGGTGCCCGACCTCGGCCGGGTCCTCGACGGCGTGTACCTGGACCTCGCGCCCGTCGTCCTCGACGCGGGGCGCGACACCGAGCCCGCCGCACGGGAGTTGCTGCGGGTGTACGAGGAGCGGGGTGTCGCCCGGGACGCGGCGCGCGGCAATCTGGGCGCTGATCCGCTCGGGCACGAGGCCCGTACCGGTGAGCGGTGCGACACCGCTCCGGCGGCGGAGCTCGCGCGGCTGTGCGCCGGGGAGCACCCGGGGCTGCGGGCGCTGACCGTGGACGCGCTGCCGTACCACGAGGCCGGTGGTTCGGCCGCCCAGGAGCTGGGCTGCTCACTGGCCACCGGCGTGGCGTACCTGCGGGAGCTGGGCGATGCCGGGCTGGGCGTCGAACAGGCCTGTGCGCAGCTGGAGTTCCGGTACGCGGCGACCGCCGACCAGTTCCTGACGATCGCCAAGCTGCGGGCCGCGCGCCGGCTGTGGGCCCGCGTGGCCGAGGTCTGCGGAGCGCCCCGGGCGGGGGCGCAGCTCCAGCACGTCGTGACGTCGCCGGTGATGATGACGCGCCGCGACCCGTGGGTGAACATGCTGCGCTCGACGATCGCCACGCTGGCCGCGGGGGCGGGCGGGGCCGACGCGGTCACCGTCCTGCCGTTCGACCACGCCCTCGGCCTGCCGGACGCGTTCGCGCGCCGCATCGCCCGCAACACCTCCACGATCCTCATCGAGGAGTCGCACCTGGCCCGGGTGATCGACCCGGCGGGCGGCTCCTGGTACGTGGAGCGGCTCACCGACGAACTCGCCCACGCGGGATGGGAGTTCTTCCAGCGGATCGAGCGCCTGGGCGGCATGCCGGCCGTCCTGCGCTCGGGCGACCTGGAGCGGGATCTCGCCGAGACCTGGCAGGCCCGCGCGGGCCTGCTGGCCAAGCGGCGCGAACCCATCACCGGCGTCAGCGAGTTCCCGTTCCTCGCGGAGAAGCCGGTCGTCCGCGCGGACGCTCCCGAGCCGCGCTCCGGCGGCCTGCCGCGCGTCCGCCGTGACGAGGCGTACGAGGCGCTGCGCGCCCGCTCCGACGCCCACCTCGCGGCGACCGGCTCCCGCCCGCGGATCTTCCTCGCCGCGCTGGGCCCGGCCGCGGCGCACACCGCACGTCTCACCTTCGCCTCGAACCTCTTCCAGGCCGGCGGCATCGAGCCGGTCACGGACGGCACCTTCGGGGAGAGCGGTGCGACGGAGGCCGTGCTGTGCTCCAGCGACGCGCTGTACGCGGAGCAGGCCGAGGCCGCCGTCCGGGACCTGAAGGCCGCCGGTGCCCGGCATGTGTTCCTCGCGGGCCGTCCCGGGGAGCACCCCGGTGTCGACGCGTACGTGTTCGCGGGCTGTGACGCCGTCGCCGTGCTGTCCGCCACCCTCGACCGCATGGGAGTCGTTTCCTGATGGCAATCCCCGACTTCTCCGGGATCGAGCTGGGCACCCCGGCCCCCGACGGCGGCGCCGACGAATGGCGTGCGGCGGTGAAGAACGCGTCCGGCGGGGACGACCTGCTCTGGGAGACCCCGGAGGGCATCGCCGTCAAGCCGCTCTACACCGGGCGTGACCTGGAGGGCCTGGACTTCCTGGACACCTACCCGGGAGCGGCGCCGTTCCTGCGCGGCCCGTACCCGACGATGTACGTCAACCAGCCCTGGACGATCCGCCAGTACGCCGGCTTCTCGACGGCCGAGGAGTCCAACGCCTTCTACCGGCGCAACCTCGCGGCCGGCCAGAAGGGCCTGTCGGTCGCCTTCGACCTGCCGACGCACCGCGGCTACGACAGCGACCACCCGCGGGTGACCGGCGACGTCGGCATGGCGGGCGTGGCCATCGACTCGATCTACGACATGCGGCAGCTGTTCGACGGGATCCCGCTGGACAAGATGACCGTGTCGATGACGATGAACGGTGCCGTGCTGCCGGTGCTGGCGCTGTACATCGTGGCGGCGGAGGAGCAGGGCGTACCGCCCGAGAAGCTGGCCGGAACCATTCAGAACGACATTCTGAAGGAGTTCATGGTCCGCAACACCTACATCTATCCGCCGAAGCCGTCGATGCGGATCATCTCCGACATCTTCGCCTTCACCTCGCAGCGGATGCCCCGCTACAACTCCATCTCCATCTCCGGGTATCACATCCAGGAGGCGGGTGCGACGGCCGATCTGGAGCTGGCGTACACGCTCGCGGACGGCGTGGAGTACATCCGCGCGGGGCGTGAAGCGGGCCTGGACGTGGACGCGTTCGCGCCGCGTCTTTCGTTCTTCTGGGCGATCGGCATGAACTTCTTCATGGAGGTCGCCAAGCTGCGGGCGGCGCGGCTGCTGTGGGCGAAGCTGGTGAGGCAGTTCGACCCGCAGAACGCCAAGTCGCTGTCCCTGCGCACCCATTCGCAGACCTCGGGCTGGTCGCTGACCGCGCAGGACGTGTTCAACAACGTGACGCGCACCTGCGTCGAGGCCATGGCGGCGACGCAGGGGCACACGCAGTCGCTGCACACCAACGCCCTCGACGAGGCGCTCGCGCTGCCGACCGACTTCTCGGCGCGCATCGCCCGCAACACCCAGCTGCTGCTCCAGCAGGAGTCCGGCACCACCCGCGTGATCGACCCGTGGGGCGGCAGCGCGTATGTGGAGAAGCTGACGTACGACCTGGCCCGGCGGGCCTGGCAGCACATCGAGGAGGTCGAGGCCGCGGGCGGCATGGCCAAGGCCATCGACGCGGGCATCCCGAAGCTGCGCATCGAGGAGGCCGCGGCCCGTACGCAGGCCCGGATCGACTCGGGCCGTCAGCCGGTCATCGGCGTCAACAAGTACCGGGTGGAGTCCGACGAGCAGATCGACGTCCTGAAGGTCGACAACTCCTCGGTGCGGGCGCAGCAGATCGAGAAGCTGCGGCGGCTGCGCGCGGAGCGGGACAAGCGGGCCTGCCAGGACGCGCTGGACGCGCTGACCCGGGCCGCCGGCGGCGAGGGCAACCTGCTGGAGCTGGCCGTGCACGCGGCCCGCGCGAAGGCCACCGTCGGGGAGATCTCCGACGCCCTGGAGAAGGTGTACGGCCGGCACGCGGGGCAGATCCGTACGATCTCCGGCGTGTACCGCAACGAAACCGGAGAGTCCCCGAGCGTGGACCGCACCCGCACCCTGGTGTCCGCCTTCGAGGAGGCCGAGGGCCGCCGCCCGCGCATCCTGGTCGCGAAGATGGGCCAGGACGGTCACGACCGCGGCCAGAAGGTGATCGCCACGGCGTTCGCCGACCTCGGTTTCGACGTGGACGTCGGCCCGCTGTTCCAGACGCCCGCCGAGGTGGCCCGGCAGGCCGTCGAGGCGGACGTGCACATCGTCGGCGTCTCCTCGCTGGCGGCCGGTCACCTCACCCTGGTGCCGGCGCTGCGCGAGGCGCTGGCCGAGGAGGGCCGCGAGGACATCATGATCGTGGTCGGCGGCGTGATCCCGCCGCAGGACGTGCCGACGCTGCTGGAGATGGGCGCGGCGGCCGTCTTCCCGCCCGGGACGGTGATCCCGGACGCGGCGTACGACCTGGTGCGGCGACTGTCGGACGGCCTCGGGCACGCCCTGTGATCGATGTCGACGCGTATGTGAAGGGCGTGCTCGACGGGAAGCGGGCGATCATCGCCCGCGCGATCACACTCGTCGAGTCGACCCGGCCGCAGCACCGGGCGCTGGCCCAGGAGCTGCTGACCGCGCTGCTGCCGCACAGCGGCCGGGCCCGGCGGATCGGGATCAGCGGAGTGCCCGGCGTGGGCAAGTCGACGTTCATCGACGCGTTCGGCACGCTGCTCACCTCGCTCGGGCACCGGGTGGCGGTGCTGGCCGTCGACCCGTCCTCCAGCCGTACGGGCGGTTCCATCCTGGGTGACAAGACCCGGATGGAGCGCCTGGCGGTGGACCCGGCTGCGTTCGTGCGCCCCTCCCCCACGGCGGGCACGCTGGGCGGGGTCGCGAAGGCCACCCGCGAGTCGATCGTGGTGATGGAGGCGGCCGGCTACGACGTGGTCCTGGTGGAGACGGTCGGTGTCGGCCAGTCCGAGACGGCCGTCGCCAACATGGTCGACTCGTTCCTGCTGCTCACCCTCGCGCGCACCGGCGACCAGCTCCAGGGCATCAAGAAGGGCGTGCTGGAGCTGGCCGACGTGATCGCCGTCAACAAGGCGGACGGGCCGCACGAGCGCGATGCCCGCGCGGCCGCGCGGGAGCTGGCGGGCGCACTGCGCCTGATGCACGGCAAGGACGCCTTCTGGACCCCGCCGGTGCTGCACTGCAGTGCCCGCGAGTCGACCGGCCTGGACACGCTGTGGGAGCGCCTGGAACAGCACCGCACCCTGCTGGACTCCACCGGCCGCCTCTCCGCGAAGCGCCGCGACCAGCAGGTCGACTGGACCTGGAACATGGTCCGCGACGAGCTCCTCGGCCGCCTGCACGCCGACCCGGCGGTACGGGCTCTCGCGCCGGAGCTGGAACAGCGGGTCAGGGAAGGCGCGTTGACACCGACGCTGGCGGCCGAGCGGATCCTCGGGGCGCTCGACGGATCCGGTACAGCGGGTTCCTGAGACGGAAGCGGAATCGGTCCGGACGACGATTCCGCATACCCCGCTTGCATGACTATGCAAAGTGATACATACTCTTTCTATGTCCAAGGTCCTCACCTCCCTGCCCGCCGGCGAACGCGTCGGCATCGCCTTCTCGGGCGGTCTCGACACCTCCGTCGCGGTCGCGTGGATGCGCGACAAGGGCGCCGTCCCGTGCACCTACACCGCCGACATCGGCCAGTACGACGAGCCCGACATCGCCTCGGTGCCCGGCCGCGCCAAGACGTACGGGGCCGAGATCGCGCGTCTGGTCGACTGCCGTGCCGCGCTCGTCGAGGAGGGCCTGGCCGCGCTGACCTGCGGCGCGTTCCACATCCGCTCCGGCGGGCGGGCCTACTTCAACACCACCCCGCTCGGCCGCGCCGTCACCGGCACGCTCCTGGTCCGGGCGATGCTCGAGGACGACGTCCAGATCTGGGGCGACGGCTCGACCTTCAAGGGCAACGACATCGAGCGGTTCTACCGCTACGGCCTGCTCGCCAACCCCCACCTGCGCATCTACAAGCCCTGGCTGGACGCGGCCTTCGTGGCGGAGCTCGGCGGCCGCAAGGAGATGTCCGAGTGGCTGCTCGCGCACGGGCTGCCCTACCGGGACAGCACGGAGAAGGCGTACTCCACGGACGCCAACATCTGGGGCGCCACGCACGAGGCCAAGACCCTGGAGCACCTGGACACCGGCGTCGAGACCGTCGAGCCGATCATGGGCGTCCGGTTCTGGGACCCGTCGGTCGAGATCGCCGCCGAGGACGTGACGATCGGCTTCGCCGAGGGCCGCCCGGTGTCGGTCAACGGCAAGGAGTTCGCCTCCCCCGTCGACCTGGTCATGGAGGCCAACGCCATCGGCGGCCGGCACGGCCTGGGCATGTCGGACCAGATCGAGAACCGGATCATCGAGGCCAAGAGCCGCGGCATCTACGAGGCCCCGGGCATGGCCCTGCTGCACGCCGCCTACGAGCGCCTCGTCAACGCGATCCACAACGAGGACACCCTCGCCCAGTACCACACCGAGGGCCGGCGCCTGGGCCGGCTGATGTACGAGGGCCGCTGGCTGGACCCGCAGGCGCTGATGATCCGCGAGTCGCTCCAGCGCTGGGTCGGCGCCGCCGTGACCGGCGAGGTGACGTTGCGGCTGCGGCGCGGTGAGGACTACTCGATCCTCGACACCACGGGCCCGGCGTTCAGCTACCACCCGGACAAGCTGTCCATGGAGCGCACCGAGGACTCCGCGTTCGGCCCGGTGGACCGGATCGGCCAGCTCACCATGCGCAACCTCGACATCGCCGACTCCCGCGCGAAGCTGGAGCAGTACGCCGGCATCGGCATGATCGGCACCGGCAGCCCCACCATCGGCGCCTCCCAGGCCGCCGCGACCGGGCTGATCGGCACCATGCCGGAGCTGCCGCAGGGCGGCGCCGAGGCCATCGCCTCCCGGGGCGAGGTCTCCGAGCAGGATGCCTGGCTGGACCGGGCCGCGATGGAGTCCGGCACGGACTGACCCCGCGCAACCGCCGGGAGGCCGGCCCGACATCGCGTCGGGCCGGCCTCCCGCGTTTTCACGACTGCGCGCCGTCCGTGACCGAAGACGGCAGACATCCCTCGACCCCCTGCTGTTGCCCCAGGGTGAAGGCGGCAACTCGTTCGGAGGCGCTTCCGTGGTCTCCGACCTTCGTCCAGGGGGTCTCGTCGGCGACGAGGACGAGGGCCGTACGCAACTCGTCGACGTCCCCGGGCTCGAAGACGAGCGTTCCGTCCCGGGCGGCACCCTCGAGTTCCGCCCCGGCCAGGCAGTCCGCCTGCAGTTCGCTGTCGATCGTCCGCAGCCGGACGTCCAGACGGTTCTGTATCGCGTGACCCCACTCGTGCGCGACGACCAGGTACACGAACCCGTCCCCGAACCGGTAGCCGCTGCGCATGAGGTCCATGTCCCAGGCGAGATAGTCCTCGCTCGTCGGGCAGTAGACGGCGTTGTCGTCGACCAGCGGCTCCCCGCCGCAGGTGGGGGCATTCGGCGAAGCGCCGTCGTAGGGTCCCAGGACGGTGGGCGGGACGTAGGCCCCCGTGAAGTAGTCCGACCAGTGCTTGCGCCAGAACGCGTCGACGCCCTGCACGGCCGACTCGATGTCCCGGGTGACTTCGTCGTTCGGTCCGGCGGTGGGGAGGGTACGGGACGCCTCGCCGGCGGTCCCGTACGCGTAGCCGCCGGAAACGGCCAGCAACGCGGTGGTGAGCGCCGCGCACACGCGCAGCCGCAGCTGATGGGTCATGGTCGACTCCGCAACATGGCCGGGGCGCAGCATGACTGCGTCGTCTTGTGCGTGCCGGGCGTGCCAGGCGCACCGAGGTGCCTCCCCCACCAGTCAACGCCGATACCTCGCCGACCGCACCCTCACCACCTGCGCGGGCGCGCGCACAGCGATGCCCCGCCGGTCGTCCGCCGGCGGGGCATCGCGCGCTCAGCGGGTCGTGCCGGCCATCTCCGGGACCGGGGCGTCGAGGGAGTCCAGGCCGCGCAGGATGTCCTCCACGCGCTGCCTGGCGTCGCCGAACAGCATCTGGGTGTTCTCGCGGAAGAACAGCGGATTCTGCACGCCCGCGTAGCCGGCGGCCATGGAGCGCTTGAAGACGACCACGTTCGCCGCCTCCCACACGTGCAGCACCGGCATCCCCGCGATGGGGCTGGAGGGGTTGTCGGTGGCGGCCGGGTTGACCGTGTCGTTGGCGCCGATGACCAGGACGACCGAGGTGGCGGCGAAGTCGTCGTTGATCTCGTCCATCTCCAGGACGATGTCGTAGGGCACGTTGGCCTCGGCGAGCAGCACGTTCATGTGCCCGGGCAGCCGGCCCGCGACGGGGTGGATGCCGAAGCGCACCTCCACGCCCCGGTCGCGCAGCTTGCGCGCCAACTCGGCGACCGGGTACTGGGCCTGGGCGACGGCCATGCCGTAGCCGGGCGTGATGATCACCGAGGTGGCGTTGCCGAGGAGCTCCGCGGTCTCCTCGGCGTTGATCTCCCGGTGCTCGCCCTGCTCGTCGTCGTCGGCGGACGCCGCCGGGGTGCCGAAGCCGCCCGCGATGACCGAGATGAAGGAGCGGTTCATCGCCTTGCACATGATGTACGACAGATAGGCACCGGAGGAGCCGACCAGCGCGCCGGTGACGATGAGCAGGTTGTTGGCGAGCAGGAAGCCCGAAGCCGCCGCGGCCCAGCCGGAGTAGCTGTTGAGCATGGAGACCACCACCGGCATGTCACCGCCGCCGATGGAGGCGACCAGATGGGCGCCGAGGGCGAGCGCGATCACGGTGACCGCGATGAGCAGCCCCATGCTCGGGCGAACCACGAACGCGATGGTCAGCCCCACGAAGGCGACCAGCGCGCCGATGTTCAGGACGTGCTTGCCCGGCAGCGTGAGCGGACGGGAGTTGATGCGCGCCGAGAGCTTCAGGTAGGCGACGACCGAGCCCGTGAAGGTGACGGCGCCGATGAACACGCCGATGAACACCTCGGCGTGATGGATGCCCAGCAGCGAGCCGGAGAGTTCGGCGTCGACGTCGAGGTAGCCGTTCCAGCCGACGAAGGCGGCGGCGAGGCCCACCAGGCTGTGCATGATGGCGATCAGCTCCGGCATGCCGGTCATCTCCACCACCCGGGCCCGCCACAGGCCGATGCCCGCGCCGAGAGCCGTGGCGACGACGATCAGCACGAGGCCGCTCGCGGTGATGCTGCGGGAGGCGAGCCCGACCGTGGCGGCCAGGGCGACGACCATGCCCGCGATGCCCCAGACGACGCCCGACCGGGACGTCTTGTGCTGGGAGAGGCCGGCGAGGCTGAGGATGAACAGCAGCGCCGCGACGACGTAGGCGGCCTGGGCGGCCGTGTCTGTGGTCATCCCTGATCAGCCCTTCGAGAACATGCCGAGCATGCGGCGGGTCACGGCGAATCCGCCGAAGATGTTGATGCTCGCCAGCAGGATCGCGGCGAACGACAGCACGGTCACGGCGGTGTCCCCGTACCCGATCTGCAGCAGCGCGCCGACCACGACGATGCCGGAGATGGCGTTGGTGACCGACATCAGCGGGGTGTGCAGCGCGTGGTGCACATTGCCGATGACGTAGAAGCCGATCACGATCGCCAGGACGAACACCGTGAAGTGGCCGAGGAGTTCGCTCGGGGAGAGGGCCGTCACCAGGAACAGCGCGAGCGCTCCCAGACCGACCAGGGCGTAGGAGAACCAGGCCGGGCGGGCGGGCTTCGCCGGTGTCTCGGCGGGGGCCGGGGCGGGCTCCTTCGCCGCGCTCGGGGCGGGTGCGGCGGACACCTGGACCGGGGGCGGCGGCCAGGTCTTCTCGCCCTCGCGGACCACGGTGATGGAGCGCTGCACCACGTCGTCGAAGTCGAGGACGAGCCGGCCGTCCTTGCCGGGGGTGAGCAGCTTCAGCAGGTTGACGATGTTGGTGCCGTACAACTGCGAGGCCTGGGCGGGGAGCCGGCCGGGCAGGTCGGTGTAGCCGATGATCGTCACGTCGTTGTCGGTGACGACGGCCTTGCCGGCGACCGTGCCCTCGACGTTGCCGCCCTGGGAGGCGGCCATGTCGACGATCACGCTGCCGGGCTTCATGCGCGCCACGTCCTCGGCGGTGATGAGCCTCGGCGCGGGGCGGCCCGGGATGAGCGCGGTGGTGATGATGATGTCGACGTCGGCGGCCTGCTCGGCGTACAGCTGCGCGGCGAGCCGGTTGTAGTCGTCCGAGGTGGCCTTGGCGTAGCCGTCGGTGCTCACCTCCTGCTCGGCGGTCACCGTCAGGAACTCCCCGCCCAGGGACCGCACCTGCTCGGCCACCTCGGGGCGCGGGTCGGTGGCGCGGACGACGGCGCCGAGGCTGCGGGCCGCGCCGATCGCGGCGAGTCCGGCCACTCCGGCCCCGGCCACCAGCACCTTGGCGGGCGGCACCTTGCCGGCGGCGGTGACCTGGCCGGTGAAGAAGCGCCCGAAGGCGTGCGCGGCCTCGACCACGGCACGGTACCCGGCGATGTTCGCCATGGAGCTGAGGACGTCCAGGGACTGGGCGCGCGAGATGCGCGGTACGGCGTCCATGGCGAGCACGGTGATCGGACGGCGTGCCAGTTCCTCGACCAGTTCGGGGTTGAGGGCGGGGCTGATCAGCGCGATCAGCGTCGCCCCCTCGCGCAGCCGGCCGATCTCCTCGCTCGAGGGGGCGTTGACCTTCAGCAGGATGTCCGCCTGCCACGGGTCGCCGAGCCGGGCTCCCGCCTCCTCGTAGGCCGCGTCGGAGAAGCGCGACGAGGCTCCCGCTCCCGGTTCGACCGTCACGTCGTACCCGAGCGCGACGAGTCTCCCCACGGTGGCCGGCGTCGCCGCCACCCTGGTCTCGCCCGCAGTGGATTCGGCCGGTATGCCGATCCCCTGGGGTTGCGGTTCCGCTGGGACCATCGTCTGCCTCTCCCGTCGTTCGACTGCCTGTCCTCGCTTGGTGCCCGCATCCTGCACGTTCGACGCGGCATCCGTGGCGGACCACGGTCACATGGACGAGGAGGTCGTCCTCACACCGCCGAGGGGTTGCCGAACGGCGCGTTCCGCGGTATCAGTGTGCCGCGCGGGGCGCAAAGAGTCCTGTGATGCGACGTGACACGGCCGGGCGCAGACTGATGTGGTGACTAGCACGCGCCCGGGGCGCGGCGAGGCCGCGACCCCTTCCCGATCCGCACCGCACCAGAGTGTCGCGCTGGCGGCGATGATGTTCGCCGTCGCCATGACCTTCATCGACCAGACCATCGTGTCGATCGCGGCTCCGGACATCGTCCGCGAACTGGGTCTGTCGTCCTCCGGCATGCAGTGGGTGGTCAACGCCTATCTGCTGGCTCTCGCCGCGTTCTTCGCCCTGGGCGGCCGTCTCGCGGACCTCTACGGGCCGCGGCGGGTCGTCGTCATCGGCACGGTGGTGTTCGTCGTGTCGTCGGTGCTGTGCGGGTGCGTCCCCTCGGGCGGCGCCGCGCAGGCCTGGCTGATCATCTTCCGCGCCACCCAGGGCCTCGGGGCGGCGCTGCTGTTCCCGGCGGCCCTGGCCGTGGTGGTGGCGGTGTTCCCGGTCGAGCGGCGCGGGCGTGCCCTCGCGCTGTTCTTCGGGGTCACCGGCGCGCTGACCGCCATCGGCCCGCTGCTGGGCGGCTGGCTGACGAACTGGACCTGGCGCGCCGTGTTCTGGGTCAACGTGCCCGTGGCGATCGTGGCGCTGGTCCTCACGGCGATGGCGCACATCTCCGACCGGCGGCGGTCCGGCACGCTGGACGTCCCGGGTGCCGTCCTGATCGCGATCGGCATGGGCCTGAGCGTCCTCGGCTTCCAGCAGGCGTTCTCCTGGGGCTGGGGCAGCTGGGCGACCTGGGTGTGCATCGTGGGCGGCCTGGCGGTGCTGGCCGGGTTCGTCCGCTTCGAGCGCGGGGTGGAGCATCCGCTGATCGATCTGCGGGTCTTCCGCGACAAGGCGTTCAGCGTGGACGCGCTGGTGTTGTTCTTCGCGATGCTCGCGTTCGTCCCGCTGTTCTTCTTCGCCTCCGTCTACGCCCAGGTGTCACTGAGCGCCTCACCGAACCAGGCGGCGCTGTTCCTGCTGTACATCTTCGTGGGCTTCGCGATCGCATCCCAGTGGGGCGGCCGGATCCTCGACAAGAAGGGCGCGAGGCCCGCCCTGAAGATGGGCGGGGTGGTGGGCGCCGTCGGGTTCGCGCTCTGGGCGGGTGAACTCACCGACCTGACCATGCACGACCAGTGGCTCTACGCGGCGCTCGCCGGAGCCGGTATCGGTTTCATCCTGGCGCCGGCGTCGACGGACGCCGTGAACCGGGCCATCGGCACCTCCTACGGCGAGGTCACCGGCATCACCCAGACCGTGCGCAACTTCGCGGCCAGCGTGGGCATGGCGATCTACGGCACGATCCTGACGCACGTCACGACCGACAACGTCACGGGCACCCTGGAGTCCCGCGGCGTGCCCACCGGGACGGCGCAGAGCACGGCACGCGACGTCACCGAAACGATCACGGGCAGCGGCGACGCCCGGCCGCCCACCGGCACCGGCCCCGCCGCCGAGGCGACCCGGGACGCGATGCCGGCGATCCGCATGGACTTCGCGGAAGCCAACCAGTGGGTGTTCTACGGCATGGCCATCGCGCTGGGCATCGCCTTCCTGTGCGCCCTGCGGCACCCGGGCGGCACGGTGGACGCGAACGCGAAGGTTGAGGAACCGGCGGCGCGGGCCCGCTGACGACGCCCGTCAGGACGTGAACAGGTCCGTCGTGCGTTGCTGGATCTGCTCGGGCGTCAGGTCCTCGATGGTCTGGGAGATCATCCAGAGATGGCCGAACGGGTCGGCGAGTCGGCCCCCGCGCTGCCCGTAGTGCTGGTCGGCGACGGGGTACACCACCGTCGCCCCGCCCCGCAGCATGGCCTCGGCCACGGCGTCGGCGTCGGGCACGTCGAGCGCCATGATCACCGGGCTGCCGCCGAGGGACGTCGGCGCCGGGTCGGCGGTGTCGGCGTCCTTGACCGCGATCGCCGAGCCGCCCAGTCGCAGCATGGCGTGCACGATCGTGCCGTCGGGGCCGGTGTACCGCTCGATCTCCTCGGCGCCGAGGGTGTCCCGGTAGAAGTCGATCGCCCGGGCCCCGTCGGAGACCACGAGGCGGGCGTAGAGGCGGGTGACGGCGGGGGTGGTGTTCGCAGGTGTCATGCCTTCACGATCGCGGGTTATACGGCGGCGTGGATTGTAGAAAACCGCCGACCGGACGGAGTCCGTCAGCCGCCGAGCGGAACGTGGTTGCGTTCGTGCGGCGAGCGCGGTGCGTACGCGGTCGGGGTGAGGCCGGCGAACGCGCGGAACTCGTGGATCAGATGGGCCTGGTCGTGATAGCCGCAGTTCGCCGCGAGGAGCGCCCAGTCCGGCGGCCCGTGCCCGGCGTTCACGTG
Organism: Streptomyces tuirus; assembly: GCF_014701095.1. Classification (NCBI taxonomy): domain Bacteria; kingdom Bacillati; phylum Actinomycetota; class Actinomycetes; order Kitasatosporales; family Streptomycetaceae; genus Streptomyces; species Streptomyces tuirus. The sequence goes on along the minus strand of NZ_AP023439.1, from coordinate 6,161,356 downwards.
CCCCAGCAGCCGCTGGAAGCGCCGGACGCGCGCGTACCGCTTGGGCGGGAACCCCAGGTGCTCGGTGCAGGTGCGGGCCAGCCGTCTCGTGGTCCAGCCGAGCCGGTCGGCGACCTCACTCACGGGGGTGCCACGGTCGAGCAGCGCCGCGGCGCGCCATGCCGCCGGGTCCGGCTCCGGCGGGCGGTCCGTCCGGTCCAGCAGGGCCGTCTCCAGCGCCCGGAGTCCGGCCCGGGGCCCACCGGCTGCCACGGCCTCCAGCAGCCGTTCGCGCAGCACCGCACCGTCCGTGCCCCACAGGTCGTCCAGGCCGACGAGCTGGTCGCGGACCTCCGAGACGGGGGCGCCGAGGAAGGGGTGGACGCCCGCGGGCCGGAACGCCACCCACAGGACGGCTCGTTGCTGCGCCGGGTCGATCACGGCCGGCTCGGCGTACGGCCCGTGCAGGGCGGCGCCGCGGGTACGCCGATGGGCGCCCTGCAACGGCGACGAGGACAGGGCGTCCCCGTCCAGGTTCACCAGCAACTGCGCCGCACCGGTCGGCAGGGCCAGCTCGGCGGAGTGCGCGAACCGCAGCTCCACACAGCCCATCGCACCGATCGCCGCCCCGAGCGCGGGCACCGACGGCCGCATCGTGAGCACGACGGGCGACTCCCCAGCCGTACGAGCCATGGGGCCAGCCTACGACCGCGCACCACGGCGGCAGCCACGTCACATGCGTGGAGACCTTCCACTCCCGGTGACGGCAAGGCATATGCGAGTAATGCCCTGATTACCCTGCCCGTGGGGCGGGCACTCAGGGCATGTGCACCCACACAACGGCATGCGACCGCGCAGGGTTCTACTGACGGGGTGGTTCAGCTTCCGGGACGGGGAGGCGACCGCCGGGGATGTGCTGGCCCTGCGCCGGGTCGAGGACGTACTGCACGGCACGGGCATCCCCTACGACGTCGCCTGGAGCCCCGGTTTCCGTCCGGACGCCCTGCATCTGGACCGGCTCTGGCCGGAGGACTACTCGCACCTGGTGTTCGTGTGCGGCCCGCTGCACGGGCCGCAGGTCGAGGAGCTGCACCGGCGGTTCGCGCACTGCGCGCGGATCGCCGTCGGCACCTCGGTGATCGACCCCGCCAGCGCGGCCGTGACCGGCTTCCACCGCGTGCTGCCGCGGGACGCGCCGGACCGCGAGCCGGTGGAGGACCTGGCGGCCCGTGCCCCGGACGTGCCCGCCCGGCCGGTCGTCGGGGTGATCCTCACGCACGGGCAGCACGAGTACGGGCGGCAGCGGCGGCACGGTCAGGTCGCCGAGGAGGTGACGCGCTGGCTGGCCGCGAAGGACTGCGCCCGCCTGGAGCTGGAGACCCGGCTCGACACCCACGACTGGCATCTGAGCGCCACACCCGCGCAGCTCCAGTCCGTGCTGGCCCGGCTGGACCTCGTGGTGACCGACCGGCTGCACGGGATGGTCATCGCCCTGCGGGTCGGCACGCCGGTGCTGGCCGTCGACCCGGTCGACGGCGGGGCGAAGGTGGCCGCACAGGCCCGGGCCTGTGGCTGGCCCGCGCTGGTGCCCGGCGAGCAGCTGGACGTGGGGCAGTTGGACCGCTGGTGGGACTGGTGCCTGACCGGCGGCCGGGTGACCGCCCGGCAGATCCGCGACGGGTTCCGCGAGGGCACCGTGCCGGACAGCGCGGACCGGCTCGTCGAGGCGCTGGCACGGGCCGTGCCCGGTTAGCCCGGGGACCCCACGGGGCACCCGCTCGGTCAGTCCCCGCTTCCTGTCCCGCCGCATGTCCCCCGGGAGAAGAGACGGTCCGGGCCGCCCGGAAGGAGAACCGCGTGTCCATCGGCCGACTTCCCGATCACGAGCAGCGCGTCCTCGACGAGATGGAACGCGCCCTGCGCCGCAACCGCCGCCTCGACCGCCGGCTGCGCACCCTGCGCCTGAGCCGCCTCCCCGACCCCGCCCGGGGCGTCGCGCGCCTGGCCGCCTACCGGCCCCGCGTCTGGACCGTGGCGATCCTGCTCGCGGTGTCGGTCGCCCTGCTGGTCACCGGCATCATCACCGCCCGGCCCGCGGTGATCTGGGCGTTCGCCGCCGTGTGGCCCCTGACGCTGTTCGCCGGGTTCAGGCTGATGCGCCGGAGGACCGGGGACTGAGCGCTCCCGGGGCCCCGGCCGGGCGTCAGCCCCGGTAGCGGCGGGCCTTCGAGGAGCGCTGGGACGGTTCCAGCAGGCGCAGCCGGGACTCGACCGCGGGCGGCAGGACGCGCCGCTCGCGCAAAACCCACGGCAGCGCGGCGGCGGCCTCGGCGAAGGCACGCAGGGACGCGGCGTCCCGCGGGACCGTACGGGCCAGGTCGACCGTCCGGCGCAGGGCGGGGCCCACCGGGCGGCGCAACCAGGTGAACCACAGGGTGTTGCGGATGCCGTGGGTGCGGCGCAGGGTGGCGTCGCGGACCCGCGACGGGTGGTGGTGCACCGCCAGGTGATCGGCGTACGTCAGCCACCACCCGTCGGCTGCCAGGTCAGCGGCGAGCAGTTCCTCCTCGCCGCCCAGCCACAGCCGCGGATGGAAGCCGCCCGCGGCCCGGAAGGCGTCGGCGCGCAGCACGGTCGCGGCCGCCAGGAACGATCCGAGGGCCGGTCCGGGCAGCCAGGCGGGCCCGGGCACGGGCGAGTCGCGGAGTTCCTCGACGATCGGGTCGTCGGTGCCCTGCGGTTCGACGACGATCCGGGCCGTGACCGAGCCCAGTCCCGGATGCCGGTCGAGGAGGTCGGCGGCGCCCCTCAGCGATCCGGGCGCCCACCAGGAGTCGTCGTCGCAGAACGCGATGTAGGGCGTACCCACCTGCCGGACGGCGAGGTTGCGGCCCACGGCGCCGAGGTTGCGTCCGGGCCGCAGCAGCCGGACCCGGGGATGGTGGTGGGCGACGGCTTCGGCGGTGCCGTCCGTGGAGGCGTTGTCGGTGACGATCACCGGCGGGTTCTCCGGCAGTTCGGCGAGGCGGTCGAGGGTGTGCAGCAGTTCCCGGCGCCGGTTGTGGGTGATGACGACGACGGTCGTCCGGCTGTCGCTCATACGGCCGCTCCCTCGGTCAGGCGCGCGGCCCGCTCCACCTCCGGCGGCAGGGGCCGGCGCGCCCGCAGGGCGGCGGGCAGCCGGACCAGCGCCCCGCACAGGGCGCGCCGGGCGTGGTCGTCGTGGCAGGCCTCGGCGGCCAGGGCGCGGGTACGTCCGAGCGCGTACGGCACGGGACGGCGCAACCAGGCGGTGAGGAGTTCGTTGCGTCGCTGCACGGCCGGGCGGCCGGTGCGCGGCCCGGGCGCCGGATGGTGGTGGGCGACGACGTCCGGGCAGTGGCTGACGCCCCAGCCGCACGCGGCCAGGTCGTAGGCGAGAAGGGTCTCCTCGGCGCCGAAGAACAGCAGCCGGTGGAAGCCGCCCACGTCCAGGTAGGCGCGGCGGCGGACCACGGAGGCGCAGGCGAGGAAGCCCAGGACCTGGGTGCCGGGGAGGTCGGCGACCCGGCCGAGGGGTGAGTCCGCGAGCACGTCGTTGAGCGGGTCGGGGTCGGCGGTGGGGCCGACGAGGGTGCGGGCGGCGATGAGGCCGAGCCGCGGATGGCCCTCGAAGAGCCGGGCCGCGGTGCCGAGCGCGCCGGGCGCCCACCAGGAGTCGTCGTCGCTGAACGCCACATACGGGGTGTTCAGGGCGCGGGCACCGTGGTTGCGGGCCAGAGCGCCGTGGTTGACCGGCAGGGCGAGGACGCGGACGCGGGGGAAGTCACGGGCGAGCAGGGCGCGCGTGTCGTCGGTGGAGGCGTTGTCCGCGACGAGGATCTCGGGCCGTTCGGGGAGGGCGAGGAGCCGGCGCAGGGCGGCGGCGAGGGTGGCCGAGCGGTTGCGGGTGGCGATGACGACGCCGACGGGGCTCGGGTGCGCGTGCGGTGTGGTCGTCATGGTGGGGTGCCCCTCACGGGTGACGGGTGCCGGGCAGTCGGCCGGCGGCGCGCAGGACGTCCCCGGGGGTGATGCGCAGCAGCGCCGGGTCGGGTCGGCGGCCGTGCGGGTCGCCCTCCGGGCCGTACCACAGCGCGCGGTGGCGCGGACCGGGTGGCGGGCCCCAGCGGCTCGGCGGGACCGGGCCGAACAGCGTGACGGAGCGGGTGGCGTGGGCGACCGCGAGGTGGGCGATGCCGGTGTCGCCGCTGATCACGACGTGCGCGTCGGCGACGAGGGCGGCGAGCCGGCCGAAGGGCAGGCCGCCGCCGAACACGTCGGTGTCGGGCAGGCCGGCCTGTTTGGCGAGCCGGGCCACGAGGTCGCCCTCGTCCGCGCCGCCGGTGACGACGACCCGCAGGCCCCGCGCCCGCAGTTCGGTGGCGACGGCCGCGTACCGCTCGACGGGCCAGCAGCGGGCGGGTGACCCGGCGCCGGGGTGCAGCACGACCGCGCCGGGCGCCGGGGAGGCGTTGCGCGGCCGGGACAGTCGCACATCGGCGGGGTCGGCGTCGATGCCGTAGGCCTGGAGCAGCCGGCACCAGCGGTCGCGTTCGTGTTCCTCGGCGTACCAGGGCGGGCCGTCGATCCCGGGCAGGTCCGGGTGCGCGAAGGCGAGGAGCTTCCGGGGCCGCAGGCCCATGAGCAGCCGGTGGCTCGCCGCTCCGTTGCCGTGCAGGTCGACGGCGATGTCCGGCGGCGGCCCGCTCCAGTCGAGCGACGGCGGCACCTCCCGCCCCGGCGCGGAGGCGGGCAGCAACCGGTCCACGGCCCCCGTGACCGCGGCGACCGGTTCGAGCTCGGCGGGCGCGGCCAGGACGGTCTCGTGCCCGGGGTGGGCCCGCCGCAGGGCGCGCAGGGCGGGGACGCCGGCGAGGAGGTCGCCGAGTCCGAGGGCGCGCAGCACGAGGATGCGGGGTGGCACGGTCACCGTGCTCCTTCCGCCGCTCGTTCCATCAGGGCCGTCGAGGAGCGGCCGTCGAGGTAGGGCAGGAGGACCGCCTGGCCGCCCCACTTCTGGAGGAGGGCGGCTTCCGGCAAGTCGGCCGCCGCGTAGTCGCCGCCCTTGACCCAGACATCGGGGCGCAGGTCGGCCAGGAGGCGTTCGGGGGTGTCCTCGTCGAAGACGGCGACGGCGTCGACGCAGGCCAGGGCGGTCAGGACCCGGACGCGGTCGGCGAGCGGGTTGACCGGCCGGGCTCCGCCCTTGCGGCGCCGCACCGAGGCGTCCGAGTTGACGCAGACGACCAGGCAGTCACCGAGCCGCCGCGCGGCCTGGAGCAGGCCGACATGGCCGGCGTGCAGCAGGTCGAAGCAGCCGCCGGCGGCGACGACCGTGCCGTGCGCGGTACGGACCCGGGCCGCCAGGGCGTAGGGGTCGTGATCGTCGGTCTGCCGTGCCGGTCCGGCCTCCGCGCTCGGTACCGCCGCCGCCCCGCCCGCGGCGACGAACGCGCTCGCGGTGGCCACGGCGCCCTCGACGGCCTCGGCGACCAGGGCACCGTCGGCGAGGAGCCCGGCCGCCGTCGCGGCGAACCGGTCCCCCGCCCCGCAGCTGTCGCCGTGGTGGGCGGCGGGCGCGGGGACGAGCAGCGGGTGCTCGCCGTAGGACAGCAGGGCGCCGCGGGCGCCGAGGGTGACCGCCACGGCGGCGGACCGCCAGTGCCGTACGAGGGCGGCGGCGCTGTGGGCGGCGGCGTGCAGGTCCCGGCGCGCGGTGCCGTCCGGCGGGGCGAGGCGGTGGGCCTCCTTCTCGGCCGGGGTCACCAGGTGGGTACCGGGCACGGGCGTGCCGCCGCGCGGGTGCGGGTCCCAGACCAGCGGCGGGCGGGCGGCGAGGACGTCGCGGAGGGCGTCGGCCGTGCCGCGGCCGTAGTCGGAGACCAGGACGGCGGGCGCGGAGCGGACGGCCCCGCGGGCGGTGTCCGTGGCCTCGCGCGTGCGGCCGGCGCCGCGGTCCAGACGGACCACGGGGCGGTCCTGTGCGAGGATCCGGGTCTTCTCGGACAGGGTGCCGGTCAGCGGCAGCGGGACCAGGGTGAGCCAGGGTTCCAGAAGGCGGCGCAGGGCGCGGCTCGCCGGGTCGTCGCCCACCCCGGCGACGAGCGTGACGTCCCTGCCGTCGCGGGCCGCGAGGTAGGCCGCCAGCGCGGCGCCGCCGGGCCGGGTGCGTTCCGCGCAGTCGTCGACGACGGGCACCGGCGCGTCCGGCGCGAGCCGCTCCGCCCGGCCGCTCAGATCCCGGTCCAGCAGCGCGTCCCCGACCACGACCAAGGGTGTCTTGCCGTTCATGTCACCTCCGGCCGTCGCCGTCGCGCCAGGTGCCCCGTTCCACCGCCGCGTCGAACGCGGCACACACCATGTGCACCGCCACCAGGTGCAGTTCCTGCACGGTCGCCGCCGTCGGTGCCTCGACGCACAGGTACTCGTCGCTGCCCGCCATCAGCGGGTTGGGGGCGCAGCCGGTGAGGGCCCACACGACTGCCCCGGCCGCCCGGCCGGCGTCCGCGGCGGACAGCAGGTTGGCGCTGGCGCCGCTGGTGGACAGCAGCATCAGGACGTCACCGGGGCGGCCGTGGGCGCGGACCTGGCGGGCGAACACCTCGTCCACGCCGTAGTCGTTGGCGATGGCCGTGGTGCTGGAGGTGTCGGCGTGCAGGGCGAGCGCGGAGAACGGCGGCCGGTCGTCGCGGTAGCGGCCGACGAGTTCGGCGGTCAGGTGCTGTGCCTGGGCGGCGCTGCCGCCGTTGCCCGCGGCCAGCAGCCGTCCGCCGCCGGTGAGCACGGTCGCCAGGCGCTCGCCCCACCGCTGCGTGAGGTGAGCCGAGGCACGGAACGCGGTCAGGGCGTCCTGGAGTTCGTCGCAATGCCCCGTGACGGGCGGGTGCACGGTCATCACGCCACCTCCTTCTGCTGTGCGTGTCCGGCGAGGACCTGGTGGTGGACCTGCTGCACGCCGTCGGCGACGCGCCGCCAGGTGTAGTGGGCGAGGACGCGTTCGCGCCCGGCCGCGCCCTGCCGGCGGCGCAGTGCGTCGTGGCCGAGGAGTTCGCGTACGACGGCGGCGACCGCCCCGGGGTCCTGCGGTGCGACGAGCCGGCCCGTGACGCCGTCGGCGACGCTGTCGCGGTGGCCGCCGACGTCGGTGGCGACGACGGGCACGCCGCAGGCCATCGCCTCCAGCGGCACGATGCCGAACGGCTCGTAGACCGGGGTGCACAGCACGAGGTCCGCGCTGCCGATCAGGGCGGGCATGGCGGCCGGGTCGACCGCGCCGAGCATCCGGACCCGGTCGGCCACGCCGGCGCTCCGCGCGAGCCGCCGCAGCCGCTGTGCCTCGGGGTCCTCGTCGAGCAGGCCCGCGGGGGGTCCGCCGGCGATGAGGAGTTCGGTGTCCGGGATCCGGGCGAGGGCCCGGACGGCCTGGTCGTAGCCTTTGCGCGGGACGAGCCGGCCGCAGGCGAGCAGCCGGTGGCGCGCGCGGCGCGCCGGGACGCCGCCGGGCGCCGCCCCGGGCCGGAAGTGCCCGGCGTCCACCCCGCAGGGCACCACGGACACCTGCCCGGGCGGCACGCCCATGTCGGCGAGCTCGTGCACCTCGTCGGTGCAGGTGGCCAGGACGCGGGCGCAGCCGCGGCCGATCTGCCGCTCGACGCCGACGCGTTCGGGCGGGCTGGTGTCGAGCCGGCCCTGGTGGCGGCGCTTGACGGTGCCGAGGGCGTGGAAGGTCTGCACGACGGGAACGCCGTGCGGATGGGCGCCGATCCGGGAGGCCAGGCCGGACATCCAGAAGTGCGCGTGGACCACGTCGGGCCGTTCCCGGGCCCAGGCGCGGGCCAGCCAGGCGCCGAAGGCGGGCATGTGCGGGAACAGTTCGTCCTTGGGGACGGGGGCGGCGGGCCCGGCGGGTACGTGCTCGACGACGGCGCCGCCGGGCAGCGCGACGCGGTCGGGCAGGTCGGCCGCGTCGCGGCGGGTGTAGACCGTGACGTCGTGGCCGCGCCGCGCCAGTTCCTCGCTCAGGCGGGCCACGTACACGTTCTGGCCGCCCGCGTCGACACCGCCGAGCGCGGCGAGCGGGCTCGCGTGCTCGGAGACCATGGCGATCCTCATCGGGCCACCTCCTTCAGCAGCCGCTCCCAGTCGTCCAGGAAGCGGGTGAGTCCGTAACGGGCGAGCGCCGCCGCCCTCGCTCCCTCGCCGACCATGCGGGCGTGCATCGGATCGGCGACGAAGTTCCGTACGGCGTCGGTCAGTTCCTCGATCCGGTTGGAGACCACTCCGCCGCCGGGCGGTACGGCCTCGGTGACCTCGGTGGTGGCGAGCGCGACGATGGGCATGCCCAGGTGCATCGCCTCCAGCAGGGACAGACCGAGGGAGGTCCAGCGGACGGGGTGGACGTAGACGCGTCGCCGCGCCATCGCCTTGTGGAGTGCGGCCTGGGTGAGTTCGTGGGAGCGGCAGCGGTCGGCGGGGACGCCGAGGTGTCCGGCGAGCCCCTGGGTGCCCATGCCGAAGACGTCCAGCGGGGCCGCCTCGGCGAACGCGGGCAGCAGGTCGGTGCCGGTGGTACGGCCGCGCCGCAGCGGCTCGTTGACGGCGACGGCGGCGCGGTCCAGCTCCCCGGTCCACAGGTACCCGGGGTCGACGATGCCGTGTTCGATGACGGTGCTCGGAGCCGGGCCGGCGTCCCACATCAGGCGGTTGAAGTGGGTGACGTGGACGAGGGTGACGCCGGGGAGGTCCGCGGCGGGGTGGCGGGTGTCGGGCACGTCGCCGTGCGGGGCGTTGTGCTCCAGGTACACCAAGGGCGGCCGTCGGCCCAGCCACCGGTCGACCAGGGCGAGTTCGTGCGGGCGTTGCAGGACGACGACGTCGATCTCCTCGTCCCGGAGCCGCTCCGGCGGTACCTCGACGACCGAGCCGGGCCAGTCCCAGGTGCGGGCGCGGCCGAGTCCGTCGGGGCCGCGGTCGGGGGTGACGGGGACGACGTAGGTGTGCGGACCCTGGACGAAGGCGGTGGTCCACGATCCGTGCACGTGCCAGATGAGGATCCTCATGTCTCCCCCAGCAGTTTCTCGACGGCCGTCACCACGTCCTGTGCGGTGACGGTGTCCAGGCACGGATGGCCGGGCACGGGGCACTGCCTGGCCCTGCTGTCCGCGCACGGCGCGTCCTGGTCGCCCAGCAGCACGTACGGGACGCCGTACGGGCGCCAGCGCTCGGCCGGGACGACCGGCGCGAACAGGGACACCACCGGGGTGCCGACGGCGGCGGCGAGATGGGCCGGGCCGGTGTTGCCGGTGACGACGACGGAGGCGCCCGCGAGGACGCCGCCCAGTTCCGCGGCCCCGGTGCGGCCGCCGAGGTCGAGGGCGTGCGAGCCCGCGACGTACGCGGTCAGGTCGCTCTCCCCCGCGCCGCCGGTGACCACCACGCGGTGGCCGGCCGCGGCCAGTTCACGCGCCGCCTCGGCACAGTGCCCGGGGCTCCAGGCGCGGGCGGGGACGCTGGCGCCGGGGTGCAGGACGATGTAGGGGCCCGGGCCGGTGAGACCGGTGGTGGCGGGCGGCGGGAGCACCCGCAGCCGGCCGTCGTCGGCCGGCGGGAACCCCGCGGCCTCGGCGAGGGCCAGCGCGGCGTCGGCCTCGTGGGCGTGCGGGGCGCGGCGGTGGCGTACGTCGAGGAGGGAGCCCGGGTAGTCCTCGCTGTCGGCGGCGATGAAGCCGACGCCGGCCAGGCGCAGCAGCAGGGCGGCGGGCAGCGGCGACTGGTGGTAGGAGGTGAGGATCAGCGCGGTGTCGGCGTCGATCGTGTCGATGAGCTGGTCGACCTCGCCGCGGCCGACGGGCGGGGGGGTGAAGCCCACCCAGGGCGCGTCCCACACGAGGACGTCGTCGACGCCCGGCAGCAGCCCGGCGGCGGGCGCGCCGCGCGGCCCGCACAGCAGGGTGACGGTGTCGGCGCGGGCGGCGACCGCGCGGACGGCGGGCCCGGCGAGCAGGACGTCGCCGAAGCTGTCGAGCCGGGTGACGAGGGCCTTCACGTGACTCTCCCCGGGGCCGGGCCGGTCGTGCAGGCCTCCTGGATGGGGCGTTCGTCGGCGATGACGCGCCCTTTCGGCGGTCCGTTCAGCACGGCGCGGACAGCGGTCAGCAGGTCCGGTGCCACGTGGTCCGCGTGCGCGGTCTCCTCGGGGCGGGTCTGCGCGGTGGGGACGAGGATGCCCTGGGCGCCGGCCCGGCGGGCGGCCTCCACGTCGGCGCCGATGTCGCCGATGACGACGAGGTCGGCGGGGCCGGCGCAGATCCGCCCGGCCGCCCACAGCACCATGCCGGGCTGGGGTTTGCGGCAGTGGCAGCCCTCGTCGGGGCCGTGCGGGCACACGGCGAACACGTCGAAGGGGCCGAGGAGTTCGTCGACGCGGTGGTTGACGCGGCGGACGTCGGCCTCGGTGAGCAGTCCGCGTGCGACGCCGGACTGGTTGGTGACGACGCCGGTGCGGATGCCGCGGGCGCGCAGCAGGGCGAGCGCCTCCCGGGCGCCTTCGACGGGCCGTACGCGGTCGGGGTCGGCGTTGTAGGGGACGTCCTCGACGAGCGTGCCGTCGCGGTCGAACAGCACGGCCTTGACCGGGCTCATCGCGCCACCTCCTGCCAGGCGGCGGCGTGACGGTGGCGCAGGGCGCCGGTCAGCCGGTGCCAGGTCGCGGCGGGCGGGATGAGGACGCTGGTGGCCAGCATGGTCGTCACCTCGTGGCGGGTGCGGGGGCCGGGAGTGATGCGGGCCCGGGCGAACTCGGCCGTGCCGGCCGCCCAGCCGAGCGCGCAGGCCGTGGCGGCCCGGCCGTGCCCGGTGGCGGCGAGGGCGCAGGCGGCGACGCCCGCGGTGGTGATCGCCGCGTGGGTGCGGATCCGGCCGCGTGGGGCGACCGCCTTGTCCCACCAGTCGGGTCCGTGCAGGTGAGCCATGAGGGCGTCGTCGGCGTTGCCGCGCTGCTGGCGCACGGACGCCCAGCGGGAGGCGGGGCGCACGGGGTGGCGGGTGGTGCGGCGGCCCTGCCGGATGCGCCAGCCCGCGTCGAGGACGCGCAGCGCGAGGTCGGCGTCCTCGCGGAAGGCGCGCCGGAACCGTTCGTCGAAGCCTCCGACGTGCTTGAGCGCTTCCGTGCGGTAGGCCATGTCGGCGGTGATCCAGTGGGACTGGGCGAGTCCGGCGGTGCCGCGCTCCCAGTCGGTGGGACGGCGTCCGCCGGGCAGGGGTACGGCGATGACGCCCTGGACGCCGGCGACGTCGGGGGCCGCCTCGGCGAGGTCCTCGGCCAGTTGCCCGCACCAGTGGGGCCCGACCTGGACGTCGTCGTCGAGGAAGACGGTCCACGGCGTGGTGACGGCCCGCAGCCCGGTGTTGCGGGCGGCGGCCGGCCCACGACCACCGCCGTCCAGCACGGTGGTGCGCTCCCGCAGATCGCCGAGGACGCTCAACGGGTGCTCCAGCCTGTCCGGTTCGGGGTCCGGCCGGTCGTCGACGAGGACGATCTGCTCGGGGCGCGGCCCGGTCGCCGCGGCCAGCGCGGCGAGACAGTCGGCGAGGGTGTCCCGTACGAGGGTGGGGATCACGACGGCGTACGAGGTCATCCAGCCCTCCTCCCTTCGGCGAACGCCCGCCCCCGGCGGACCGCGTACGGCCCGATGGCCAGCAGGTCGACGGGCGCGGAGCCGAAGCACTCCAGGGCGTCGCGCGGGTCGTCGACCATGGGCCGGCCGGCGGTGTTGAGGCTGGTGTTGACGACCACGGGCAGTCCGGTGCGCCGCTCGAAGGCGTGCAGCATCCGCGCCACCAGCGGTTCGCGCCGCTCCTCGACGGTCTGGATGCGGGCGGTGCCGTCGACGTGCACGACGGCGGGGATGCGGTCCCGCCACCGCTGGGCGACGTCGTGCACGAACAGCATGTAGGGGCTGGGCAGCGGGCCGCCGGAGAACAGGTCGGCGGCGCGGTCGGCGAGCACCATGGGGGCCACGGGCCGGAACTCCTCGCGGCCCTTGACGTGGTTGAGGCGTTCGAGGTTCTCGGCGCGGCCGGGGTGGGCGAGCAGGGAGCGGTGCCCGAGGGCGCGCGGTCCGTATTCGCTGCGGCCCTGGAACCAGGCGACGACTCCGTCCTGCGCGAGGACCTCGGCGACGGTCTCGGCGATGTCGTCCGGCTTCTCGTACGGGATCGCGGCCGTGTCCAGCAGGGCACGCAGTTCGTCGTCGCTCCAGCCGCGTCCGAGGTCGGCGCCGGACAGGGGCTCGGGCTGTTCGGCGAGGTGCAGCGCCCCGCCGAGGGCGGTGCCGGCGTCGCCGGCGGCGGGCTGCACCCACACGTCCCGGTAGGGGCCCTTCGCGGCGATCTTCGAGTTGGCGACGCAGTTGAGGGCGACGCCGCCGGCCATCGCGAGTGCCTCGCCGCCGGCCTCGCGGTGCAGCCAGTCGACGAGCTCCAGCAGGACTTCTTCGAGGACGGCCTGGGTGCTCGCGCTGAGGTCGGCGTGGTCCTGGTTCCACGGTTCGCCCTTCGCGCGGGGCGGGGTGAACAGGGCCCAGTCGACGCCGTGGGCGCGGAAGCCGCCGTGGCCGGTGGGGTGGACGTACTGCCGCAGTCGCGGGAGGAAGCGCGGGGTGCCGTAGGAGGCGAGGGCCATCACCTTGTATTCGTCGCTGCTGCGCAGGAACCCCAGGTGTTCGGTGAGCTCCTCGTAGACCAGGCCGAGCGAGTCGGGCAGCGCCTGGGTGGCGAGGGTGTCGAGCTTGCCTTCCCGGTAGCGGCCGGCCAGATGGGAGGTGGCCTCGCCGCGGCCGTCGAGGACGAGGACGGCGCTGTCGGGGTGCGGGGAGGCGGGCCCCGCGGAGGCGGCGTGGGCGACGTGGTGGGGGACGAAGACGACCCGGTCGGGGTCGAGCCCGGGCAGGGCCTCGGCGAGGAACTCCGGGGCGCGGCGCGCGTACTCCAGGCGGAGCGGGTCCCAGGGGTCGTCCAGGCCCATGTCACGCGCGGGCCGGGCGAGCTTCGGGTCGAAGGAGTAGGTGACGGCGTCCAGCTCGTCCGGTCGTGTCCCGGCCTGTTCCAGGCACCAGCGGGCGGACAGCTCGGGCAGCTCCCACGCGGAGAACGGCAGCGGGCGCTTGCCGTGCTTGCGGCGGCTGAAGCGCTCTTCCTCGGCGGCCGCCACCGTCCTGCCGTCGACCACGAGGGCGGCGGCGGGGTCGTGGAAGAGGGCGTTGATTCCGAGAATGCGCATGAAGAGGTGCTCCGTCCCGGAGGCGGGTGGGGCTTCGAGGCAGCCGAGTGCCGCGGTGCGGCTGTCTCAAACAATTGGAGCCAACTTCTACGACATAGACCGAAATATCACTTTTTGTCGCGCGCTACAGCGCACAGGGTGACCGGCTCAGGCGGCAGCGGACCGCGAGAACCAGCCAACGGTCCGCTCCAGCCCGTCGGCCCAGCCGATCTGTGGCGTCCAGCCGAGCCGCTCCCGGGCCAGCCGGGTGTCGGGGCGGCGCCGGGCGGGGTCGTCCACGGGGCGGCCCACGTGGCGGACGCGGGAGGCGGAGCCGGTGAGCGCGATGATCCTGCGGGCCAGCTCCAGCATGGTGATCTCGTCGTCGCCGCCGATGTTCACGGGCCCGGTCTCGGCGGAGGCGGCCAGGGCCAGCACGCCGTCCACGGTGTCGTCGACGTAGCACAGCGAGCGGGTCTGGCCGCCGTCACCGGCGACCGTCAGGGGCATGCCGTCCAGGGCCTGCGTGACGAAGGTGGGGACGGCGCGGCCGTCGCCGGTGCGCATGCGCGGGCCGTAGGTGTTGAAGATGCGGACGATGGCGGCGTCGGTGCCGTGCGCGCCGCGGTGGGCGGTGACCAGGGCCTCCGCGAAGCGCTTGGACTCGTCGTAGACGCTGCGCGGGCCGACCGGGTTGACGTTGCCCCAGTAGTCCTCGCGCTGCGGGTGCTCCAGCGGGTCGCCGTAGACCTCGGAGGTGGAGGCGAGGACGAACCGGGCATCGTCGGCGCGGGCGCGCTCCAGGGCGAGGCGGGTGCCGGTGCTGCCGACGTCGAGGGTCTCCAGCGGCAGCCGCAGGTAGTCCACGGGCGAGGCCGGGCACGCGAAGTGCAGGACGAGGTCGAACCGGCCGGGCAGCCCGGCGAGGACCTCCGGGTCGGTGGCGTCACCTCGCACGAAGCGGAAGCCGGGCCGCGGCTCCAGATCGGCCACGTTGGCGCGGGAGCCGGTGGCGAGGTTGTCCAGGCACACCACATCCGTGCCGGCGTCCAGCAGCCGTGCGCACAGATGGGACCCGACGAACCCGGCACCGCCGGTGATCAGAGCCCGGCTCCAGATGTGTCCGCTCACGGGACTCTCCTCCCACTCGGGGCCCCTGTGTCCCGGGGCGAGTAACCCGCTGACGAGCCGAAAACACTATGCACTGAGCGTATACACGCAATGCATAGTCCCGGCGTGCCTTCTCCGGAAGGCGGAGCCGGGGGAGGTGTACCGGTGACTCCCCGCCGGTTCCCTACGATCGGGGGGTGGCGAACTTCCTGCTCGAACGCACCGTCCCGCTCCCCCTCGACGAGGCGTGGCGGCGGATCACACGGTGGCCGCGGCACGGTGAGGCGGTCCCGTTGACGGTGGTCAGGGTGGAGCCGCCCGGCCCGACGCGTGCGGGGTCGCTCGTCGTGGCCCGCTCGGGCGCCGGGCCGCTGGCCTTCGACGACCCGATGGAGATCACCGTGTGGCAGCCGCCCAAGGACGGGACCGCGGGGGTGTGCCGGCTGGAGAAGCGGGGCCGTGTGGTGCTCGGGTGGGCCGAACTGGAGGTGCGGCCGGGACCGGGGGGCCGTACGCGGGTGATCTGGCGGGAGGAGATCCGGATCCGGTTCCTGCCGTCGCTCTTCGACGGCGTGGTGCGGCGTTCGTCGCGGCATGTGTTCGGGCGGGCTCTGAACCGCCTGCTCAGACAGCCCTGACGAGCCGTCGGCGGGACGATTGGGGACGGGGCGTCAGGCGACCGACCCGATCCGTCCGACCGCCTCCGACTCGGGCTCGTGGTGGATCGGGGTGCGGGCGCCGGTCAGTGAGACCCCGCTGCCGCCCCGCTTCCCGGCGACGATCTCCGACGCGATCGACAGGGCCGTCTCCTCGGGCGTACGGGCCCCGAGGTCCAGGCCGATCGGCGAGTGCAGCCGGCTCAACTCCAGCTCGGTGACGCCCACTTCACGCAGGCGGGCGTTGCGGTCCAGATGCGTGCGCCGGGAGCCCATGGCACCGACGTACGCCACCGGCAGGCGCAGCGCCAGCTTCAGCAGGGGCACGTCGAACTTGGCGTCGTGGGTGAGGACGCACAGCACCGTACGGGCGTCGACGTCCGTGCGCTCCAGGTAGCGGTGGGGCCACTCGACGACGATCTCGTCGGCGTCCGGGAAGCGCGTCCGGGTCGCGAAGACGGGGCGGGCGTCGCACACAGTGACGTGGTAGCCGAGGAACTTGCCCATGCGGACCAGGGCGGAGGCGAAGTCGATCGCCCCGAAGACGATCATGCGGGGGGCCGGGACCGAGGACTCGACCAGGACCGTGAGGGGCGCCCCGCAGCGAGAGCCCTGCTCGCCGATCTCCAGGGTTCCGGTGCGGCCGGCGTCCAGGAGGGCGCCGGCTTCGGCGGCGACCGTGCGGTCCAGTTCCGGGTGGGCGCCGAAGCCGCCCTCGCGGGAGCCGTCGGGGCGGACAAGGAGGGCCCGGCCCGTGAGTTCGCGCGGGCCCTTCACGATCCGCGCCACCGCCGCCGCCTCCCCTTCGGCGGCGGCGCGGAGCGCGGACGCGACCACCGGGCGGACCGGATCGGCGGCCCGCACCGGGGTGACCAGGATGTCGATGACGCCGCCGCACGTCAGTCCCACGGCGAAGGCATCGTCGTCGCTGTAGCCGAAGCGCTCCAGGACGGTTTCGCCGTCCCGCAGCGCCTGTTCGCACAGTTCGTAGACCGCGCCCTCGACGCAGCCTCCGGAGACCGAGCCGATCGCCGTGCCCTCGGCGTCCACCGCGAGCGCGGCGCCGGGCCGGCGGGGCGCGCTGCCGCCGACGGCCACCACGGTGGCCACGGCGAAGTCACGGCCCTGCTCGACCCACCGGTTCAGCTCCTCGGCGATGTCCAGCATCTGTCTCGGTCTCCTCGGGGTTGCGGCGGGCGGGGCGTCAGTGGACGCCCAGCCAGCTCTCGATCGGGTTGAGGGCGAAGTAGACGACGAACACCGCCGTGAGGATCCACATGAAGGCGCCGATCTCGCGCCACTTGCCCTGGGCGGACTTGATGGCGACGTAGGAGATGACGCCGGCGGCGACGCCGGTGGTGATGGTGTACGTGAACGGCATCAGCACGACCGTGAGAAACACCGGGATGGCGGTGGCCCGGTCGGCCCAGTCCACGTGCCGGGCGTTCATCAGCATCATGGCGCCGATGACGACGAGGGCGGCGGACGCGACCTCCTGCGGCACGATCGCCGTGAGCGGCGTGAAGAACAGGCAGGCCGCGAAGAACAGGCCCGTCACCACGGACGCCAGGCCGGTACGGGCACCCTCGCCGACACCGGTCGCCGACTCGATGAACACCGTCTGGCCCGAGCCGCCGGACACGCCTCCGATCGCGCCGCCGGCCCCGTCGATGAACAGCGCCTTGGACAGGCCCGGCATGCGGCCCTTGTCGTCGGCGAGCTTGGCCTCGGTGCCGACGCCGATGATGGTGGCCATCGCGTCGAAGAACCCGGCGAGCACCAGCGTGAAGACGATCATCCCGACCGTCATCGCGCCGACCTCGCCCCAGCCGCCGAACCGCACCTCCCCGAAGAGGGAGAAGTCGGGCATGGACACCGCGCTGCCGTGCAGTTCGGGTGCGCCGCCCGCCCACTGCCGGGGGTCGATGACACCGGCCGCGTTCAGGATCGCCGCGACGACCGTGCCGCTGACGATGCCGATGAGGATGGCGCCCGGGATGTTCCTGGCCTGCAGCATGAAGATCAGCAGCAGGGTCCCGGCGAACAGCAGCACGGGCCAGC
Organism: Streptomyces tuirus; assembly: GCF_014701095.1. Taxonomy (NCBI): domain Bacteria; kingdom Bacillati; phylum Actinomycetota; class Actinomycetes; order Kitasatosporales; family Streptomycetaceae; genus Streptomyces; species Streptomyces tuirus. The sequence continues at coordinate 6,144,271 of NZ_AP023439.1, read as the reverse complement.
CGGCCAGTTCGCCCGCCGGGCCGAGCGCGAGGGGCGTGGCCTTGCCCTGGTGCACGAACCCCGACTTGTAGAAGCCGATGAGGGCGATGAACAGACCGATGCCCATGGTGATGCCGTGCTTGAGCGCGAGCGGGATCGCGTTCATGATCATCTCGCGCAGGCCGGTGACGACCAGCAGCATGATGATCACGCCGTACATCACGCACATGCCCATCGCCTGCGGCCAGGTCATCTCGGGCGCGACCTGGGAGGCGAGGACTCCGGAGACCGAGAGGCCGGCGGCGAGGGCCAGGGGCACCTTGCCGACGAAGCCCATCAGCAGGGTGGTGAAGGCCGCCGCGAACGCGGTCGCGGTGATCAGGGCCGGCTGGGCGAGCGTGGCCCCGGCCGCGTCCTTGCCGGACAGGATCAGGGGGTTGAGCAGGAGGATGTACGCCATCGCCATGAAGGTCGTGATGCCGCCGCGCACTTCACGGGCGACCGTGGACCCTCTGCGGGATATGTGGAAGTACCGGTCGAGCCAGGACCGTCCGGCCGGGACGCGGGTGCCTTCACCCGCGTCTTCGGCTGTGGCCCTCGGCTCCAGTGATTGCTGGGTCATGGGTGCCGTCTCCCAAGTTTCAAAGGGGGTTGGGATGTTCACGACCCGGGGGACGGCCCGAGACGAACAAGGGGCCCTGGGGGACGAAGCCCCCCAGGGGGACGTGACTGCTCAGCCCTCGGAGAGCTGTGTGCCCGTCAGGTGCTCGGGCCTCACCGGAGTCCGGTTCAGCTCGAGCCCGGTCGCGTTCCGGATCGCCGCGAGGACGGCCGGGGTGGACGACAGGGTCGGTGCCTCACCGATGCCGCGCAGCCCGTACGGGGCGTGCTCGTCGGCGAGTTCGAGGACGTCGACCGGGATGGTCGGCGTGTCGAGGATGGTCGGGATCAGGTAGTCGGTGAAGGAGGGGTTCTTGACCTTCGCCGTCTTCGGGTCGACGACGATCTCCTCCATGACCGCCACGCCCAGGCCCTGCGTGGTGCCGCCCTGGATCTGGCCGAGCACCGACAGCGGGTTGAGCGCCTTGCCGACGTCCTGGGCGCAGGCCAGCTCGATGACCTTGACCAGGCCGAGCTCGGTGTCGACCTCGACGACGGCCCGGTGCGCGGCGAAGGAGTACTGCACGTGCCCGTTGCCCTGCCCGGTGCGCAGGTCGAAGGGCTCGGTCGGCCGGTGCCGCCACTCCGCCTCGACCTCCACGGTCTCACCTTCCAGCACGTCGGCCAGGTCGGAGAGGACCTCGCCGCCGTCGGTGACGACCTTGCCGCCCTCCAGGAGCAGCTCGGCCGTCGCCCAGGCCGGGTGGTAGGAGCCGAACTTGCGGCGCCCGATCTCCAGGACCTTCTCGCGGACCAGCTCGCAGGAGTTCTTCACGGCGCCGCCGGTGACGTACGTCTGCCGGGAGGCAGAGGTCGAACCGGCGCTGCCCACCTGGGTGTCGGCCGGGTGGATGGTCACCTGCGTGACGCCCAGCTCGGTGCGGGCGATCTGCGCGTGGACGGTGACGCCGCCCTGGCCGACCTCCGCCATGGCGGTGTGCACGGTGGCGACGGGCTCACCGGCGACGACCTCCATGCGGACCTTGGCGGTGGAGTAGTCGTCGAACCCCTCGGAGAAGCCGACGTTCTTGATGCCGACCGCGTAGCCGACGCCGCGTACGACGCCCTCGCCGTGCGTGGTGTTGGACAGGCCGCCCGGCAGCTGCCGTACGTCGGCGCCCTCGCTGGACTCCCACTGGCGCTCCGGCGGCATCGGCATCGCCTTGACGCGGCGCAGCAGTTCGGCGACCGGGGCCGGGGAGTCGACGGGCTGCCCCGTCGGCAGGAGCGTGCCCTGCTCCATGGCGTTGAGCCGGCGGAACTCCACCGGGTCCATGCCGAGCTTCGCGGCGAGCTTGTCCATCTGCGCCTCGTAGGCGAAGCACGCCTGTACCGCGCCGAAGCCGCGCATCGCCCCGCAGGGCGGGTTGTTGGTGTAGAGGGCGATGGCCTCGATGTCCACGTCCTCGACCACGTACGGGCCGACGGACAGGGAGGAGGCGTTGCCGACGACCGCCGGGGAGGCGGAGGCATAGGCGCCGCCGTCCAGGACGATCCGGCACTTCATGTGGGTGAGCTTGCCCTCGCGCGTGGCGCCGTGCTCGTAGTACAGCTTGGCGGGGTGGCGGTGGACGTGCCCGAAGAACGACTCGAAGCGGTTGTAGACGATCTTGACGGGCTTGCCGGTGCGCAGGGCCAGCAGGCAGGCGTGGATCTGCATCGACAGGTCCTCGCGGCCGCCGAACGCGCCGCCGACGCCGGAGAGCGTCATCCGCACCTTGTCCTCGGGCAGGCCGAGCACGGGCGCGATCTGGCGCAGGTCGCTGTGCAGCCACTGGGTGGCGATGTAGAGGTGGACTCCGCCGTCCTCCTCCGGCACGGCGAGGCCGGACTCGGGGCCGAGGAAGGCCTGGTCCTGCATGCCGAAGATGTACTCGCCCTCGACGATGACGTCGGCCCGCTCCCGGGCGGCCGTGACGTCACCGCGGACGATCGGCTGGCGGTGGACGATGTTGGGGTGCGGGACGTGACCGGCGTGGTGGTCGTCGCGGTTCTCGTGGACCAGCAGCGCGTCCGGGGCGGTCGCGGAGGCCTCGTCGGTGATGACGGGCAGCTCGCGGTAGTCCACCCTGATCTTCGCGGCGGCCCGGCGCGCGGTCTCCGGGTGGTCGGCGGCGACCAGGGCGACCGGCTCGCCGTGGTGGCGGACCTTGCCGTGGGCGAGGACCGGGGTGTCCTGGATCTCCAGCCCGTAGTTCTTCACATCGGTGGGCAGGTCGTCGTACGTCAGTACGGCGTAGACGCCCGGCATGGCCAGGGCCTCGCCCGTGTCGATGGACAGGATTTCGGCGTGCGCGACGGTCGAGCGCAGGATCTGCCCCCACAGCATGTCCTCGTGCCACATGTCGGACGAGTACGCGAACTCGCCGGTGACCTTGAGGGTGCCGTCGGGGCGGAGCGTGGACTCGCCGATGCCGCCCTTGGTCTGGGAGCCCTGGGTGATCTTCGTGGGGGTTCCGCTGGGGGACGCCATGATCAGACCGCCTCCGACTGCCGGGCGGCCGCGAGGCGGACCGCGTCCATGATCTTCTCGTAGCCGGTGCAGCGGCACAGGTTGCCCGACAGCGCCTCGCGGATGTCCGCGTCGCTCGGCGTCGGGTTGCGCTCCAGCATCTCGTCGGCCGCGACCAGCAGGCCGGGGGTGCAGAAGCCGCACTGGACGGCGCCGGCGTCGATGAACGCCTGCTGGATGGCGGACAGCTCGGTGCCCTCGCCGGTCTGCGAGTCGGTGCCCTTACCTTCCCTCCCCCAGGCTTCGCCCGGGGGGACCCCCAGCTGTGAGTCCTGGAGCGACGTACCGCAGGCTCCGGAGGCGCAGCCGCCCTCGGCACGCTGCTTGGCGAAGTCGGCGAGCCCCTCGACGGTGACGACCTCGCGGCCCTCCACCTGCCCGGCGGCGACCAGGCACGAGCACACCGGCACACCGTCCAGGCGGACCGTGCATGAGCCGCACTCGCCCTGCTCACAGGCGTTCTTGGAACCCGGCAGGCCGAGCCGCTCCCTCAGCACGTACAGCAGGGACTCGCCCTCCCACACGTCGTCGGCTTCCTGCTGACGGCCGTTGACCGTGAAGTTGACACGCATCACGCAGCTCCCTCGGTGAGGCGGCGGGTGCCGCGGTAGGACTCCCAGGTCCAGGTCAGCGTGCGGCGGGCCATGACGCCGACCGCGTGGCGGCGGTAGCTCGCGGTACCCCGGACGTCGTCGATCGGGTTGCAGGCGGCGGAGCACAGGTCCGCGAACTGCTTGGCGACCGACGGGGTGATGATCTGCCCGTTGTCCCAGAAGCCGCCCTCCTCCAGCGCGGCGTTCAGGAACTCCTCGGCGGCCTTGGCCCGGACGGGTGTCGGGGCGGCCGAGCCGATCCCGGTCCGCACGGTCCGCGTCCCGGGGTGCAGCGCGAGCCCGAAGGCGCACACGGCGATGACCATCGCGTTCCTGGTGCCCACCTTGGAGAACTGCTGCGGCCCATCGGCCTTCTTCACGTGCACGGCGCGGATCAGCTCGTCGGCCGCGAGCGCGTTGCGCTTCACGCCCGTGTAGAACGCGTCGATCGGAATGAGACGGCTCCCGCGCACCGACTCGACCTCCACCTCGGCGCCCGCGGCGAGCAGGGCGGGGTGGGCGTCACCGGCCGGGGAGGCGGTGCCGAGGTTGCCGCCGACGCCGCCGCGGTTGCGGATCTGCGGCGAGGCGACCGTGTGCGAGGCGAGGGCGAGACCCGGCAGTTCGGCGCGCAGGTTCTCCATGATCTTCGTGTACGGCACGGAGGCACCGAGCCGCACGCTGTCCTCGCCGACCTCCCACTCGGAGAGGTCGCCGATGCGGTTCAGGTCCAAGAGGTACTCGGGCCGGCGGTGGTCGAAGTTGATCTCGACCATCACGTCGGTGCCACCCGCAATCGGCACAGCTGTGGGGTGCTCGGCTTTCGCGGCGAGCGCCTCCTCCCAGCTGGCGGGGCGAAGGAAGTCCATGACCGGCTCTCTTCTTCGTCTTCTCGTGGGGCGTTCAGATTGAGCCAATCCGTGTGCGGCGGTCCCGGCTCGTTCATGTGCTGTTAACGCGTAGTGGCCTCAGTACACAGCGCGCTGCGCCAAGCGAGTCAGTCACGGAAACCATGAAGGAGTTGGCTGGCCAGGACAGGCATCTTGTAGATTCGTATGAACGGAGGTCCTCAGAAACCTCCTCGTTCTCCTGTGGAAACACGCGACACGGCCGCGTGACCTGGGACACAGCCCGGGCAGGGTTTGATTTCGAGACAAAGAACGGCGGCGACGAGAATGCGGCTGCGCGCACTGCTGGACACCGACGCGCTGGGCCTCAAGCTGCTCGGCGGCGAGGACGAGCTGGACCGCACCGTGCGGGGCGTGATGACCACCGACCTCCGCGACCCCAGCCGCTACCTCGCGGGCGGCGAACTGGTGCTCACGGGCCTGGCCTGGCGCCGGGACGCCGACGACTCGGAGCCGTTCGTCCGGATCCTGGTGCAGGCGGGCGTGACGGCCCTCGCGGCGGGCGAGGCCGAGCTCGGGGACGTCCCCGAGGACCTGGTCGTGGCCTGCGCCCGGCACCGCCTGCCCCTGTTCGCGGTGCACGAGTCGGTGGCGTTCGCGACCATCACCGAGCACGTCGTACGGCAGGTGTCCGGCGAGCGCGCCGGCGATCTCGCGGCGGTCGTCGACCGCCACCGCCGCATGATGACCTCGGGGCCCGCGGGCGGCGGCCCCGACGTGGTCCTGGACCTGCTGGGCACGGACCTGGACCTGCGGGCCTGGGTCCTCTCCCCCACCGGCCGCCCGATCGCCGGGTCGAAGGCGGCGGGGCCCGCCCTGCCGCCCGAGGCGTGCGCCCGGCTCGCCGGGGAGCACCTGGCCGCCACCCGCACCGGCCGCCGCGGCCCCCACCGCGTCACCCTGGGCGCCACGACGTACTCCCTGTTCCCGGTCCGCTCCACCGGCCGCTCCCCGCAGCCGGCCCGGGACGTCCGCGAGACCGTCCTGTCGGACTGGCTGCTGGCCGTGGAGGCCGACGCCGGGGACTGGCCCGAAGAGCGCCTGGACCTGCTCTATGGCGTCACCCAGCTGATCGCGGTCGAGCGGGACCGCCGCGACGCGGCCCGCACGGTCCGCCGCCGCCTGGCCCAGGAGGTCCTGGAACTGGTCCAGACGGGCGCGGCACCCGCCGAGATCGCCGCCCGGCTGCGCGTGGCCGCGCCGGTGCTGCTGCCCGGCCTGGGCGCCGCGCCGCACTGGCAGGTCGTGGTGGCCCGCGTCGACTGGGACGGCGAGGAGATCGAGGGCGGCCCGGTGGCGCAGGCGCTGCTGGAGGAGGTCCTCGTCGACCCCGCGGTCGCCGGGCCGGAGCACTCCGACCGCATCGCCGTGGCCCACACCGGCGGTGAGGCCATCGCCCTGGTCCCCCTCCCGGCCGTCTCCGCCGAGCACGACGGCTCGGAGACGGGCGTCCTCGCGGACGTGCTCCTGGCATCGGTACGGGAGCCCCTCACGGCCGGCCTGAACGACGACGGCCGCCTCACCCTCGGCGTCAGCGCGGCCGTCCACTCGGCGGAGGGCCTGCGGGGCGCGCTGGAGGAGGCCCGCCACGCCCGGCGCGTCGCCGCGGCCCGCCCCGGCCGGGTCTGCGCGGCCGGCCACCAGGAACTGGCCTCCCACGTCCTGCTGCTGCCCTTCGTCCCGGACGACGTCCGCCGGGCCTTCACGGCCCGGCTCCTGGACCCCCTGCGCGACTACGACCGCCGCCACCGTGCCGAGCTGATCCCCACCCTGGAGGCCTTCCTCGACTGCGACGGCTCCTGGACCCGCTGCGCCACCCGTCTGCACCTGCACGTCAACACGCTGCGCTACCGGGTCGGCCGGATCGAGCAGTTGACGAGTCGTGATCTGTCGCGGCTCGAGGACAAGCTGGATTTCTTCCTGGCACTGCGCATGAGCTGATACGCGAGGTGCCCCGGCGGCAAACCCCGGGCACCCCCGAGTCCCACGACTTTGTGAAATCCTTCACCCACCCCCTTGGCCCGGCCCGCCGATTCGTGCTGAGATGCCGCCACCACTCAACAGCTCGATGGCGTGCTCGGGGAGGGCAACGTGGCGCATACCGCCATGTCTGGTAACGGAACGACCGCCGGTGACGATCCCCTCCAGACCGCGGTATGGCGGCTGCGCTCCCGCGGGTGCTGGGCCGACGCGGCGGCCCTGCTGCTGCCGGCCACACCGGCGGCGGCGCTGCAACGCGCGTCGCTGCTGGTGGAACGGTGTCTGTACACCGAGCAGGGCTGGGAGGAGGCCGAGGACGCGCTGCGCACGGCCGAGGCGATGGCCCACAGCGACGACGAACGCGGCGCGGCCGCTTGTGAACGCGGGTACTTGGCCTACGCGGCGACGCTGCTCGCGGTACGGGACCGGGCCGACGAGGCACGGGCAGCGCTCGGCCGGGCGGCGGCACTGCTCCCTCCCGGGGCTCCCGCGCGGGCTCTGCTGGACTTCCGTCGCGGCCTGCTGGCGGAGAACCTCACGAGCGCGCCCCAGGCCGCCCGGGCCGCTTACCGCCGGGCCCACGCGGGCGCGACGGCGCACTCCGACCCGCTGCTGCTGTCCTTCACGTGGCGACACCTCGCGGGACTCGCCCTGCGGGAAGGGGAGTTGGCGGAGGCGCGGCACGGTTTCGCGGAGTCGCTGCGGATCCGGGAGGAGCTGGGCTATCTCGTCGGCACCGCCCCGGCGTTGGTGTCCCTGGCCGACACCGAGACGGAGCCGGAGGCGTCCCGGTTGCGGGAGGAGGCCCGCCGCCTGTTCCGCCTCCTCGGGGGCGTACCGACGTGGCTGTCCCGCCAGTTGGCTCCGCCGGTTCCGCCGGCTGCGACGGCTTGACGGGGGTGCGGGGTACTCGGCGTCGGTGCTGAGGCCGGGTGGGTCAGCAGCCCGGCGGTACGGGGTGCCGCTGCGCCCACCCGTGCCGCCCTTAGCGGCACGCATGCCCGCAGCTAGGCGCGCCCGCACCCGCCGTCGTACGCAAGGGGCCGTGTCGGGGGGTGTCCGCCCGCAGCGGTTGGCGCGTCAACGGACAGTCAGTCGGTATGAAGGTCCATCGCGCCGTTCCGAGGACGGACACCCCCCGGCGCGACCCCGACCCACCCCCTACGCGAAGGCGCACGCTCAGCCCGCGGCAGCCGCCCCCGCCGCACCCCCGAAGTGCTCCCCCACCAGCGCCCGCACCACATCCAGGTCACGCGCCACCAGCGCGTCCAGCAACGCCGTGTGCTCGTGCGCGTCCGCCACCAGGTCGGCCCGCCCCCGCACCCCCGGCCCACCCCCGACCAGCGGCCACTGCGCCCTGCGGTGCAGGTCCTCCGCGATCTGAACCAGTTGCTCGTTGCCCGAGAGGGACAGCACGGCCCGGTGGAACCCCCGGTCGGCCTCCGCGTAGGTCGCGCGACAGCCGGAGGACGCCGCGCGGACCGTCGCCTCCGCGAGAGGCCGCAGTTCGGCCCAGCGCTCGGCGGGCACGGTACGGGCCAGCCGCAGCATCACCGGAACCTCGATCAGCGCCCGGACCTCGGCCAGCTCCGCCAGTTCCCGCACGCCCCGCTCGACCACCCGGAACCCACGGTTCGGCACGACCTCGACGGCCCCCTCGAGGGCCAGTTGCTGCATGGCCTCCCGGACCGGCGTCGCCGAGACCCCGAACTGCTCACCCAGCACCGGCGCCGAGTACACCTCCCCGGGCCGTAGATCCCCCGCCACCAGCGCGGCCCGCAGCGCGTCCAGAATCTGCCCCCGCACGGAGGCCCGCTGCACCACCGGCCGAACCCGCGGAACGACAGGCACGACCGGCGCGGGCGGCGCGGGCGGCTCACTGTGCGTATGCTCCCCCCGCACCACCGCCTCGCCGCCCTGCCGCGGCACCCGCACCTGAGCAGCGGCAGCCGAAGCGGCACGGGCACCGGCAGCGGCACCGGCACCGGCACCGGCACCGGCAGCCGACCGTCCCCGACCCACCCCCACCCACGGAACCCCCGTCTCCGCGGAGCCCTGCGCTCCCTGCCTCACAGGTCCTCCTCCGGACGTATCGGTACTTGGGGTCATTACGGCGGGTTGTTACTCGTCCGTCAAGCACCATAAGCGCCCCGGCCCCCAGTTCACATCCCCGTTCAATTTCCGGAGATCTTGAGTAAGGTTAGGCTTACCTTTAAGAGCCCCGTTTCCCCCGACGGATCGGTGATCACATGCCTGCGCCCGTTTCGGCCGTCTCCGGCGCCTACACCCGCCTGGCCGAGGTCCTCCCGGGCCTGGCGGTCACCGAACTGGACGCCGACGCCGAGACCCCGCACGGCGGCGGCTGGACCACGGCCGCCGACCTCGCGGCCGCGGGCCCCGCCCTCGACCGCTTCCTCGCATGGGACGTGGCCCAGATCGAACGGGACTACGGCCGCCAGGCCCGCCCCGACGTCGTCGCCACCTTCGGCCTGCACCGCTACGCCTGGCCCGCCTGCCTCCTGATCACCGTGCCGTGGTTCCTGCACCGCCGCGTCCCCCGCTACCCCGTGACCCACGTCTCGTACGACCGCACCGCCCCGGGCCACGCCCTCGGACGCATGGCCGTCCGCCCCGCCGGCTTCGCCTGCCTGCCCGGCGACGAGGCGGCCGCCCTGCCCGGCGCCCGGGTCGTCCCGGACGAGGAGGCGCTGCGGGCGGAGGTACGGTCGGCGGTCGCCGAGCACCTGGAGCCGGTCCTGACCGGCTTCGGCCCCCGGATGCGGCGCCGCGGACGCGCCCTGTGGGGCATGGCGACCGACGAGATCGTCGAAGGGGTCTGGTACATCGCCCAGCTGCTCGGCGAGATCGAGGAGCGGCGCGCGATGCGCGAGCTGGAGCTGCTCCTGCCGGGCGCGACCAAGCCGTACGTCGGCACGGCGGCGTTCCGGGAGCTGGCCGGCCCGGGCGGCCAGCCGCTGCTCACCCGGGACCGCGCGAGCTGCTGCATGTTCTACACACTCCGCCCCGAGGACACCTGCGCCACCTGCCCGCGCACCTGCGACTCGGACCGCGTCACCAAGCTTCTGGCAACGGCGAGTTGAGCTTCCGCGGGGCCGGATCCGCCCCCGCCGTCCCGTAAGATCATCACGGAACCGGACACCCGTACGCCCACAGGCGGTTCACATCATCCTCACGTGTCACGGGAACTTTCCGGGGAACCACTCGTACGGGTAGTCTTGTTCGAACTCAACTCCCCCCCCTCAAGCGGCAGTTCGAGCAGAACGCCGCCCTGGGCATTCCCTTGCACCTCCTTGGCGGCCTCTTGCCCCGAAACCCCCTGAGGGCCGACGGGATTGGGCCACTATGGCGGGCGTTACGCCCTATCCCAATGCAAGGGACCACCCAGATGAGACTGACCGACATATCGCTGAACTGGCTGCTTCCGGGCGCCGTGCTTTTCCTGGGCATGCTGGCGGCGGTGGCGGTGCTCGCGCGCGGCAAGCGCTCCTCGGTCAAGGACACGAGCGCGGACGACTCCTGGGAGCGCAGCGAGGAACGCCGCAGACGCAAGGAAGCCGTCTACGGCACCCTCTCTTACCTCCTCCTCTTCTGCTGTGCGGCCGTCGCCGCCCTGCTGTCCTTCCACGGCCTGGTCGGCTTCGGCGAGCAGAACCTCGGGCTCTCCGGCGGCTGGCAGTACCTCGTCCCGTTCGGCCTGGACGGCGCGGCGATGTTCTGCTCCGTCCTCGCGGTGCGCGAGGCCAGCCACGGTGACGCGGCGCTCGGCTCCCGGATACTGGTCTGGACGTTCGCCTTCGCCGCGGCCTGGTTCAACTGGGTGCACGCGCCCCGGGGCATCGGTCACGCGGGTGCCCCCCACTTCTTCGCGGGCATGTCCCTGTCGGCGGCGGTCCTCTTCGACCGCGCGCTGAAGCAGACCCGCCGGGCCGCCCTGCGGGAGCAGGGCCTGGTGCCGCGCCCGCTGCCGCAGATCCGTATGGTGCGCTGGCTGCGGGCCCCCAGGGAGACCTACCGCGCCTGGTCGCTGATGCTCCTCGAGGGTGTGCGCAGCCTGGACGAGGCCGTCGACGAGGTGCGCGACGACCGGCGCAAGAAGGAAGAGGCGCGGCAGCGGCGGCGTGACCAGCAGCGCGTGGAGCGGGCCCAGCTGAAGGCGATCAGCCGCGGCCACCGCGGCCACTTCGGCCGGGGTGCCGGACGCCAGCTGGAGGTGCAGGTGGAGCGCGGCTCCTCGCAGGTCACCGCGGAGCCTGCCATATCGGCGCCGGAGCCCCTGCCCGTGCGCTCGCGTCCCTCCCTTCAGCCGGTGCGCAAAGGAGCTGACCCCGTGACGGTCGACCTCACCGCGGAGGACGACACCATGGCGCTGCCGCGGCTGGACTCCCTGGAGCGCAAGCTCAAGGACCTTGAGCAGCAGTTCGGTTAGCCGAGCCGGAGCGAAGCGCCGAGGGGGCGTGGCCTGCGGGCCGCGCCCCCTCGGCGTTCACGCCGCCTCCGCCTCCAGCTCGAACCAGACGGCCTTGCCCACGCCGTGCGGCCGGACCCCCCAGGCGTCCGCGAGGGACTGCACCAGCAACAGGCCCCTGCCGTTCGTACCGTCGTCGGCGACCGGTACACGCAGCCGGGGCCTGCGGGCCACGAAGTCCCGCACCTCCACCCGCAGTCCGTGGGGCCCGACCGTGGCCGTCAGGACCGCGTCGTGGTCGGTGTGGACGATCGCGTTGGTGACGAGCTCGCTGGTCAGCAGCTCCGCCACATCCGACTGCCCGTGCTTCCCCCACTGCCCGAGCAGTTCCCGCAGGGCCCTTCGGGCTTCCGGGACGGCCCGCAGGTCCGCCCGCCCGAGTCTGCGCCTCAACTGCGGTGCCGGATCCCGCTCCGTGATGTCGTCGGCCCCGTCCTCCACTGTCTTGGTCGAGTAGCTCCCGATCGCTATGGGACCGCCTCGTCGTGCCTGCCTCTCCATGACCCCCGCCCGCGCGCCGATGTCGGTTCCCCTCCTGCTCGAACATGTTCACGGGGATCCATGCCCCAACGGGAACGCGGCAGTCATGTCGAATTGTCAACGACCGGGTGTTCGGCCACCGGAACGGGACGGGCGGCCCGGGGGCGGGGCGCCGAGCGGTACGACGCTGCGGGTGAGGGGGACAAGAGGGTAGCCGGTCAGGGTCCGCGGGTGGATCCTGACCGCCGGAGATCGGACGATGGGCCGATGGCCGGCTGCCGATCCCTGCGTACAGGGTGAAGGGCTGGGGCGACGGGCCTCCACGCACGGCGCTCCGGCGAAATTGGCCGAAGTACGACGTCTTGACATCCGCCGGGACCGGTACGGGGCCGTCCTCCCCACCCCCGTGGCGGGAGGACGGCCCCGGCCTTCCGGCGCGAGCGGTCAGTACAGCTTGTTGACGGCGGTGGTCGTGGTCTTCTTGAAGGCGGCCACGGGGGCGTCGTCGAAGTCGCCCATCTGGCCCCACTGCACGACCGTGACGGTCCTGCCGTCCCGCCCGACGGACAGCAGCGAGATGTCCGTGGCACCCCAGGACGTCTCGGTGTGCAGGCCGCGGACGTGGGCGCCCTCCTCGACCGGCAGGGTGCCGTAGTCCCGGCCCTCGGCCTCGACGTCGGGGTCGTTCTGCTCGATGCGGTCGGCGCAGGTGCGGATCAAATCGTCGTAGTGCTTCGCCAGGGCCTTGGCCAGGGCGGCCGTGTCCGCCACGACGGTCAGCTGCACGGCGCCGGTGTCCAGGTCGGTCCGGAACTGCCGGTGCCGGTAGTCGTAGGAGGGCACGCCCTCCGTGCTCACGCAGAAGCCGAGTTCCTCCGGGAACCCTTCGGTGACCGGGCCGGCCGTCCAGGCCGAGGTCGGGTGCGGCGGCAGCTGGGACGCCGACAGGAACGTGGGGGCGGCGGCCTTCGGCGCGGCGCCGGCAGCCGGTGCCGTGAGGACCGTGCCCGCCGCGAGGGCGGCGACGGTGAGTGCGGTGAGCGCGCTGGCTCGGAGGTGCTTGGGCATGGGTGTTCCCCCGTGGATGAGTGCGTGGACGAGGCGTGGACGAATGCAGACGGCGTGGATGCCGGATGCCGCCGCGAGGCCGGCTGGTCGGCCCGGGCCTGCTCGGTGCGACACCAAAAGCATCAGCGGTCACACCGGGCGGGCGCAACAGCCGGCGTTCGATCGGGCACGGTGGAACCATCCCAGCCCGTCTGACGTGCAGGTACATGGAGTGCCTGGGATGCCGTTCCGGGCCGGGTCGGACCTACGAGGACGGGGGAACGGTGTCGGCACAGAGCGACGTCGACGACGTCGGGGAGTTCGCGGCGCTGCTGAGGGCGCTGAAGGAGCGCACGGACCGCAGCTACGGTTCGCTGGCCCGGCGTCTGGCCATGAACACCTCGACCCTGCACCGCTACTGCGCGGGCGACGCGGTCCCGCTCGACTTCGCGCCGGTGGAGCGCTTCGCCGCCCTGTGCGGGGCGTCCCCGGAGGAACGTCTGGAACTGCACCGCCGCTGGCTCCTGGCGGTGGCCGCGCGGCAACGGCCCCGGACGGCGGCTGCGGCCGGTACTGCGCAGGAGAGCGAGGTCGCCGCCGGGGCGGACGAACCGGAGCACGCACCGGACGTCGTCAACGGATTGACGGACGGCCAGGTACCCGACCCGGTGGACAGCCCGGTATCCGACGCGGCGGACGACGGGATGGACAGCTCGGTTACCGACGCGGCGGACGGCCCGGGGCACGCCCCTGCGGGAGACCCCCCGCTCCCCCGCCGGCCCTGGTACCGCCGCAGACGCGTCGCGGTCGGACTGGCCGCCGTCTGCGTGGTGCTCGCGGCGCTCGGGAGCCTCGCCGCACTGCCGGACGGGCGGCGTACGCCGGCCGGCGACCGGGCCGGCTCGGCCGGTCCGGCCCCCTCCGCCATGACGGAGACCAGGGCACCGGACCGGCGCGGCGCCTCGCCCACTCCGAGCGGCGGCTCCCCGGCTCCCCGGCGGTCCTCTCCCTCCGCCGCCCCGAAGCAGCTGAAGCCCTCCCCGCGCACCACCCCGCGCACCACCCCGCGCACCACCCCGCCCACCGGCGGCTCCGCGCCCACCCCGCCCCTCACCTGGTCGGCCAACTCCCAGGCCTGGGAGCTCGGCTGCGCTCACGACTACGTCATCGCCAGGCCGCCCGGGCAGGTGGCGCCGCCGCCCGTCCCGCAGGACGCGGGCGTCTGGGCCGCGTCGCAGAACGCGGTGCACGGCGGCGAGACCCTCGTGGAGCTGACCGTGCAGGGGCGGACCGACACGGCCGTCGTGCTGGAGGCGCTGCGCGTACGCGTGGTGGGGCGGACGGCCCCGGCGCAGGGCAACGCCTACGCCATGGACCGGGGCTGCGGCGGTTCCATCACGCCGCGCTCCTTCGAGGTGAACCTGGACAAGGACCGCCCCATCGCCCGCGCGGTCGCCGGGAGCGACGCGGGTACGCCGGTCCCGGCGGTGCGCATGCCGTACCGCGTCTCGGCGCGGGATCCCGAGGTGCTGCTGGTCAACGCCAGGACCCAAGGGTGCGACTGCCGCTGGTACCTGGAGCTGGACTGGTCCTCGCAGGGCCGCACGGGCACGGTCCGGATCGACGACGCCGGCCGCCCGTTCCGCACCAGCGGCATCAAGGGGCTGCCCCGCTACGTGTACGAAACCTCCGCACGCGCGTGGGTGCCCTACAGCTAGAACATGGGCCCTACAGCTAGAAGCGGGGCACGTTGCGCAGGTTGGAGCGGGCCATCTGCAGCATCCGGCCGACCCCGCCGTCCAGCACCATCTTCGAGGCGGACAGGGCGAAGCCGGTCACCATCTCGGCCTTGATCTTCGGCGGGATGGACAGGGCGTTGGGATCGGTGACGACGTCGACGAGGGCCGGCCCCTTGTGCTTGAAGGCGTCTTTCAGGGCGCCGGGGAGGTCCTTGGGCTTCTCGACGCGCACCCCGTACGCACCGCAGGCGCTGGCGACGGCGGCGAAGTCGGGGTTCTTGTTCGCGGTGCCGTACGAGGGGAGGCCGGCGACCAGCATCTCCAACTCGACCATGCTGAGGGAGGAGTTGTTGAACAGCACGACCTTCACGGGCAGGTCGTACTGCACCAGCGTCAGGAAGTCGCCCATCAGCATGGAGAATCCGCCGTCGCCGGACATCGACACGACCTGCCGTTTGCGGTCGGTGAACTGGGCGCCGATCGCCATGGGCAGCGCGTTCGCCATCGACCCGTGGGAGAAGGAGCCGATGACCCGGCGGCGGCCGTTGGGTGAGATGTAGCGGGCGGCCCAGACGTTGCACATGCCGGTGTCGACGGTGAACACGGCGTCGTCGGAGGCCACTTCGTCGAGCACGGACGCCACGTACTCGGGGTGGATCGGCACGTGCTTCTCGACCTTGCGGGTGTACGCCTTCACCACGCCTTCCAGCGCGTCGGCGTGCTTCTTCAGCATCCGGTCGAGGAAGCGGCGGTTCTTCTTCTCCTTCACGCGCGGGATCAGACAGCGCAGCGTCTCCCGTACGTCGCCCCACACCGCGAGATCCAGCTTGGAGCGGCGGCCGAGGTTCTCGGGCCGGACGTCGACCTGGGCGATCTGCACGTCGTCGGGGAGGAACGCGTTGTAGGGGAAGTCGGTGCCGAGCAGGATCAACAGGTCGCACTCGTGGGTGGCCTCGTAGGCGGCGCCGTAGCCGAGCAGCCCGCTCATGCCGACGTCGAAGGGGTTGTCGTACTGGATCCATTCCTTGCCGCGCAGGGCGTGCCCGACCGGGGACTTGATCTTCCCGGCGAATTCCATGACCTCGGCGTGCGCGCCGGCCGTGCCGCTGCCGCAGAAGAGGGTGACCTTGCCCGCGCCGTCGATCATCTCGACGAGCCGGTCGATCTCGGCGTCGCCCGGGCGGACCGTCGGGCGGGAGGTGACGAGGGCGGACTCGGCGGCCTTCTCCGGGGCGGGCCGGTCGGCGATGTCGCCGGGCAGGGTGACGACGCTGACGCCGCTGCGTCCGACGGCGTTCTGGATGGCGGTCTGCAGCAGCCGCGGCATCTGCTCCGGGCTGGAGATCATCTCGCTGTAGTGGCTGCACTCGCTGAACAGCCGGTCGGGGTGGGTCTCCTGGAAGTAGCCGAGGCCGATCTCGCTGGACGGGATGTGCGAGGCGAGGGCGAGGACCGGGGCCATGGAGCGGTGGGCGTCGTAGAGGCCGTTGATGAGGTGGAGGTTGCCGGGGCCGCAGGAGCCGGCGCAGGCCGCGAGCCGGCCGGTGATCTGCGCCTCGGCACTGGCGGCGAAGGCGGCGGTCTCCTCGTGCCGGACGTGGATCCAGTCGATGGCGGAGTTGCGGCGGACGGCGTCGACGACCGGGTTGAGGCTGTCGCCGACGACTCCGTAGAGATGTTTGACCCCGGCGCGGGTCAGGATGTCGACGAACTGTTCCGCGACGTTCTGTTTGGCCATGGCTCTCGTCTGCCCCTTCGGTCTCCTGGGATCCCTCCGGGTTCCATCAAGTCACACCGGTGGCGCTCACGCCTCCCAGACCGCGGCGGCCGTGCGGTCGTCCGCATATCCCTTGACCCGTACCTGGGAGTCGGCGAGGAACGCGGCGAGGCCGGGCGGTTCGGGGCGGGACCACCGCTCGGCGAGGTACTCGCCCAGTTCGGGCTCGCCGCGCAGGGGGTCGGCGAGGCCGCCGCTGCACATCAGGAGCGTGTCACCCGGGCGGGCGACCGAAGTCCGGAAGCGGAAGGGCTCGCGGGGCGGCTCCGGGGCCGGTTCGTACGGGCTGGGCGGGGTCGGAATGCCCAGGTCCATGGTGAGCCGGTCGCCCTCGGGGGTCTCGGAGGGCGGCGAGCCGAAGCCCAGGACGGGCTCGCCCTTGACGTCGGCGACCCGCGGCTCGATGTCCTGCCACTCCCCCTCCCGCAACCGGAACAGTCCGCCCGGTCCGACCCCGAAGAACACCCGGGTCCGGCAGCCGGGGTCGGCCGACAGCAGGAGACAGCGCAGGCTGGCCGCGTACTCCTCGGGGTCGACGCCCTGCTCGGAGGCGCTGGCCCGGAGCTTGCCGAGACTGCGGTCGATGAGCCGGTGCAGCCCGGACTTGAGGTCGCCGCGCCGGCCGTCCCTTATGTCCTCGACCAGGCGCGGGTGGCTGCGTCCGACGGCCCGGCCGATCCAGTGACAGGCCTCGGCGGCGGCCCGGTGCGCACCCGGTGTGGCCCGGGCCCCGGTCGCCATCGCCACCAGCAGCAGCGCGTGCTCGCCCGTCCCGAACCGGGCGGTGAGCAGCGAGTCCCTGCGGGGCTCGCCCCGGTACCGCGCCGAGTCCCCCCGCACGGAGACGGCCCGCAGGGTGCAGGCCCCGTACCGGGCCCCGTCCAGCACCGTGTCCGGCACGAGATCGTCGAGGTCGTCCGGATCGGCGGCCGGGAGAGCGGTGGGTTCGGCGTCGTACGTGGGGGGCCGGGTTCCGACGTGGCCACGGGGCCGGGGGGTGGGAGCCGGGCGCTCGATCCGGGGGCCGTCCTGGCCGGGAGGGGGATTCGTGGTGGGCGGAGTGTCGACGGGGGACGGCGATCCCGACCGGGGCTCGGCGGCACGTGGCTCCGCGGTGCGGGGATCCGGGGTACGTGAGGCCGGGGTGCGTGAGTCTGCGGTGCGTGAGTCAGTGGGCGGCGGCTCGGCGGGGCGCGGCGGTGCGGGCGGCCGGCCGGTCGGAGCGGGGGGCGGGGCGTCGTGGGGCGCGGCGGCGGTGGCCGGTGGGGCGGGGCTGGCGGGCGGCTCCGATGCCGCGGCGGGGCGCGCCTCGGGGTCCTGCCAGGCCGGAGGGGCCTTGGGGGGTGGGGGAACGGGGTGCGTCCCGGAGGCGGAGAACGTCGGGGCCGGGGGCTGCCCCGGGCGCTCCGAGGGCGGAGGCGGGGCGGCTGTGGGCGGGGGTGGGGGTGGGGCAGGGGTGGGCGGTGGTGCGCCGCCGGTTCGCTCGCCCGAGGAGGGCCGGTCAGGGCCCGCCGCGGCGGGAGCCGCCCTGCCCGGCCCGTCATCCGGGGACGGACGCGGAGCCGCCGTGGGCGGGGGCGGGCCGGCCGCCTGCTCACCCGTGGGCGGACGGGACCCGGCCGGGCCCGGGGACGCGCTGCCCGGCCGCTCCTGCGAACGGGTCCGCTCCGGGCGGCCCGGCGGGTTCGGTGCGGCCGGGAAGCTCATGGGCCCGGTGGGCCGGGGCGGCGGTGGCTCCCAGGGGGCGCGCTGCGGGGCCCGGCCGTTCGGGCGGGGCGTCGCCGGGGCGTCGTCGGCCCCGGTCCGGGGTGCCGGAACCCCCGGCTCCGAGCCGGGGGGCCGCGCCGCCGGCCGGTCCGAGGGACCGGTCCGCCCCTCCGCCGCGTCTCCCACCGCCCCCGACGCCGACGCGAACCGGTCGTCCAGGGAATCCCGTGCCGGTGTGGGGCCCGTGTCGTCGGTGGAGTCCTCGTACAACTCCCTCCACCAGTCGTCCTCGTGACCGGTGGGCCTTCCCCCCTGCTGGCTCATGCCCGTAATTGTCCACCGCACGAGCCGGATGAAAACGGGGCTTGTGGAAAAAACCGGCCGGCCGCGGGCAGGTGAACGGCGCCTCGGGTGAGCGATAGAACGGTCATCCGAAATCCGGGGTCCGGCGGCGCGCGGGCGGCTGACCTGCGGGTCTGGGGCCCGGCCAGGCTTCTGACCTGCGTGTTCTCCCGTGTTCCGGCAGGCTGGTCAGATGGGAGTGTGGGACCTCCTGCTGGTCGGGCTGGTCATCCTGCTCGGGCTGTGCGGAGTGCTGCTGCCCGCCATGCCGGGATCGTTGCTGGTGTGGGCCGCGGTCATGTGGTGGGCGCTGAAGGATCCGCAGCCCGTCGCATGGTGGGTGCTGGTCGGGGCCACGGTCCTGCTGCTGCTCTCCCAGGCCGTCCGCTGGGCGCTGCCGCCGCGGCGGTTGCGCATGAACCGCACCACCCGCCGCATGCTGGCCTGCGCCGGCACCGGATCCGTCCTCGGCTTCGTCCTGGTCCCGGTCCTCGGCGCGATCCCGGGATTCCTCGGCGGTGTCTACCTCTTCGAACGGCTCCGCCTCGGCCGGCACGCCGACGCGGTGGCCGCCCTGCGCACGGTCATGCGCGCGGGCGGCTCCAGCATCCTGGCTGAACTGTTCACCTGCCAGCTGATCGCGGCGGCCTGGGTGGGCGCGGTCGTCTGGGGCTGAGCCTTCAGCCCTCAGCCCTGAGTCCTCAGCCGTGAGTCCTCAGCCGTGAGCCCTCAGGCACGCAGCACGCCCTCGTGGGTCAGCAGCCGTACCTTGCGGTCCAGGCCTCCCGCGTATCCGGTCAGTGCGCCGTCCGCGCCGATCACCCGGTGGCACGGGCGGACCACCAGCAGCGGATTCGCGCCGATCGCACCGCCGACGGCCCGCACGGCCGCCCGGGGCGCCCCGATGCGCGCGGCGATCTCGCCGTAGGTCGTGGTCGAGCCGTAGGGGATGTCGTCCAGCGCGGCCCAGACCTTCTCGCGGAAGGCGGTGCCCTCGGTGCGCCAGGCCAGGCGGAACTCCTTCAGCTCCCCGGCGAAGTAGGCGGCGAGCTGCTCCTCGGCCTCCCGGAAGGGCCCGGGGTCGCGCCGCCAGTCCTCCCGCACCTCGCGTCCGCCCTTCTGGCCGGGCACCGACAGTGAGGTCAGCTCGCCGGTCGGGGCGGCGGTGAGGAGCAGCGGCCCGAGGGGGCCGGGCACGCTCGTCCAGTAGGTCGGGCAGGTCATCGGGACTCCCACTCCCCTGCTGCGCGCAGGTGGTTCAGTGCGTACGAGCGCCAGGGGCGCCAGCTGTCGGGGACGTCGAGGCCGGGCGGGGCGACGTCCGGGTCGCCGAGGGCGCGGGTGCGGATCTCGGCCACCGTACGGGCGTCCAGGCCGGGCACGGCCAGCAGGGCGTCCTGCGCCTCGTCCCGGTCGGCACCCGGGTCCAGGCGTACGGCGTGGTCGGCGAGGGCGGCGGTGAGCGCGCCGAGGGTGCCGCCGGGCTCGGCAGCGGCGAGCACGGCCGGCTCGGGGAAGAGGTGGGTGAGGCTGCCGCAGGGGGCGTCGAGGGCCTTGCCGTAGCGGTGTACGAGCCGTTCCGCTTCCGTGCGGCCGGTGAGTGCGCGCACCGCGAGTTCCTCCGGGTCGGCGGTGCCCGGCGAGCGCAGCCCGGGCCGGGCTGCGACCAGGGGCGCGAGCCGCGGGTCGGCGGCGAGGCGCTGGTCGACGGCGTAGGGGTCGGCGTCGAGGTCGAAGAGGCGCCGCAGCCGCTGGACGGCGGTGGTCAGGTCGCGCGGGTCGGTGAGGTGCAGGCGGGCGTCCAGCCAGCCCCCGGGGTGGGCGCCGGGCCCGGTCCGGGCGGCGCCGGGGCGTTCGTCGACTGCGACGATGCCGGTGCCGTACGGGAGGCGGAGGGTGCGCCGGTAGGTGCGGGTGCCGCGCTGTCCGCTCACCTCCTCGATGCCGGGTACGGTCTCGTGTGCGAGCAGGTCGAAGACGGGTCCGGCCCGGTAGGGGCCGCGGTGGGCGAGCCGGAGCGGGATGCCGGCGTTCGGGGTGGCCGTACGGCGGGCCCGGCCGTGCTTCGGCGCGGCGGCGCGCAGCTCGCTGGGGGTCGACGCGTACACCGCCCGGATGGTGTCGTTGAACTGCCGCACGCTGGCGAAGCCCGACGCGAACGCGATCTCGGTGATCGGAAGCCCGGTGGTCTGCACGAGGACGCGTGCGGTGTGGGCCCGCTGGGCCCGGGCGAGGGCGACCGGCCCGGCGCCGAGTTCGGCGGTGAGCTGCCGCTGCACCTGCCGTGCGCTGTAGCCGAGGCGTCCGGCGAGCCCGGCGACGCCTTCCCGGTCGACCACGCCGTCGGCGATCAGCCGCACGGCCCGGCCCACCACGTCGGCGCGGACGTTCCACTCGGCGGAGCCGGGCACCGCGTCCGGACGGCACCGCCGGCAGGCCCGGAAGCCCGAGCCCTGCGCGGCGGCGGCCGTGGCGAAGAACCGTACGTTGGCCCGCTTGGGGGTGACCGCGGGGCAGCTCGGCCGGCAGTAGATGCCGGTCGTCCCGACGGCGAAGAAGAACACGCCGTCGAAGCGGGCGTCACGACTGCGCACGGCCTCGTACCTGGTGTCCTCGTCCGTTCCCTGGTCTGTCACAGGTCCAGTCTCCGCCGGCGGCCGACCGGCCGCTGGCGGAAATCGGACACCGCGATGCGGGGGTGCCCGGCAACGGCGACGCGGTCGGCATCACGCCCCGTCAGGGGCGCGGGGAACTGCGCGAGCGCGCCGCAGGCTCCGGTACCGCGGCGCGAGACGGCTACGCGCGCCAGTGCGCCCCCCGCTTCGCCTCCATCGCGGCCCTGCCCATCGCCCCCTTCCGCTTCCAGTCCTTGCGGATCTCGGCACGGAGGCGGGCGTCGGTCTTGGCGACGATGCGCTGGTTCTCCCGCAGCAGCTTGCGGTAGCTCTCCAGGCGCCGCTGCGGTAGCTCGCCGCTGTCGATGGCGGCCAGCACGGCGCACCCCGGCTCCGCCTCATGGGCGCAGTCGTGGAAGCGGCAGCGCTCGGCCAGTTCCTCGATCTCGGAGAAGACCTGCCCGACGCCCGTCTCGGCGTCCCAGAGTCCGACGCCGCGCAGTCCGGGGGTGTCGATCAGGACGCCCCCGCCGGGCAGGACGAGCAGGTTGCGGGTGGTCGTGGTGTGGCGGCCCTTGCCGTCGACGTCGCGGGTGGCCCGGACGGTCATGACGTCCTCGCCGAGCAGCGCGTTGGCGAGGGTCGACTTGCCCGCGCCGGACTGTCCGAGCAGCACGGACGTCCCTCCGCCGACGAGCGCGGCGACGACGTCGAGCCCGTCCCCGTCGACGGAGCTGACGGGCACGACCGGCACGCCGGGCGCGCTCGTCTCCACGTCCTGGACGAGGTGCCCGCGGGTCACGGCGTCCGGCACGAGGTCGGCCTTGGTGAGGACGACGACGGGCTGGGCCCCGGATTCCCAGGCGAGCGCGAGGAAGCGCTCGATGCGGCCGAGGTCCAGCTCGCCCGCGAGGGACACGGCGATGACGGCGTGGTCGACGTTGGCCGCGAGGATCTGCCCCTCGGACCGCTGCGAGGAGGTGGAGCGGACGAAGGCGGTGCGGCGCGGCAGGCAGGTGCGGACGTAGCGCGGGTTCCCGCCGGGCTCGACGGCGACCCAGTCGCCGGTGCACACGACCCGCAGGGGGTCGTGCGGGGTGACGAAAGCGGTGTCGGCCCGCAGCGGCCCGTCGGCGGTGACGACGTCGCACTGCCCGCGGTCGACCCGTACGACCCGGCCCGGCAGCAGGCCTTCGGCCTCGTACGGCGCGAACTCGGCCTCCCAGCCCGCGTCCCAGCCGTACGGCTGAAGCGGATGCGAGGCAGACGAGGACGAACCCGGGAGAGAGGAGAAAGACAAGGGGTGACCCTTCACAAGGGTGGCCCCGGCGGCGCGCTCGAAGGCGCTGGGAGAAAGGGGTCAGCCGGAGGCCACGGAGGTGGACTTGATGAACTTCCGGATGCGGGCAGCGCCCGTCTCGAAGACAGCCATCGATCACACCTCCTGCTCGTCACACGGCCGACGGCGGCAGCACCGGGCCGCCGCGCGATTCGCCCCCACCATAGAGGCGTGCGCCCCCCGGGCGCCACGGAATTAAGGCACGACGCGCACGTGGTGGGCGGACGTGGTGCACTGGAATGACGGGAGGTGCAGCATGTCAGGTCGCGCAGGCAAGACCCGCAACATCTTTCTCGTGTGGCTGATCTGGCCGCTGATCACACTGGGTATCTACCACCTGGTCTGGTACTACAAAATCAATCGCGAGGCCCGGGAATTCGATTCACGGATCGAGGTCAATCCGGCGCTTGCCGTGGTGGCCATCACCCTCGGCTGGCTGCTGATCGTTCCGCCCTTCGTGTCGGTCTACAACACCGGTGTGCGCATTGCCCGCATGCAGCAGTCGGCCGGGATGGAGCGCAGCTGCAACCCCTGGATCGGCCTCATTCTCTACATCGTGGCCGTGCTGTTCCCGCTCTACTACCAGCATGAGCTGAACCAGATCTGGGCTCGGTACCAGAACGCGGAAGAGGGCGAGCAGGTGCCGCTTGCCGCCTGACGAAGGGGAGTTCGTCAACGGCCCTGCGCGCAGGCGTGCCCGTTCACCTCGAAGTCGTACGGCGGGGAGTTCTTGCCGTGCCAGGAGGCGATGAAGCCGAAGGCCAGGTCGCCGCCGGCGGGGACCGACTTGTTGTAGTCGGCGGCGGTGGCGGTGACGCGGGAGCCGTCCTGGGAGACCGAGGCGTCCCACATCTGGCCGACCTTCTGGCCGTCGCGGAAGGACCAGGCGACGCGCCAGGAGTCGAGGGACCGGGCGCTGGTGACGGTCACGGTGGCCTGGAAGCCGTCGGGCCACTGGTTGACCAGGTCGTACTCGACCCGGCAGACGGGGTCGCCGCTCTCGTCCGGCTCGGGGCGGCCGGTGGGCGAGGAGGTGCCCTGCGGTTCGGTGTGGCGGTTCCTGTCCTGCGGCGTGCCGGACTTCTTCAGCTGCTTCGTGCCCTGGGTGGTCCGTTCGGCCGGCTTGGAGGCGGCCGGCGGCAGGGACGGGGCGGACGGCAGGGGCGGAGCGGGGTCGGCCACCGGCTGGCGGTCGGTGCCGCCGGGCGCGCCGAGTTCGTCGTCTCCACCGCCGAAGGGCATCAGTGAGACACCGAGGGCCAGTGCGGAGACCAGGACGGCGGCAACAAGGAGGCCGTTGCGGGCGACGCGCGCCTTCTGTTCGCCGTCCTGCGGTTCACCGGCCGCCTTGTCGGCCGGGCCGGTGCGGCCCGCGCCGAGCCGCACCTCGGCGGCGCGGCGGCGGCGCTCCAGGTAGGCGAGGCCGCCCCAGCCGATCACCCCGCCGGCCAGCGCCCCGGGCAGGGAGCCGCCGTGCAGGCGCAGACAGGCCGCGGCCTCGGCGCACTGCGTGCAGGTGGCGAGGTGCCGGGAGAGGTCGCCGGGGGTCTCGGCGGCGGAGGAGCGGGTGACGGCGTCCAGCAGCCGGGCGTAGCTGCGGCACTGTGCGTCCATCGGCGTGTCGAGGTGGTTGCGGTGGCAGCGGTCCCGGAACAGGGTGCGCACCTGCTGGAGTTCCTCGGCGGCGCCGGCCGGGTCGAGGCCGAGACGGCGGGCGACCAGGGGCAGCGGCAGCGCCTCCACCTCGGTGAACCACAGCAGTTCCGCGTCCGCCTGCTGCAGATCGCGCAGGCCGCGCAGCGCGAGCGGGCGCTGCAGGGGCGGGCCGGTGTAGCGGGCGGCCTTGTCCGAGTTGAGCCACAGGCGCAGGTCGGGGTCGAGTTTGTGGCCCTGCCCCGCCTCCTCCCAGGCCGCCGCCGTGGTGCGTACGGAGGTCAGCAGCAGGGGTATGCGGGGCAGCCGGGCCGGGCGGCGTGCGGTGCCGCGGACCGGGCCGGTGTCGGCGGCGCGGGCCTCGCGTATGCCGTGCGCGAACGCCTCGCGGCCGAGCTGCGCGGCGGCCGTGGAACCGGAGGTGCACAGGTCCGCGTACGCGAGGACGGCGTCCCAGCACTCGGAGAACAGCGCGGCCTCGGTGGCGTCCTGAGGGGTCGGCAGGTCGGGCATGAGTCTCCTGCATCCACAAGCGAGGTCAACTCACCGGATCGGCATCGGAGTTGGGGGGAACCTCGCGGCAGGGGCAGAGCTTTTCACGCCTCCCTCACAACTGACAAGCGCCCTGTTCAGATATCACGACAGGACGGCCGCACCCCACGACTCCGAGCTCGGAGTGTCCTACGGGTGCGGCCGCCGCGCGACTCAATACCGTGCCGCGAAAAGGCACGGCGTCATCGAAGTGTTATCAAACGGCGGTGGGTTCGTCGGCCGGGAGACTGTCCATGAAGGAGCTGACCGAGAAGACCGCGTTGCCGGCGCCGGGCGGACCGTAGCCGGGGGGCGAGGAGAGACCGAAGTCCTCCATGGTCTGCCGGTAGGCCTGGAGCAGGCGGATGTGGTACTCCAGCGGCGCGCCCTGCGGGTTGGCCTTGCCGAGCGGCGTCGTGGGCTCCGGGCACCAGGTGGTGAAGCGGGGCGTGATGCCGTGCGACATGAAGAACCGCAGGCCCTCGGTGGTCGACGCGATGGCCTCGTCGACCGTCTTGAAGCCGAACGGCTCGGCCATCTCGACGCCCGCGACGAAGTTGGGGATGACGTTGCGCGCCCCGAAGACCTCGGCCGAGTCGAGGATGCGCTTGTGCCATACGTCCCGGCCGACGTACCGCTCCTTGCCCGGGCAGTACATCTTGAAGAGGTACTCGTCCCACACCTCGTAGTTGGGGTGGTAGATCTGCACGCCGTAGTCCTTGAACCGCTGGACGTCGTCGCGCGGCAGCGCCTGGGCGACGACCTTGCCGATCCAGCGGCCCGGGAAGTGCTCCTCGATGGCCTTGGCGTACCGCCCGTAGAAGTCCGCCTCGTCCAGGCCCTGGACCTTCGACGTGATCGCTCCACCGGTGAGCGTGTACGCGGTGGACACCTTCGCGGTGTCGTACCTGTTGATGATGTCGAGCGCCTCGAGGACCTCGTCGACGTCCTTCACGCCCGTGTACGGCCGGCCCGCCGCCTTGTGCTGGCGCCAGTTGTGGTTGATGTCGCAGTACTGGCACTCCTCCTTGGCACCGAAGTACTGGCACACGCGGAACGCGGTCAGGTAGATCAGGTAGCCCCACTGGATGGTCGGGGCGACCTCCATGACCGACTTCCCGTTGGCGAGGGTGTGCCGGTAGTACTCGGGCATGGGCGGCACCCCGACGTCGGAGATCCGCTTGCCGTCGAGGTACAGGCCGAGCACACCGTCGTCGTTCGCGGCGACGCGGTACGGCGAGGACGGGTTCACGCGCACCGAGACGACGGTGCGGCGCAGGTCGTAGGGGCCGCCGGTGAGGATGATCTCCTCCGGCGGCCGGCGCAGCGCCGCCTCGCCCAGCTCGGGCAGGGTGCCGTGGTCGAAGGAGAAGATGAAGTACGACTTCGGCTTGACCTCGCCGCCCTCGTTGTCGCTGAGCGCGGACGGGTCGAAGGCGACACCGCCGCGGAGCAGGTCCTCCTTGAAGACGGCTTCCCGCGGCACGTGCGGGAACCGCTCCATCAGATCCTCGACCAGCGCGGTTCGGCTGCCCATCCCGTCTCTCCTCCCGGTTCGGACGTACGACTCCTCACGGTATGCCCATGGGTGTGCGGGGCGGGTACCGGGTCCCCCCGAGCCGGGAGAAAGCCCCGTTCGTGGTGCGTTGCCGGGCTGCTGTCAGGCTTCGCGGGCCAGCGCCGCCCAGTCGACCGCGTGCGCGGGCTCCTGCCCCGCCAGCAGCCGCTCCGCCTCCTCCACGACCGCCAGTCCGAGCCGCGCCAGCTCGTTGCCCTGGGAGCCCGCGAGGTGCGGGGTGACGAACGCGCCGGGGAGGTCGTAGAGCGGGGAGTCGGCGGGGAGCGGCTCCGGGTCGGTGACGTCGAGGATCGCGGTCAGGCGCCCGGCGCGCAGTTCCGCCACCAGGGCGTCGTGGTCGACGAGCGCGCCGCGCGCGGTGTTGATCAGCACGGCGCCGTCGGGCATCAGGGCCAGCTCGCGGCGGCCGATCATGTGGCGCGTCTCGGGCGTGTCGGGGGCGTGGACGGTGACGATGTGGGACGTGCGCAGCAGTTCGTCCAGGGGCAGCAGGGGGACGCCGAGCGCGGCGGCCCGCCGTTCGTCGACGTACGGGTCGGTGAGGACCGGCCGCAGGTCGAAGGGGCGCAGCAGTTCGAGGACGCGGCGGCCGATGCGGGAGGCGCCGATGACGCCGACCCGGCGGCCGTGGTTGCCGATGCCGGGGATGAGACCCCAGCCGGTGGAGGTGCGGGCCGTGCGCAGCCGGTCGCGGGCGGCGAGGACGTCCTTCCCGGCGAGCAGGATCATGGCGAGGGTGTACTCGGCGACCGGCAGTGCGTTGGCGGCGGCGGCCGAGGAGACGGTGATGCCGCGCTCCCGGACGGCGGGGGTGGTGAAGGACTTCACGGAACCGGCCGAGTGCAGTACCGCCCGCA
Source organism: Streptomyces tuirus (assembly GCF_014701095.1). Taxonomy (NCBI): domain Bacteria; kingdom Bacillati; phylum Actinomycetota; class Actinomycetes; order Kitasatosporales; family Streptomycetaceae; genus Streptomyces; species Streptomyces tuirus. Next base: position 6,117,487 of record NZ_AP023439.1, on the reverse strand, counting down.
GCCGGGGAGCGGCGTCGAGGATCGTCTCGTCGAGCCGGGGGCAGCCCCAGCCGGTCACCAGGACCTCGGTCCGGGCCAGGGCGTCGAGGACGCGGGGGTGGGTGAAGTCCTCGGCCACGACGTCCGGATCGATGTCCACCGACGTGCGCAGCCGTGCCAGCACCTCGGGCGGGAAGACCTGCGGCACGTTCTCGGCGGCCATGGCGAAGAGTGCCTGGGGGCGCCGGCTCAAGGAAAGTGCCTGGGGGCGGTGGCTCAAGGGGTGACCTTCCGGCTGGGCGGCAGATGGGGAGGCCGCGGCGGCAGAAACCGCTCTCTACAACCTCTCCACGGTAGGCCCGGCCGGGCGGCAGCGGCAACGTGCACCGGGCCGGGGTAGGTTCCGGCCGGGGGGCTTCCCGGTCCCCGCTGCCTAGGGGAAGGACGACGCGATGAACGGGACCGTGACCAACTGGGCGGGCAACATCACCTACGCGGCCAAGGAACTGCACCGGCCCGGGTCGCTCACCGCGCTGCGGGCGCTCGTCGCGGACGGCGACCGGGTGCGGGTGCTGGGCAGCGGGCACTCGTTCAACGAGATCGCCGAACCGGGCCCCGAGGGCGTCCTGCTGTCGCTGGCCGGCCTGCCCCCGGAGGTGGACGTCGACACGGCGGCCCGCACCGTCCGGGTCGGCGGGGGCGTGCGCTACGCGGAACTGGCCCGCCGGGTGCACGGGCAGGGGCTCGCGCTGCACAACATGGCGTCCCTGCCGCACATCTCGGTGGCCGGGTCGGTGGCGACCGGCACCCATGGCTCGGGGGTGCTCAACGGGCCGCTCTCGGTGTCCGTACGCGAGGTGGAGCTGGTCACGGCGGACGGCTCGGTACTGACCGTGGGCCGGGGCGAGGAGCGGTTCGGCGGGGCCGTCACGTCACTCGGCGCGCTGGGGGTCGTCACCGCGCTCACCCTGGACCTGGAGCCGGCCTACGAGGTCGAGCAGCACGTGTTCACCGAACTGCCGCTGGAGGGACTGGACTCCGGGGTGTTCGAGACGGTGATGGCCACGGGGTACAGCGTCAGCCTGTTCACCGACTGGCGGGAGCCGGGCTTCCGGCAGGTGTGGCTCAAGCGGCGCACCGACCAGCCGCTGCCCGCCTTCCCCTGGGCCGCTCCCGCCACGCAGAAGATGCACCCGGTGCCGGGCATGCCCGCGGTCAACTGCACCGAGCAGTTCGGTGTGCCGGGGCCGTGGCACCAGCGACTGCCGCACTTCCGGGCGGAGTTCGTCCCGAGCAGCGGGGCGGAGCTGCAGTCGGAGTACCTGCTGCCGCGCGGGCACGCGGTGGAGATGCTGCACGCGCTCGACGCGATACGGCAGACCGTCGCCCCGGTCCTGCAGACCTGCGAGGTGCGCACGGTCGCCGGTGACGACCAGTGGCTCAGCCCCTCCCACGGCCGGGACACGGTCGCGGCGCACTTCACGTGGGTCGAGGACACGGAGGCGGTGCTGCCGGTGGTCCGGCGGGTCGAGGAGGCGCTCGAGCCCTTCGGGGCGCGCCCGCACTGGGGGAAGGTGTTCGCGATGCCCGCGACCGCCCTGCGCGAGCTGTATCCGCGACTCGGCGACTTCCGGTCACTGGCCCAGGATCTGGACCCACGGGTGAAGTTCGCCAACGCCTTCGTACGAGGGGTGCTGGCGGGCACGGAAGCGTAGACGCAGGCGTAGGCGAGAAGGGGGCGGGGGCAGCCCCCTCGCCCCCGGTCAGGTCGCCGGGCGCGGGCCGCCGCCCCTCGTCCTGGAGGTCGTGGCGCGGTCGGCCTCGGCCTTGACGAGCAGGGACATCAGGGAGGCCACGGTCAGACCCGCCTCGGCCGGGTGGCGCAGCACCTTGCCGGGGTCGATTCGGTACGTGTTGGTGCGCCCCTCCCGGGTGTGGGAGAGGTATCCGTCCTGCTCCAGGTCGGCGATGATCTTCTGCACGGCTCGCTCGGTGAGCCGGCAGTGGGCCGCGATGTCACGGATCCGGGCACAGTGATTGTCGGCAATGGCGGCCAGCACGCGGGCATGGTTGGTGAGGAACGTCCATCCGGTGTGTGGCTCGGGCACTCCATCCATGCCTCAACTCTAGCGACAGAACATTCATGCACCCAAAAACACGTACTCTGTTTCATGTATCAGTTGACGGGTGTGGGGTAGAGAGGCGACGCTGGAAGCGGAGGCAAGGCGAACAGAGCAAGGGAGAACAGGGCCATGCCGGAGCCTGCGTACTCTGCGCGGTCTCACACAGAGGAGGACGCCGTACCCACAGCGGCCGGCAGCGCGCCGGCGGCGATCCCGCCCTGCATGGCGACCATGGACGTCGTCCCGGACGGCGACCGCATGACCGTGACCCTGTGGGGCGAACTGGACCTGGGCAGCCGGCGATTGCTCCCCGAGCTGTACGACATGCTCACCCTGTCCGGCACCGGCCTCGACCTGCGCATGGACGCGGTCGGCTTCTGCGACTGCTCCGGCCTCAACGCACTGCTGGAACTGCGCACCCGCGCGGTCGACGAGGGCAAGACGGTCACCGTCCGGTCCTGCGGCGTCGCGGTCGAGCGCCTGCTCGACCTGACCGGCACGCGGGAGCTGTTCGCGGACTCCGGCCGCTCCGGGAGCGTCCCGCCCCCGGCCGCTCCCGCCGCGGACCCGCCGGAAGAGGACGGCCAGGACCTCCGCGCCGAGGTCACCCAGCTGCGCCGCGCCATGCAGACCCGGCCCACCATCGACCTGGCCCGCGGCATCCTGATGGCTTCGTTCGGCCTGAGCCCCGAGGCCGCCTGGGGTGTTCTGGTCAGGACCTCCCAGAACACCAACACCAAGCTGCACCACCTCGCCCAGGACCTGGTGGGCACCGTGCGCGGCAGGACGCTGCCGGAGCAGGTGCAGCGACAGCTGGCCGCCGCGGTCGCCGGGGCGAGCCGCCCGGGAGAGCCGGCGGCATGCCCCACGGGCGCCCCGGTCGAGGACCGGGACCGCGCCACCGGCGACTGACACCCCCGCACTGAGGCATCATGGGCAGGCCGAGCCCGGCCACCACCGTACGCAGCGGGCGCGCCCTTTATAAAGCCCCTTTCCAAACCCCTTGTCGAAAGTCGAGGCAGATCATAGCCTTGCGCCGCGCCGGTGCCGACGTCGAACCGCCCGGCCGGTCTGGGAAGGAATGGGACACCCCGGTGAAGCGCACATCACGCGACATCCGCACCGCGAACCGCTACGAGGTGCTGCGCCAGATCATCGCGGAGTCACCCACGTCCCGGCAGGAGCTGGCGGCGGCCACCGGCCTCAGCCTCGCCACGGTCGCCACCCTCGTCGGCGAGCTGCTCGACCTCCGCATGATCACCGAGGTCGGCTTCGAGGACTCGGCGGGCGGCCGCCCCCGGGGCCTGGTCGCGGTCAACAGCTCGGGCGGCGCGCTGATCGGCGTCGACATCGCGGAGACCTACGTCCATGTCGAGCTGTTCGACCTCGGGCTGAACGTGCTGGCCCGCGCCGAGGAGGACGTCCGGCCCAGCGAGAGCCTGCCCGAGCAGGTGGTGGGCCATGTGGCCACCGCCGTCGGCTCGGTGGTCACCCAGGCCGGCATCGAGGGCGCCCGGGTGCTCGGGGTCGGGGTGAGCGTGCCGGGGCAGGTGGACCGCGCGACCGGCACCTCGGAGTACGCGCCCAACTGGGACTGGCACGACGTACCGCTCCTCGATCTGCTCACCGAGCACATCGCCTACCCGCTGTACCTGGACAACCCGCTACGCGCGAGCGCGGTCGCCGAGCTGTGGTTCGGGGCCGCACGCGGGCGCGGAAACGCCGTGGTGGTCAACCTCGGCACGGGCGTGGGCGCCGGTCTCGTCCTGGGCGGCGGACTGCACCGTGGGGTCAGCAACAGCGCCGGCGAGTGGGGCCACACCACGATGGTGCTGGACGGACGCCTGTGCCGGTGCGGCAACCACGGCTGTGTGGAGGCGTACGTCGGCGCGCGCGGCATCATGCTGAACCTGCGCGAACTCAGCCCCGGCAGCCCGCTGTTGCACGGCGAGGACCAGACGGCGACCATCGACGCCCTGGCCCGCGGGGTCGCGGCGGACGACCCCGTGGCACGCCGGGTCGTCCACGAGACCGCCCGCTACCTCGGCGCCGGCGTCGCGGATCTGGTCAACCTGTTCAACCCCGAGATCGTCGTGCTGAGCAGCTGGGTCGCCCGCACCCTGGGCGAGCCGCTGCTGCACGAGGTGCGCGAGGCCGTCACCCGGCACGCGCTGCCCCGGCCGCTGGCCGCCACCGAAGTGGTCCTCTCGCCGATCCCCACCGACCCGGTGTGCCTGGGCGCGGCCACGTTCGCACTCGAAGGCGCCCTGCAGACCGTCGGGCAGAAGAACGGCAAACGCGCCGCCCCCGTGCGGAGCCGTACCACCACACCTTCGTAGCGGCGGAACCAACTCCTCCGCGCGCCCACGCGTTCGAAATGACGAACCGGACACAACGCTTCGCACAGACTTCGTCCAACCCCTTGCCGAAGGTTTAGCCGAAGCTCTAGCGTCCCGCACCGCACCTTCCTTTGAGCCATCCGGCGCGAGCCCCCGGGCCGTGAGCCTCAGGCAGTGAGCCGCAGAGCCGCAGCCGCACTCGAGACAAGGACGTCAGCATGCCGGCATCGAGCAACATGAACTGGGACCGCCGAAACGTACTGCGGGCCGCGATGGGCCTGGCCGCCGCCGGCGGACTCGCCGCGTGCGGCAGCAACACCGGACGCAGCACCGGGGGATCCGGCGACGGCCTGGTCCAGTACTTCCACGCGTACGGCGAGGCCGGTGTCGAGCAGGCCGTCAAGCGGTACGCGAAGGCGTACCAGGACGCCGACGTCACCACGCAGTGGATCACCGGCAACAACTACGAGCAGAAGCTGTTCGCCGCGCTGCTCACCAGGAACGCGCCCGACGTCTTCGAGTTCCACCCGCAGATCCAGCTCGTCAAGAGCGGTCAGGTGGCCGACCTGACCGACATCATCGAACCGGTCAAGGACGACTTCAACCAGGCCGACATCACGTCGCACACGGTCGACGGCAAGATATACGGCGTCCGGATGATCGACGACCCGCAGTTCCTCTTCTACCGGCCCTCGCTGTTCGAGAAGGCCGGAGTCGAGGTGCCGACCACGCTGGAAGAGCTGATCGAGGCCGCCGGCAAGCTGACCACCAGCAAGGTCAAGGGCATCTTCCTCGGCAACGACCTGACCTCGATCGACCGCCCGCTGATCTGGTCGGCCGGCGCCGACACCCTCACCGCGGACAACAAGCCCGCCTTCAACACCGACGCCGTCGCCGACGGCCTCAAGCAGCTGCGTGGCCTCTTCACCAGTGGCAACCTGCTGCTCGACGCCCCCGCCGACTCGTGGGACCCGTCGGCCCTCATCCAGGGGCTGACCGCGATCCAGTGGTGCGGCATGTGGGCCATGCCGGCCATGCAGAAAGCACTCGGCGACGACATCGGCATCTTCCCCTTCCCGAAGGTCGGTTCGGCCGGCAAGCAGTCGGTCTACAACGGCGGCTGGTCGATGTTCGTCAACGCCAAGAGCAAGAACGTCGAGGCGGCCAAGGAATACGTCAAGTGGCTGTGGATCGACCAGAAGAAGTACCAGGAGGACTTCGCCACCTCCTACGGCTTCCACATCCCGCCGCGCGCCTCGCTCGCCCGGTCCGCGACCAAGCTGAAGTCCGGTCTGCCGGCCGAGGGCGTCAAGCTCTTCAACGAGTTCGGCCACTTCGACAACATCGGCTGGACGCAGGCCATGATCGCCGCGTTCTGGGACGTGATCGCCAACACCGTCCGCAAGGACGGTGACCCGAAGGCCCAGCTCGACGCCTGTGAGAAGAAGGTCGACGCCGAACTCGAGAAGCTCTTCGGATAGACCACCGGAGGGATCTCGACATGTCGACCACCACCACGCGCGGGGTCGCCCAGCCCGCCCCGGCCAAGGTCTCCCGGCGTCGGCCGCGGCGGGGCCTGAGGGCGAGCAGCACCTTCAACTTCTGGCTGTTCACCGGGCCGTTCCTGACCGGCCTGATCATCTTCGTCTTCGTGCCGATCGGCTGGAGCGTCTGGCTCAGCTTCTTCGAGGCGCGCTTCACCGTGACGCCGAGCGAGTTCGTCGGCTTCGGCAACTACCAGCAGGTCCTGACGGACACGAACTTCCGGAACTCGCTGGTCACGTTCACCGTGTTCGCCGCGTTCATCGTGCCCGCCACCTGGGCCCTCTCGCTGGGGCTCGCGCTGCTGGTCAACCGGCTGCGGTTCATGCGGGCGTTCTTCCGGTCGGTGTTCTTCCTGCCGACCGCGGTCAGCTATGTCGCCGCCGCGCTGATCTGGAAGATGTCCATCTTCAACGGCGTCCGCTTCGGTCTGGCCAACACCGTCCTCGGCTGGTTCGGCGTCGACAACATCGCCTGGCTGGCCAACCCCGACCCGCCCTGGTACTGGCTGGTCATCGTGACCGTCCGGCTCTGGCTCCAGTCGGGCTTCTACATGATCCTGTTCATCGCGGCGCTGCAGAACATCCCGCGGGAGCTGTACGAGGCGGCCTCCATCGACGGCGCCAAACCGGGCTGGCAGACCTTCCGGCACATCACCCTGCCCCAGCTCAGGGCCACTTCCACCGCGGTGATCCTGCTCCTGCTGGTCGCCGCGTACCAGGCCTTCGACGAGTTCTTCAACCTGCTCAGCAAGGCCACCTGGGGCCAGCCCCCGCTGGTCGAGCTGTACAAGATGGCCCTCGGCCAGAACCAGAACTACGGCGCGGGCAGCGCGGGCGCGGTCGTGCTGACCCTGCTCATCTGCGTCGTCACACTGCTCCAGGGCAGGATCATGGGCTTCGGAAGGGGCGAGGAGTCCAAGTGACCACCACGGCACCCGACATCACCGAGACGACGAAGCCGGCCAAGGCAAGACGCGGCGGCGGCGTCATGGGCAGTACCGGTCTGTACCTCGCGACCGGCGTCGCCGCCCTGCTCTTCCTCGTCCCCTTCTATCTGATCGTCCGCAACGCGCTGATGACGGACCCGGAGATCACGGGCGAGACCTGGAAGTGGTTCCCCACGTCCATCCAGTGGGGCAACATCACCGAGCCGTTCGACGACGTCACGGTCGACTTCGCACGGTCCCTGTGGAACTCCGTGGTCGTCGCCGTCCTCCACACGGCGGGAATCCTGCTGATCTGCTCGATGGCGGGATACGGCCTCGCCCGCATCCCGTACCAGCACGCCAACAAGGTGTTCTACGCCGTCCTGGTGACCCTGATGGTTCCCACGGCCGTCACCTTCGTGCCGAGCTTCGTGCTGGTCTCGTCCCTCGGCTGGGTCGACAGCTACCGGGGTCTGATCATCCCGGGCCTCTTCAGTGGTTTCACCTGCTTCCTGTTCCGGCAGTACTTCCTGGGGTTCCCGAAGGAGCTCGAGGAGGCGGCGCGGGTGGACGGGCTCGGCTACTGGGGCGCGTACTGGCGGATCGTCGTACCCAACTCGCTGAACTTCTTCGCGGCCATCGCCACGATCACCTTCATCAACGGCTGGAACGCCTTCCTCTGGCCCCTGGTCATCGGCCAGGATCCGAGTGCCTGGACAGTCCAGGTGGCGCTGTCGTCGTATATGACGAACCAGACCGTCAACTACCACCTGATCTTCATGGCCACCGCCATCTCGATCCTGCCCCTGATCTTCGTGTTCCTCTTCCTCCAGCGCTGGCTGGTGCAGGGGATCGCACAGACCGGCATCAAGGGCTGAGCTAGGAGACCGATGTCATTGCGCACGACCCCCTCCGTCGACTACGTCGAGGACGTCTCCCCGGGCACCGGGGCCCTGCCGCCCCGCGCCTGGTACGCGGCCTCGGACGCGCGGTCCCTGTCGCTGAACGGCAGCTGGCGTTTCCGGCTCTCGGCCACCGCCGGCGCCGAGGACGACTCGTTCGCCGAGGAGGGCTTCGACGCCGGGAACTGGGCCGAGGTCACGGTCCCCGGGCACTGGGTCCTCCAGGGCGACGGGGCGTTCGGCTCCCCGATCTACACCAACCACCTCTACCCCTTCCCGGTGGACCCGCCGTACGTCCCGACGGAGAACCCCACCGGTGACCATCTGCGCGTCTTCGACCTGCCGTACGACTGGCCGGCGGACGGCGGGGCGGTGCTGCGCTTCGACGGGGTCGAGTCCTGCGCCCGGGTCTGGCTGAACGGCACGGAGCTCGGCGAGTTCAAGGGCTCCCGCCTCGCGCACGAGTTCGCGGTCGGCGAGCTGCTGAAGCCGGGCTCCAACGTGCTCGCCGTGCGCGTGCACCAGTGGTCGGCGGGGTCGTACCTGGAGGACCAGGACCAGTGGTGGCTGCCGGGCATCTTCCGTGACGTGACGCTGCTGCACCGCCCGGCGGGCAGCGCCGGCGACTTCTTCGTGCACGCCTCCTACGACCACACCACCGGTGAGGGCACCCTGCGCGTCGACTCCGACGTCGACGGCCGGGTGACCGTGCCGGCCCTCGACATCGATGTCGCGACCGGCGAGCCGGTGACGGTCGGGGTCCAGCCGTGGACCGCCGAGACGCCGAAGCTCTACGACGGTGTGCTGGTCACGGACGGGGAGCGGGTGCCGCTGCGGATCGGTTTCCGTACGGTCGTCCTCGAGGACGGGCTCATCAAGGTCAACGGCAAGGCCGTCCTGTTCAAGGGCGTCAACCGGCACGAGTGGCACCCCGAGCACGGCCGCGCGCTCGACCTGGAGACCATGCGCGAGGACGTGGTGCTGATGAAGCGGCACAACCTCAACGCCGTGCGCACCTCGCACTATCCGCCGCACCCGGCCTTCCTTGACCTGTGCGACGAGTACGGCCTGTGGGTCATCGACGAGTGCGACCTGGAGACCCACGGCTTCACCGAGCAGGACTGGCGGGACAACCCCGTCGACGACGACCGCTGGACCCCGGCCCTGCTGGACCGTGCGGCGCGCATGGTCGAGCGGGACAAGAACCACCCGTCGATCGTGTTCTGGTCGCTGGGCAACGAGGCCGGCACCGGCCGCGGGCTCACCGCCATGGCCGAGTGGATCCACGGCCGCGACCCCGCGCGGCTGGTGCACTACGAGGGCGACTGGAACTGCCGCGACACGGACGTGTACTCGCGGATGTACGCCTTCCACGACGAGGTCGAGAAGATCGGGCGGCACCTCGACGGCGGCACGCTCAGGCGCCGCGAACTGCCCTTCATCCAGTGCGAGTACGCGCACGCGATGGGCAACGGCCCGGGCGGACTCGCCGACTACCAGGAGCTGTTCGAGAAGTACGAGCGGCTCCAGGGCGCCTTCGTCTGGGAGTGGATCGACCACGGCGTCCGGCACGCCGAGCTGGGCTACGCCTACGGCGGTGACTTCGGCGAGGAGCTGCACGACGGCAACTTCGTGTGCGACGGGCTGCTCTTCCCGGACCGGACGCCGTCGCCGGGCCTGATCGAGTACAAGAAGGTCATCGAGCCGGTCCGGATCGAGGGCTGGGGGTCCCCCCTGCTCGAGCCAGGCCGAGAGCTGGGGGGAGGCGCCAACGGCACCGTGCACGTCACCAACAAGCAGGACTTCGCTGACCTGTCGGCCCTGGCCTTCGAGTGGTCGTGCCAGGTGGACGGCGAGACCGTCGAGTCGGGTTCGCTCGCGGTGCCGGCGCTCGCGCCGGGCGAGAGCGCCGAGGTGAAGCTGCCGGAACCGCCCGCGGACGGCCGGGGCGGCGAGCGGCAGTGGACGGTGCGGGCCCTGCTCGCGGACGACACGCCCTGGGCCGCGAAGGGCCACGTGGTGGCCTGGGGCCAGTTCGCGGTGGGGACACGGCCGCTGCCGTCCTTCCCCGCGACCGACCGGCCCGTGCCGGACGGGGACCGGATCACGCTCGGCCCGGCAGGCTTCGACGCCCGCACCGGTGCGCTGCTCACGATCGGCGGGGTGGAGGTCGGTGCGACGCCGCGGCTGGACGTGTGGCGGGCGCCGACCGACAACGACGAGGGCGCCGAGTGGCAGACCGACACCCGCTACGGGACGCTGTGGCGCACGCTCGGCCTGCACCGGATGCGCCACCGCCTGATCTCCGTCGAGGCGGGCGACGACGCGCTGACCGTCCGGACCCGGGTGGCGCCCGCCGCCCGCGAGACGGGCCTGGACACGGTGTACCGCTGGACGTCCGACGGCGAGCGGCTGCGGCTGACCGTGTCGGTGACGCCGCAGGGCGAGTGGACGGTGCCGCTGCCCCGGCTCGGTGTCCGCTTCGGGCTGGCGGAGGCGGACCGGGTGGAGTGGTTCGGCGGCGGTCCCGGTGAGGCGTACCCGGACACCGGCAAGGCGTCCATGGTCGGCCGCTGGCAGTCGACGGTGGACGGGCTGCAGACGCCGTACGTCCGCCCGCAGGAGAACGGTGCCCGGGCCGATGTCCGCTGGGTGGAGCTCGGCGGGCTCAGGATCGAGGGTGATCCGGAGTTCTGGTTCACGGCGCGGCGCTGGACGACCGAGCAGCTGGACGCGGCCCGGCACCGCACCGACCTCACGGCCGGTGACACGGTGTGGGTCAATCTCGACCACGGGCAGCACGGCATCGGCTCGCAGTCCTGCGGCCCGGGTCCGCTGCCGCAGTACTTCCTGAAGGCGGAGCCGGCGGAGTTCTCGTTCGTGTTCTCGACCACCAGGTAAGAAGGACGAATGTCCTCCGCCGCCGGTCGGCCCTTGTGCCGGCCGGCCGCCGCTGTGTTCACCTCAAGGGAGTTGGTGGGTCGGTTGAGTGTCGCCATCGAGGTCCGCGGGCTGTCCCGTACCTTCCGCACCACCGTCCGCCGCCTCGGCTTCCCTGTCGTGGCCGCCGTCCTGGCCGTCACGGGCCCGGCCGCCACCGGCGCGACACCCGCCGTCGCCGCGGAGTCCGGCTCCTTCAGCGTCCTCACCTACAACATCGCAGGGCTCCCCGAGGGCCTGAGCTCCGGCAACCCGGCGAAGAACACACCGCTGATCTCGCCGCGCCTCGGGGCGTACGACATCGTCAACGTGCAGGAGGACTTCAACTATCACGCCGCCCTGTACGCGGGCGACGACCACGCCCACCGCACCGCGACCAGCGGCGGCGTCCCGTTCGGAGACGGCCTCAACACGCTCTCGGACCATCCCTTCGAGGACTTCCAGCGCGTGAAGTGGAACAAGTGCACCGGCACCAACTGCCTCACCCCGAAGGGGTTCTCCGTGGCGCGGGTCCGGCTCGCCGAGGGTGTCTTCCTGGACCTCTACAACGTGCACACCAACGCGGACGACACCGACGACGCGCTCGCCGCCCGCCGCGCCAACGTCGAGCAGCTCTCCGGCTTCATCCAAGCGAACTCGTCCGGCAACGCGGTGATCGTCATGGGCGACACGAACACGCGGTACACGCGCTCCGGCGACAACATCCGCACGCTCGTGAGCGAGAACGGCCTGACCGACGCATGGGTCCAGCGTGTGAAGGGCGGGACGCCCCCGGCCCAGGGCGGCGGCGCGCTCCTCTGCCCCACCACGGCACCGCCGGACGACTGCGAGGTCGTGGACAAGGTCCTCTACCGCGGCAGCAGGCTGCTGAGCCTGAACGCGACCCGTTACAGCAACGCCTGGGCGTCCTTCCTGGACCCGGCCGGCGGCAACCTCTCCGACCACTTCCCGCACGCGGTCGACTTCTCCTACACGCTCGACCCGTCGCTGCGCGCCAGCGACTTCTTCGGCGGCCCGCACGGCACGGCCTTCAACGACGCGGACGACCTGCCGTCCGTCCCGTCCCCGCGCACGCTCACCCTGCGCGGCGGCGCCCGCCTGGACGCCGTGTCCCTCACCCACGACGGCGGCCCGACCCTCACCCACGGCGGCACGGGCGGCACCGCGACGTCCCTGACCCTGGCCGCGGGTGAACACCTCACCTCGGTGAAGCTGACTCGGGGTCAGAAGGACGGGCGTACACGTCTGTTCTCGGCGTCGTTCACGACGGACCGCGACCGCACCCTGTCCGCGGGCACGGCCACGTCCGACGCGCAGACCTTCACGGCCCCCTCCGGCCGGCAGATCGTGGGCTTCACGGGCCGCGCGGGCGACGAGCTGGACAAGCTGGGGGTGGTGTACGCGCCGATCCGCTGAGCGGGTGTGACGCGTGGGGCAGGACCCGTGCGGCGTGACCGGTGGGGCGTGACCGGTGAGGTGTGACCGGTGGGGTGTGACGTCCGCACGCCCTCACCGGCGGCTACGATCGCTCCCAGCTCCCGTGGGGCCTCACCGACGACCCGGCCCCTCTTCGAGAGGTGACCCCGAACCCCCCATGCCCAGAGCCGGTCTCACCCCCGAGCGCCTCGTCGCGGCCGCGGCCGACCTCGCCGACGAGGCCGGGTTCGAGGGCGTCACCCTCTCCGCCCTGGCCCGTCGCTTCGGGGTGAAGGACGCGAGTCTGTACACCCACGTCCGGAGTCTGCGGGACCTGCGGATCCGGATGGCCCTCCTCGCCGGTGGCGAGATGATCGACCGGATCGCGGAGGCCGTCGAGGGACGGGCGCCCGGCAGGGACACGCTGGCCGCCTTCGCCGCCGCCTACCGGACCTACGCCCTGGAGCACCCGGGCCGTTACGCGGCGACACAGCTCCGGATCGACCCGGAGATCGTCACCGACTCCCCCGCGGTGCGCCGCACCGCCGACGTCACCTACGGCATGCTCCGCGCCTACGGCCTGGAGGAACCCGACCTCACCGACGCCGTGCGCCTGCTGCGCAGCACCTTCCACGGCTACTGCGCCCTGGAGTCCAGCGGCGCCTTCGGCGCGCCCCGTGACGTGCAGGTCTCCTGGGACAGGGCGATCGACGCCCTGCACGTACTGCTGCGGAACTGGCCCAGCGAGAAGAGAACATCCGATGGCTGAACACGCGCCCGGGCAACGATCGGAAACTACGGCAGCACCGGGCCGGGCCCGCGACCTGGCGCGGCCCATCCCGCCACCTCGTCGTACGACGGTGTCGGGCCCGTCGGTGTGCGGCCCGCACGCAGGTCCGCCACCGCCTCCAGGGCCGCGCCCAGCGCTCGCCGGTACAGCAGCGAGCCGAGGCTGACGCGGCGTACGCCGACGTCGGCGAGATGCCGGACGGCCGGGCCGCCGGGTGAGTAGAGGACGTTGAGGGGCACGTCCAGGTGGCGCACCAGGGCCTCGATGGCGCGCAGGTCGGTGAGGCCGGGTACGAACACCCCGTCCGCGCCCGCCTGCCGGTAGGCGTCCAGGCGTGCGAGGGTGCCGTCGCCGTCGCCCAGCCAGTGGGTGTCGGTTCGGGCGTTGACGAACAGGCCGGGAGCGGCCCGCTTGACCGCCGCGATCTTCGCAGCGTGGCGGGCGGCCGGTCCGAGGCCGTCCTCGAGGTTGATGCCGACGGCTCCGACGGCGTACAGCTCCCGTGCGAACTGCGCGACCTCGTCCGGGTCGTCGCTGAATCCGCCCTCCGCGTCGACGGACAGCAGGAACGGCCCGGACCCCAGGGCCATGGCCAGCCGCAGCGTCTCCTCCCGGGTCGCCGCCGCCCCGTCGGGCAGACCGGCGGCCGCGGCGACGCCCAGGCTCGTCGTCCCGACCGCGCGGAACCCCTGCCCCGCGAGGGCCCGGGCGGACGCATGGTCCCAGGCGTTGGGCAGGAGCAGGGGCTCCCCGGCGTGGTGCAGGCCGGCGAAGGCGGTGGCGGCTGCCGCCGGGCCGGAGGTCTTCCGCTGCGGGTCTGTGGTCATGCCGCCACGCTAGGCCCCGCTCGCTTCGGCGCGGACCGAAGAGAGCGGTTGGGTCGCGGGCCTCAGTCGACGAGCACGCCGGCCCCGTCCAGCCGGACCCGCACGTCCGGCCCCTCGCTCCAGCGAACCGTCAACTCGCCCTCGCCGGAAGCGGTTACGGCGACGGTTTCCGTCAGCGGGGCGGGGTCCGCCTCGGCGGTGAGCCGGGCCAGGGCGACGAACAGGGTGGCGTCCCCGGTGGTGACACCCGTGAGGTCGTCGTCGAGGCCGACCGCGGGCAGCAGTTCGGCCCGGGCGCCCTCCGATGCGCTCCACCCGGTCACCCGGACCGCCGTTCCCGGCGCCGCCCCCTCCACCAGATGCGCCCGCACCTCCACCGCTCCACGCGCCAGCACCACACTGGTCACCCGCGCTCCCCCGCCGGCGGTGTGCCGGGATGCCGCCCAGCCCTCGCCCACGCCGAGCGGTTCGATGCCGGTGCGGCCCGGGTCGCCGGCGACCAGGACGCTGTTGTCGTACGCGTCCGAGGGCGTCGTCACCGTGGAGTACGCCAGCCGCGTGTAGTACGGGTCGTAGCGGACGTCCTCGCTGCCGTGGTTGTGGAGGCGGACCACACCGTCGGAACGGGTCGACTGCAGAAGCCAGTTGGGCGGCCCGACGGGGGTGACGCGGTCGGCGCGTTCGGCGGGGGCGGCCTCCTCCGGCGCCGTCCAGACCTCGTGGTCCGCGGGCAGGAGCAGGCCCAGGAAACCCTTGCTCGCCCAGTACGGGGAGGCCGGGCCCGAATAGCCCTGGAGGACGGACTCGTCGGGGCCGTGCCAGCCGAGGGAGAGCAGGCCCCGGTCGTCCACCGCGCCCCGGTCCAGGAAGTACTTCAGCGCGCCCGAGGCCAGCCGCCGGGTCTCGCCGGGCGGCAGGGGCGTACGGCCGGTCAGCGCGCCCAGCCACAGCGGGGCCGTCGTGGCGAAACGGTAGGTCAGCGAGCGGCCCTGGTGCATGGGGGCGCCGTCGCCGCCGAACAGGCGGGCGTAGTCCGAGAGGTGCCGGGAGAGGCGGTCGCCGTACAGCGCCAGCAGGCGCTCGTCCTGCTCCAGCCAGGCGTGCAGCACCGGGTAGAGGTGCATCGCCCAGCCGTTGTAGTAGTCGTACGTGCGGCCGTCGCCGTCGGTGTACCAGCCCTCGCCGGCGTACCACTGCTCGATGCGTTCCAGACCGCGGTCGATCGCCGCCCGGGAGGCGTCCGGCTCGTGACCGATTTCGGCGAGGAAGCCGCCCACGGTGACCGGGAACAGCTCCCAGTTGCAGGGAAAGGGCTCGGCCGTGAGGGCGTCGGCCAGCCAGGCGGCCGTCCGCCCGCGTACGCCCTCGTCCAGGCGGTCCCAGAGCAGGTCCCGCGTGAGGCGGAGGGCCAGGGCGACGGACGCCGCCTCCACCAGGGGCTGGCCGCGGTCCTCGATGCGGGGCCAGACGCCCGAGACGCCCGCGGCGAGGCCGGTCGCATAGCGCTCCAGGGCCTTCTCGTCGCGGCGGAAGGCGGCGAGCAGCAGGGTGCGGGCGTAGCCCTCCAGGCCGTCGGAGAGGCGGCCCGACCAACTGGCTCGGTCCCCGGGCAGGTGGTACAGCGCGCGGTCCTCGGTGGCGTACGGCTCGACCGCGGCGAGCAGGGAGTCGGCCGCGGCCTCCCAGTGGGCGCGGGTGTAACCGGTGAACGGGGACGTCGTGCGGTCGGCGCGGGGCAGTTGCATCGGGTGTCTTTCGTGCTCGGGCCGGCCGGAACGGATGAGACCTGGAGCGCCCCGGTTCCGGTCGGGGCGCCCCAGGGGTCCATCCCACCCGCACCGAGCCCTCCGGCACCAGATGCGGGACGACGAGTTCGTCACGGACGAGGCCCGTGCAGGCCGCAGAGGCCCTGCACGGGCAGGACGAACGCCGTCTGCGAGCCGTACGCCGGGCGGCGTGCGCACGTCTCATGTCATGCGCCTGGCGCCTGCGTGTCGGCGACCGGGACGCCGAAGTCGGGGGTGCCGTCGCGCTTCCAGCCGAGCTTCTGGACGCGGGTGTGGCGGTTGGGGTCGTTCAGCGGGTCACCGTTGATGTGCTTGTACTGGCGGGCGTGGTAGACGAGGACGTCGGTGCGGCCGTCCTCGGCGACGGTGAAGCAGTTGTGGCCGGGGCCGTACTGCTTGGTCGTGTCGTTGCTGGTGAAGACCGGGGTCGGCGACTTGGTCCAGCTCAGGGGGTCCAGGAGGTGGCTGCCGGCGTCGGCGGTCAGCAGGCCCACGCAGTAGTTGAAGTCCGTGGCGCTGGCCGAGTACGTCATGAAGAGGCGGCCGTTGCGCTGGAGGACGTACGGGCCCTCGTTGACCTTGAAGCCGACGCACTCCCAGTCGTACTCCGGGGTGGAGAGCCGCACCTGCGGGCCCTTCAGGGTCCAGGGGTCGGCCATCTCGGAGAGGAAGAGGCCGGTGTTGTTGTCCAGGCCGGGCTCGTGCTGGGCCCAGGCGAGGTAGCGCTTGCCCCGGTGGGTGAAGGTCGTGGCGTCCAGGGAGAAGGTTTCCCACGCCGTCTTGATCTGCCCCTTCTCCACCCAGGTGCCCTGGAAGGGGTTGGGGTGGGCGTTCTCCAGCACCCATATGCGGATCGCCCAGACGTCCTCGGCGGGGGCGGAGGCGAAGTAGATGTACCACTTGCCGCCGATGCGGTGCAGCTCGGGCGCCCAGATGTGGGCGCCCATGGGTCCGGTGGCGTGGGCGCGCCAGATGACGGACTCGTCGGCGGTGCCGAGGCCGCGCAGGGTGCGGGAGCGGCGCAGGATGATGCGGTCGTACTCGGGGGCGGTGGCGGTGAAGTAGTAGAAACCGTCCTTGTGCCGGTTGATGTGCGGATCGGCACGGTTGCGGACCAGGGGGTTCACGAAGGGGGCCGGCTTCGGGTGCCCGGCGGTCGGTCCGGCAGCGGTTGGTCCGGCAGCGGCTTCTCCCTGGGACGCCGCCTCGGCGACGCCGGGGAGGGCGGGGACGGCGGCGAAGGCGCCGGCGGCCGCGGCGCCCCTCAACAGCATTCTGCGGCTGGGGGGTTCGGGCAGAGCGTGGTCGCGGTCGCGGCTCATGCGGTGGGGCCTGCCTCTCACTGGGGGACACACGGCGTCGTCGCCACATGCGACAGTCCGGGATTTCGAACACCATCTGTCATTACGAACGCCGAAAAGGTAAGGGGGTGGCACGTGGAGGTCAACGGGTCTGACAGGACGAACCCGCCCGGCCCGGCGACGAATTCACCGGGCTCGGTGACCAATCCGCCGGGCTCGGTGACCAATCCGCCGGGCTCGTTCCGGGTACAGCGAGCGCCGATTTCCTGTCACCGGCGGAGACATGGGCAGCATGCGGGCCGCGCGCGGCGGTGACGGGCGGTCCTCACAGCTCGGACTCGCCCCACACCGTGACCTCCACCTCGTCCCCCAACGCCACCGTGCCGGGCCGGAGCACCGCGTACTTCGTGCCGAAGGCGACGCCGCCCTGCGCGGCGCGGCGGTAGCCGGCGAGGGTGCGCAGGGGCTCCGGGCCCGTCCGGGTGCCGGCGTGCTGGTCGACCAGGGTGACCGCGCAGCGGATGGCGAGCTTGGCGTAGCCCAGTTCCGTGGTGCCGATGCGCAGGCTGTGCGCGCGGTCCTCCGTGTGGGGTTCGTCCCAGCCGTCGACGACGAGGTTGGGGCGGAAGCGGTCGACGGGGAGAGGGCTGGCGCCGCGGGCGGTGAGCCTGGTGTCGAGGAGGCCGAGGGTGGAGCGGGACAGGACGTGCAGCGCGCAGCTGTCGGCGTAGCCGGAGGTGCCGGGTGTCAGGCCGTCGGTCACGCGGTGGTGTTCCGGCGGGGTCCGTACCAGCCGGCTCGGTACGCCGAGCAGGTCCGAGAGCCAGTCCGCTGCCTCGTCGCCCTGGTCGATGCCCTGGTGAGCTGTTCCGAACAGGTCCACCTTCTGCCGGGTACCGGAGGTGTCCACCCGGAGGTGGAGAGGCCCGGCCTCGGGCGCGGTCAGGGTGAGGTGGCCGCCGTCGGGGGTGATGAGGGGGCGGATGACGGCCAGCAGAGGATCGCGGCGCTGCGTCCGGTACACGCCCTCCTCGCTCACCACCATGAAGCTGCGGTCGTGCGCCAGTCCCGCCGGGGTCAGCAGCGCCTCGCGCACCGACGTACCGGCGCAGCCCTTGACCGGGTAGTACGACAACGCGACGACTCGTGCCATGACCTTCCGTTCCGTACGGCGGTGCGGCGGTTCAGCGGCCGGTGGGGGCTTCCGGGAACCCGAGCCGGGGAGCCAGCAGTCGGGCCTCGGCCGCCCATTCGGCCAGGAACGCGAGGGCCGTTCCCCGTTCCCGGTAGCGGAGTTCGGCCGAGACGGTGCCCTCGCCGCCGTAGGCCACCGGCTGCTCGTCCGCCCGCGCCAGCATCAGTGCCGTGAGCCAGTCGTACTTGACCGCGGAGGCGCACACGCCGAGCCGTACGAGGGCTTCGTCGCCGCGCCAGCCGCTCTCGCGCAGTCCCTGCACATAGGCGTCGTAGGCCGCCTTGGCCAGGCCCGGCAGGTCGGCGGCGGGGACGAACAGGTCGAACACGCAGTCCGGGAGGTAGGCGCCGAGGTCCTCGCCGAGTGCGCCGTCGCCGGTGAACGCCCAGTCGAGCAGGACGCCCGCGCCGGGGCCGTCCGAGCGGAGGTTCGCCGGCCACTGGTCGAGGTGGCAGAAGGTGCGGGGCAGCGACTCCATGACCGTGAGGAACCATTCGCGGTCGTGGTGGAGGCGGACCATGTCCTCGCGCAGGCCGGGCGGGAAGTGCCGTCGGACCAGGGGGTGTTGCCACGCCTCGTCGGTGTCGAGCAGGGCCTCGCCCGTGGTCTTTCCCGCCGTGTAGTCCCGCAGGAAGCGCCGCGAGAGCCACGCGGCGTCCTGCCCAGCGCCCACCGTGCCCTGGGCGACGCCCAGGCGGTGTGCGTGGTCGACGTGACGGGCCAGGGGCCAGACGGTGGCGGGTCCGCCCGGCACGTCCTCCAGCCACAACGCCACGTCTCCGTCGGGGCGTTCGGCGCACTCCAGGAGCCGGGGTGCGCGGATGCCGTGCCGCTGCCAGACCTGGGCGAGGCCGGAGCCGTAGACGTACGCCTCGCGGCGCCAGAAGTTCCAGTGGCGCGGATCGTTGGACGCCGACCAGCTGACGTCGGTCTCCTTGGTCCGCGTCAGGACCTTCAGGACGGCCGAGCGGTCGCCGCCGGTGACCCGCCACACCCCGGCCGTGACGCCGTTCCACGGATTGTGGGTGAGCGGCTCGAACACCGCCCTGGCCGCGGGGACTCCAAGGACCTCACGTACTTCGGCTTGCGCTGCAGCGACCTCGGGCATCCCCCGATGCTATGCCGCCGCCTCCGCCGTGTCCTTGCGTCCCCGCAGCCACTGGACACACTCGGCCGGGGTCCGCCGCCGGTTCTCGACTACCGTCGGTGGCATGACCAGCACCCTCTCCCTCGCCGAGGCCCTCGCCGCCGGGACGGTCGTCCTCGACGGCGGCATGTCCAACCAGCTCGAGTCGGCCGGGCACGACCTGACCGACGAGCTGTGGTCGGCGCGGTTGCTCGCCGAGCAGCCGGAGGCGGTGACCGAGGCGCACCTCGCCTACTTCCGGGCGGGGGCGGATGTGGCGATCACCGCCAGCTACCAGGCGACGTTCGAGGGGTTCGCCAAGCGCGGGATCAGCCGTGGCCGGGCGGCCGGACTCATGGCGCTGAGTGTGGAGTCGGCCCGGGAGGCGGCCCGGCGGGCGGGCGTCGCGCGGCCCCTGTGGGTGGCGGCGTCGGCCGGTCCGTACGGGGCGATGCTCGCGGACGGCTCGGAGTACCGGGGCCGCTACGGGCTGAGCGTGGACGAGCTGGAACGTTTCCACCGGCCGCGCCTGGAGGTGCTGGCCGAGGCCCGGCCCGACGTCCTGGCGCTGGAGACCGTCCCGGACGCCGACGAGGCCGCGGCCCTGCTGCGGGCGGTGCGCGGACTCGGGGTGCCGGCCTGGCTGACGTACTCGGTCGCCGGTGGCCGCACACGGGCCGGGCAGCCGCTGGAGGAGGCCTTCGCCCTGGCCGCGGAGGCGGACGAGGTGATCGCGGTGGGGGTGAACTGCTGTGCCCCGCAGGACGTGGAGGCCGCGGCGGCGACGGCCGCGCGGGTCACCGGCAAACCGGTCGTCGTCTATCCCAACAGCGGCGAGACCTGGGACGCCGAGGCGCGTGCCTGGGCCGGCCGCTCCACCTTCACCGCCGGCCAGGTGACGGGCTGGCAGCAGGCGGGAGCCCGGCTGATCGGCGGTTGCTGCCGGGTGGGGCCGGAGGGCATCGCCGACATCGCGCAGGCCCTGAAAGCGGCGTGACCCGGCGCACCGCGCACGGTCCCGGCAGTACGCGCACACCCCGGAGCGTGATGCGGGCGGTCCGCGCTCTGGACCACGTGGCCGGCGCCCGGGCGAAGGCGAGCGCCGGGGCCGACACGCCCACCCTCGCCTTCGTCCTGAAGGACATCGCCGCCGGTGACGCCGGTGCACGTCTCGTCAGTGGCGTCGCAGGGCCCCGGCGCGGCGGAGTCGCCGTACCGCCGACCGCAGTTCGGCGCTGCGGGTGGGTGAGACGTCGGCCGGGACCACCGTGGGTGCGGGCTCCGCAGGTGTGAGCGCGTCGGCCTTCCAGAGGGCGAGTTCGCGGTCCCGGGGGCCGTGGGCGGTGTAGGCGAGCCCGTCCTCGGCGTCCGGTGCGCGGTCTCCGAACACCCGCACCGGGTGCGCGTCGTCCCAGCGTTCCCAGCCCGGGTCGCCGTCCGTGGCGAACCGCACCCAGGCCGTGTGCATGGCGTCCGCCAGCTCCTGCGGCGCGCCCTCCCCCGCCAGTTTCCGTGACTCGGCGACGTCCCCGGTGTCGAAGACGAAGCCCAGCTCCAGCGCGTGGCAGGAGCCGAGGCCGGGCAGGTTCGAGGGCCAGGCGAACTCGTAGACGTACGACGGTTCCGTGCGGGCGTCGGCCAGGTGGTGCAGGGGGATGCGGAGCAGGTGGTCGGTGACGAGCTGTCCGACGATCTCCGAGGTGCCGGCCTCGGGGTGCAGGGTGCGGTAGCCGCGCGGGACCTCGCTGCCGCAGTGGCAGCGGGCCATGGCGCCCGCGAGGGCGACGGCTCCGAGCCGGTCGACACGCTCCAGGAGCCCGCCCGGCACCAGCCAGAGCCGGTACTCGTCGCGGGTCCAGCCCAGCATCAGTTCGACGCCGGGGGCCGCGCCGCCGTCCGTGAGAGCCTCCAGCGGGTCGCGGGGGACGACGTCGCCGTCGATGACGAGGCCGAACGCGGGGCCGCCGACCACCGGGCTGCTCAGCTTGCTCACCTCGGCCTGGGTGCGCAGCAGCAGGTCGCGGTCGACGGCGGCGAAGGCCTCGGCGGTGGCGGGGATCCTCAGCCGGGAGGCCATCCTGCGGACCATGCGCCGTACCTTGGCGCGCTCGGACGCCTCGGGCGGCCCGCTCTGCAGGACGGCCCGGCGGACCAGCCCCTGGGTCTGCGGTGCGGCGATGAGGGCGCCGATGCTGATCGCCCCGGCGGACTGGCCGAACAGGGTGATGCGGCCGGGGTCGCCGCCGAAGGCCTCGATCGACTCGTGGACCCAGGTCAGGGCGGCGATCTGGTCGCGCAGGCCGGGGTTCGGGGGCGTGTCCGGGAACAGTCCGTAGCCCTCCACGCCCAACCGGTAGTTGATGGATACACAGACCACGCCGTCGCGGGCGAAGGCATGCCCGTCGTAGACGGGTACCGCAGAAGATCCCCTGGTCAGGGCGCCGCCGTGGAACCAGACGAGGACGGGGAGCCGGGCTCCGGGATCGGGTTGCGGGGTCCAGACGTTGAGGTTGAGGCAGTCGTCGCCGGGCACGACCGGGTCGGACAGGTAGTGGGCGAAGGCGTCGGAGTACGGCGGTTTCGGCGGGGTGGGGCCGAAGGCGCCGGCGTCGCGGACCCCGTCCCAGGGCGGCAGCGGCACGGGCGGGCGGAATCGGCGAGGGCCGAAGGGCGGGGCCGCGTACGGGATGCCGCGGAAGACCGCGACACCGCGCTCGTACCGGCCCCGCAGGGCACCATGGGGCGTACTCACCACGGGATCCGCCACGGGATCCGCCTGGTCTGCCGTCATGCGTTCACCAGCCTCCTCACCGCGCTCGTGCACCGTGAAGATCAGAGCAACTCATTGTGTTCCGGTATTCCGGCGCACGAGCGAATGAGAGAGCCGTTCGGGTTACGCGGTCACGTTGCGTGCACAGTCACGCGGCGCGGTCAGTTACCGGACACACACGGCGACTTCGCGCACAGCGTGCCGAACCGGAGCGAATTCCCTTTCACTTCCCGGCGTCCTGCGCCGCACCTACAGTAGGAAGCGCTTTCTGCCCGGCCGGATCTCGCGACCGCCGTGGGCAGCGCTGGTCGAAACTTTCCACGGCCCACGGGCGGGCCGGAGAGGTGGGTTCCCCGATGGTGCGTACGGCGAGTGCGAGCGTGGCGGCCGGTCCGACACTGGCGGTCGTGGCGCGCGAGGCGGGGGTGTCGGTGCCGACCGCGTCGAAGGTGGTCAACGGCCGTGAGGACGTGGCACCCGAGACCCGCCGCCGCGTGACCGAGGCCCTCGACCGGCTCGGCTACGTGCGCCGGCCCCGGTTCGACGCGGCGAAGCCACCCCGGCTGGTCGACCTGGTCGTCCACTCGCTGGAGAGCTCCTGGTCGGGGGCGGTACTGCACGGCGTGGAGGAGGCGGCGCACGACGCGGGCCTGGAGGTCGTGGTGTCGGCGGCGCTGATCCGCTCCCGGGCCGGCCGCCCGGAACGCGGCTGGCTGGACAAGCTGGTCGCCCGGGGCTCCTCCGGGGTCCTGTTCAACCTGGCCGAACTGAGCGACTCGCAGTACGCGTGGCTGGAGCAGCACCGCATCCCGTTCGTGATGATCGACCCGGTGCAGGAGCCGCCGGAGGGCGTCGTCTCGGTGGGGGCGGCGAACTGGCGGGGCGGGCTGACGGCCACGGAGCACCTGCTGTCCCTGGGCCACGAGCGGGTCGCCGTCATCGCCGGCCCCCGGCGCACGATGTGCAGCAGCGCCCGGGTCGCCGGGTACCGCTCGGCGCTGGCGTCGGCCGGGGTCCGCCACCGCGCCGACTACGTCCGGCACGCCGGCTTCGACGAGAGCGTGGCCCGCAGCCGCATGCGGGAACTCCTCGACCTGCCCGAGCCGCCGACCGCCGTCTTCGTCTGCTCGGACCGGATGGCGCTGGGGGTCTACGAGGCCCTGGCCGAAAGGGGGTTGAGTGTCCCCGCCGACTTCAGTGTGGTGGGCTTCGACGATCTGCCCGAGGCGCGCTGGGCCTCCCCCGCCCTGACCACCGTGCGCCAACCGCTGTCCGAGATGGCCGCGACGGCGTTGCGGTCGCTGCTGCGCCTGATGGACGGCCATCACCCGGAGAGCACGCGGACGGAGCTGTCGACGCGGCTGGTGGAGCGGGCGAGTACGGCGGCGCCGCCGCTCGCATGACACCCGGGAGGTGCTCCCGCCCGAACCGTGGTCGTGCGGGTGTCCGCCGCACACCCCCTTGTGCGCGTCGCGCGCCCGCCATCGGGGGGAACTCGCCGGGACGGGCCGGCGTCGAACGATGCGGTGGGGAGGGGCCGGTGCCCGGGGGCGGGGCGGCGGCGAGCAGTGGGGGGACGACCATGACACGCTGGCGGCCGCTTCCGGACGTACTGCCGAGGGAGGCGCGGCACCTGGTCGAGCAGCTGCGGGCCCTGAAGGACCGTACGGGTCTGAGCCTCGCCGAGCTGGCCCGGCGCACCGCCTACAGCAAGTCGTCGTGGCAGCGGTATCTCAGCGGGGCGAAGCAGCCGCCGCGGGGAGCGGTGCAGGCGCTGTGCAGGATGGCGGGGGCGGAGCAGGCGCGGCTGCTGACGCTGTGGGATCTGGCCGACCGGACGTGGCCGCACGGGGCGGCGGTGGCGGGCGAGCCGGCGGAGCGGATGCCGGACGAGCCGCCGGCCGGTGCCGAGTACCGGCGTTGGCGGGCGGCGGCCCTGGTGTCGTTCGGGGTCATCGTGGTGCTGCTGGCCGGGTTGCTGTGGGTGTTGCCGGCGGGGAGGGGGTGACCGTGACGGCCTTCCGCTCCCCGGCGACGGTGTCGCTCAGCCGAGCGTGCGGTAGTGGGCGTACTTCCACGGCCCGACGTTCTTCAGCTTCACCTGGTACTTGCCGCCCACGCGCTTGAAGTTGACGTTCCGCACGAGGCCCTTGTACTGGACGATGTTGCCCGGCAGGCTCTGCAGCCGGGTCTGGGCGAAGTCCCAGCTCTCGCTGTCGACGGTGCCGTCGGTCTCGGGGAGGTTGTGCCGGCTCTGCCACCACTGCGTCGCCGACTCGGTCTCCGGCCCGAACGAGCCGTCGATCCGGCTCTTCCTGAAGGGCTGCCACTCGCCCTCGTCGTCCTCCCACTCGGCGCCGTCGGCCCACAGCACCGTCTCCCACAGGGCGATGGCGTTGCCCCTGGCGTAGCCGTCGACGCCGAGGTTCTCCTCGTCCTCCCAGTCGTTGGTGACGGCACCCTTGCCGTCGATGCCGAAGTAGGCGGGCGCGGCGTTCGCCGCCGGCGCCAGGGCGATGCCGGTCCCCCCGGCTCCCAGCAGCACGGCCGTCGTCACCATCGCCACGGCCCGATTACGCATGCTCATGCGGTTGTCCTTTCCGAACCGCCGTCCCCCTGCGGGTTTCCCCTGGGGCGGCTCGTCTCGTCTGGCCCGCACAGCGTCGGGGGCCGAGGGCACTCCCGGCGAGCCCTGGCCGCGGACCCGGACCGCCCAGGGACGGTTCAGGCGCGGGGCGGCGCGTGTCCCACCCGGGGACGGGTCGGCCCGGGGCCGCCCGGGTCGCGGGGCCGGCGGCGGTAGGCGCGGCAAGAGAGGAACACGACGGCCGCGCGGTCGTCCAGGGGCTGTTCGAGGGCCGCCGGGTCCGGATGGGGGGCCATGGGGGATGCCCCTGCGGAGACCGAGATTTTCGCCCGGCTCGGCCGAACCGGGGTGTCCGCCTCGCGGTCGGCTCAGATGTCCGCCTCAGTGTCGGATCAGGTGTCCGCCTCAATGTCGGCTCAGGTGTCCGCCTCGGTGTCGGCTCAGGTGTCCGATTCGTTCAAGACCGGATGTCGCGGGGCTGCCTACGGTGGCTCCATGACTGCACGATTCGATGCCATCGGCCTGGTCGTCTCCGACATGGCCGCCTCCGTCGCGTTCTACCGCCGGCTCGGGTTCGCCTTCCCGGACGGCGCCGAGGACCAGCCGCACTCCGAGGCCGGACTGCCCGGCGGGCTGCGGCTGATGTTCGACACCGAGGAGACGGTGCGTTCCTTCCTGCCCGAGTGGCGGCCGCCCGCGGGCGGGGGCCGGGCCTCGCTGGCCCTGCGCTGCGACGGACCGGAGGAGGTGGACGCGCTCTACGGCGAACTGGTCGGCTCGGGGTACCACGGCGAGCTCAAGCCATGGGACGCCTTCTGGGGGCAGCGGTACGCCGTCGTCCACGACCCGGACGGCAACGGAGTGGATCTGTACGCCCCGCTAGTGCCCTGACCGCAAACGTTCACAGTGTCGGATGGGGTTCGACCGAACGGCGTGAGCGGTCGTGAGGCTTTGGCACTGACGGTGTCCTGGACACCGGCGCCGTCCGGGCGGGTCGCGCGGACCGACCTCAGCGCGGCCAGGGTGTTCACGGCGCCCTTCTTCTGGCGGTTGACGCCCCACAGCCTGTCGTCGCCGACCGAATGGCAGCCATGGAAGTAGCGCACGCCGTGGGTGCGGGGTAGGTCGCGGGATGCCGCTCGGGCCGGCCCTGCTCGGCCCAGCACGACCCGGCGGTGGGCCGGATCCCGAGCGGCCCGAACTCATCGAACGCGAACACACGGTCCGGGAAACGCTCCAGCACCTCCTCGATGCGGTCCAGCTTGGCGTCGCGTTCGGGGTCGGGCGACTCCTTCCACGTCTTGGTGCGCTGGAACGTGATGCCGCGGCGGGCGAGCAGGCACCGTAACGCCTCGCGGCCGATCCGGATGACACGGCCGTGCACTTTCCGCAGGTAATCGGCGAGTTTGCGGATGGACCAGCGAGTGAAGGGCTCACCGAGCTTGGTCGGGCGGGTGGTGGCCGTCGCCACGACGAAGTCCTCGTCGTCCGGGCTGAGTAGGCGGGGACGGCCTCCCGCCCACCGAGGGTCCAGACAGGCCAGGCCGATCTCGTTGAACCGGTGGATCACATCCCGGACGGTGTCCTCATCGGCCTGCACCAGCTTCGCGACGCGAGAACGGGCTCTGGCACAGATCTTGGGGAGCGGTCGCGGAGGGTCACTGGAGCAGGATCATCTTGCGAAGCAATTCGAAAATGTCGATCTCGCTCATGGTGACTGCCTGTCAGATCGCGTCGTATCCCACCTCCTCGTAGACCCGGTCCCACCAGGTGTCCATCTCGAACGCGGGCGGGTCGAGCTCCCGCAGGCGGTCCCTGATCTTCATCCCGAAGGCGACCCGGGCCTCCCCGGCGGGGTCGTCGTCGCCTTCGTAGTTGTCCGGCGGCTCCAAGTCGTCGAAGTCGTCGACGTGTTCGCAGCGGTACTCCCAGGCGGCGAGCGCGTCGAGGAAGGCGATCATGGAGGAGTTGACGAACCGCTTGGCGGGATCGACGCCTTCCGCGAGCACCCACACACGGCCCGTCTCGTCGAGTACGTACTCAGGAGCGGGCCATGTATCGGTCAGTCCGAGAGTCCAGAAGTGGCCTGCCACGCGCGAGAAGGGCGCCGAGCCGGGCACCGGCAGACACATCGTGTCCCCGTGCGGCAGCCCGTACCCGCGGGCCACCTCCAACGCCTCCCGTACCGGCGGGGGCCAGTCGGCCACCTCGGGCGCGTCCGCCGCGGGCAGGTCGAGCGTGTCGTCCTCAGCCCAATGGCCGGGGCGCACCCAGTGAGGGGTGTACTGCCCCGAGCCGTTCTCCTCGGCCACCTGGTGGACTCCCCTCCGACGACGCCTCGTTACGAACTGTGGAACCATCCCACACACATCGTCCATGCCGTCCGTGGGGGTCCAGTTCCGTGCCTGTCTCCGCCCGTCTCCTCGCCACCATCCCCACACTGCTGAACCCCGCGTCGGCGGACGCCCCGCACGTGCTGTGGGGGCCCGGCCACCGGCTGCTGGTGCAGCGCGGCGACACCGAGGTGTCCGTCCGCGACCTGGACCGGAACGGGCCGGAGGTCCGCTTCCCCGCGCCGTGGCCACGTCGATTCGGCTCGGTGACGGTCTCCCCGGCGGGGGACGTGGCCGTGTTCGCCGGCGTGCACGCGTTGCGGGCAGTGGACGGTGCGGGTGCCGTGCTGTGGGAGTTCCGGCATGGCTGCTGGTCCTCCGCCGTGTGCGAAGAGGCCCACACCTCCTTCGTCGAATACGCCGACGACCACTACCACCGCCACGCCGACACTGGTTCGGCTGCTTTCTCCCCCGACGGCAAGCTCCTCTGGGCGCACGTCCGCAGCGACTCGGGGCACGATCTGGAGGAGTGGCTGGTCCTGGACCCCGCCGACGGCACGGTCCTGGGCCGGGCCGGGACGGGGACGACGGGGTCTTCGTTCCCCACCCCCCACCCAGACCCCGCGTACATGGGCCTGACCGTCGGCGAGGGTGACGAGGACTCATCCGCCCTGTGGGGGCACTGGGACGGCCGGACGCTCTCCGTCCGGCGACTCGACGAGCAGGTACTCCTCGCCGTGAGCCCGTCAGGCCGGCACTTCCTGGCCACGGATCCGGGGCAGTGGTGCCTCTACCTCTGCCAGGCGGAGGACGGCGAGGAGCTGCGGCGACTCGCCGCCGCGGACGCGGTGCCGCCGCCCCCGGGCGACGACCACGCGCGCTGGGACTACGAGGCGGCCTTCCCCCACGACGACGCCGCCGTCGTGGGCACCGAGTACGACACCGGCGACCCCCGCCACTGGCTCGTCGACCCAGCCACCATGACGCTGCGCGGCCGGATCGCCTACCCCTTCCCCGTCCACGGGAGCGCTCGCGGGGCGGGCCACGGCACCTGGTACACGGTCTCCCAGGACCAGACGCTCGTCTACCTGTGGCGACTCGACGGGTGTTGAACCCGCACACCCGGACATGTCGTGCCGTGCGCACGGTATGACGATACGCCGACATGGTCACTCCAACGCCCAGGAACCCGACCTTGCGATTGAGTGGGAGACCACCAGATGAGCAGTTCAGCCATACTTGGCGTGTGCTGCCTGGCGGTGATGGGCCGCAAATTCGCGCGCAACGGCTACACCGTCGCCCTGCGCAGTCAAGGGTCAGCGGGTTCGACGGCGAACCCGGCGAACCCATGTGGTCACAGCACTAGCCACCGCCGCGGAGTAGCTCCCCCAGCGGCAGCCCCGCCAACTCCCTCACATCGCGGGCCAGATGGGCCTGGTCGGCATAACCGGCCCGGGCGGCCGTCTGCGCGAAGGGCACACCGGCCCGGGCCAGTGCGAGGGCGCGCCGCAGCCGGAGGACGCGGGCCAGGGTCTTGGGGCCGTAGCCGAAGGCGGACAGCGAGCGGCGATGCAACTGGCGTGCGCCCAGGCCTAGTTCATCGGCAGTGGCGGCGACGGGGCGGCCCGCGTCCAGGGCGGTGACGACCTGCCGGAGCAGTGGGTCGGGGGGTTCGGCGGCGGCGGCCTGCCGCAGTGCCAGCTCCTCCAGACCGCTCGCCGGGTCGGGGGCCGCGTTCACCCGGTCGGCCAGACGCCGTACCTGCGAGGCGGGCCACAGGTCCGTGAGCTCGACGCGCCGGTCGCGCAGCTCGTGCGCCGGCACGCCCAGGAGCGCGGGTGCCGTGCCCGGGTAGAAGCGGACTCCGGCCCAGGGGCCGGTCGTCCCGCCGGGGAGGTACGCGCGGGTGTCGGGCCCGGCGACCATCAGCCGCCCGTCGTGCCAGAGCAGATCCATGCACCCGTCGGGCAGGACCCGCCCCACCCCGGGCCGGGACGGGGTGTTGGTCCACACGACCGCCCCGGGCAACCGCGACGCCCGCTCCACGTACACGTGGGCCAGGCTACGCCGCGAGCGGGTGACAGGCAGGGGCCAGGAGGACAGCAGGCGCAAGGCACCAGGCACCGGCGCCGTTCCGACAGCGGGCAGGGGTCCCGCGCCCGCCCCTACGCCACCCGCCCCCGGTACTCCACCGGGCTCACCCCGTACACCCGCTTGAACGCCGTCGACAGGGCGAACGCGCTGCCGTAGCCCACCCTGCGGGCCACCGCGTCCAGGGTGTCGGCGGAGTCGCGCAGGCGGTCGGCGGCGAGGGCGAGGCGCCAGCCGGTGAGGTAGCTCATCGGGGGCTCGCCCACCAGGCCCGTGAAGCGGCGGGCCAGCGCGGCCCGGGACACCCCGGCCTTCGCGGCGAGCGTGGCGACGGTCCACGGGTGGGCCGGGTCGTCCTGGAGCAGGCGCAGGACACCGCCCACGACCGGGTCGGCGAGGGCCCGGTACCAGGCCGGCGCCTCGGCCTCGGGGCGTGCGAACCAGGCCCGCAGCGCGGCGATGACCAGCAGGTCCAGCAGCCGGTCCAGGACGACCTCCTGCCCCGGCTCGTCGCGGGTGATCTCCTCGGTGAGGTAGGGCGTGAGCGGGCAGTCCCACACGTCGGACGTGAGGGTGAGCAGCGGCGGCAGGGCGTCCAGCAGCCGCCCGCCGACCTCGCCCTGCACCGGGTAGGTGCCGATCAGCATCACGGTGTCCCCGTCGAGCCGGTCGCCCCAGGTGCGCACCCCCAGGTCCATCGAGCCGTTGAGGGGCCGCCCGTCGGGGTAGCGGCACTCCTGGTGCGGCAGGATCACCGCCTGTGGTGCCGTGCCCGGGGCGTCGGCGCAGGTGTACGGGTCCGGGCCGCGGGCGATCGCGAGGTCCCCGGCCGCGAGCCGCGCCCTCTCGCCCCGCTCGGGCACGATCCAGGCCTCGCCGCGCACGACGAGCATCACGGTGAGCGGGGCCCGGTCCTCGACGCGGACCGCCCACGGCGGGTCGAAGCAGGCCCTGATCATGAACGCGCCCCGGGCGCGGGGCCCCTCCAGCAGACCGGCGAGGGGGTCCCCCCGCATGACCGTGTTCGAGCGTGGCGGGTCCATGCGACCAGCGTAGACGCGGTCGTATGGGAATGAGCCGTTCAGCGATGGTTCCGTGCGGGGTACGGCAGTTGACTCGGGAGCATGACGAACACGGCGGAGAACACGACACGAAACGCGGCAGGGAACACACCGGGCATGACGGTGGTGGTGACCGGCGCCTCGGGCCGTACCGGGAGCCGGGTGGCGAGGGCCGCCGAGGCGGCCGGGCTCACGGTGCGGGCGGCGTCGCGGGCGACGGGCTTCGACTGGTGGGACCGCTCGACCTGGGCGGACACCCTGCGCGGCGCCGACGCGGCCTATCTCGCCCACCCCTCGGACGTCGGCGCCCCGGGTGCCGCCGAGGCGGTCGGCGCGCTCGCGCGGGAGGCGGTCGGTCTCGGGGTGCGGCGGCTGGTGCTGCTGTCCGCGCGAGGCGAGGACCAGGCCCTGCCCACCGAGAAGGCGCTGCACGCCTCGGGGGCGGACTGGACGGTCGTACGGGCCGCGTGGTTCGCGCAGAACTTCAGCGAGGGGCCGCTGGTGGCGGAGCTGCGGGAGAGCGGTGAGCTGGTCTTCCCGGCCGACGAGGTGCGGGAGCCGTTCCTCGACGTGCGGGACATCGCGGACGTCGTGGTGGCCGCTCTGACGTCCGGCGACCGGTACGTGGGACGGACTCTCACGCTCTCCGGGGCACGGCTGCTGACCTTCGGGGAGGCCGTCGCGGAGATCGCCGGGGCGACGGGGCGGCCGCTGACGTACCGGGCCGTCCCGACGCGGGACTACGGAGAGGCGCTGGTCGGTTTCGGTGTGCCGCCGGAGGAGGTGGCGGGCATGACGGCGATCTTCGACACCCTCCTCGACGGCCGCAACGCGCACCTCTCGGACGGCGTGCGGGAGGTCCTGGGCCGCCCGCCCCGGGACTTCGGGGACTTCGTGCGCGAGGAGGCCGCGGCGGGGACCTGGAAGGCCTGAGAGGAGGCCGCCGCGGGGACCTGGAAAGTCTGAGAAGGGAGATGGCGGCGAAGGCCCGAGGGCGGCGGCCGTCACTTCTCCTCGGACGGCGGCCCTTCCCCGTCGACCTGGGTGCTCTTCGCGTGGGTGTGCTTGACGTGGCTGTTCTTGGCGTGGGTGCTCTTCACATGGGTGCGCAGGCGGGCCGAGACGTCCTCGGGCGGCAGGAAGCGGGACCAGCGCTCCGGGAACTCGGAGGGCATGTCGGGGTCGCCCTCGCCCGCGGCGCCGGCACGGGCCACGTACTCGGCGACCTGCGCCTGCCGCAGCCGCTCGTTGGCCTCGCGGGCCGCGGCCGTGGCGGCGGCCGGCCAGACGCGGTCGATGGCGGCGTTGACCGCGGCCCCGACGAGCACGGCGAACGCGGACACACCGATCCACAGCAGCACGGCGACGGGCGCGGCGAGGGAGCCGTAGATCGTGGGGCCCTCGACCGTGCTGGTCAGGTAGATCCGCAGCAGGAAGCTGCCCAGCACCCACATGCCGAGGGCGACCAGCGCGCCCGGCACGTCCTCGATCCACGGGGAGCGCACCGGGACGGACACGTGGTACAGCGTCGTCAGGAAGGCGATCGACAGGAGGATCACCGTGGGCCAGTAGAGGACCTGGACGACCGTCGTCGACCACGGCACGATCCGCACCACGGCGTCCGGCCCGGCCACCATCAGCGGCAAAGCGACCGAGCCGATCAGCAGGGCCACGATGAACAGCAGGAAGGCCATCAGACGGGTCTTGACGATGCCCCGGACGCCGTCGAGGCCGTACATCACGGTGATGGTGTCGATGAAGACGTTCACCGCGCGAGAGCCCGACCACAGGGCGAAGAGGAAGCCGATGGAGATGACGTCGGGCCGGCCGCCCTTCGTCACGTCGTGCAGGATCGGCTGGGCGATCTCGCGGACGCCCTGGTCGGACAGGACCGTGCGGGAGGCCTCCAGGAGGTTGGTCTGGAGGCTCTGGATGGTGTCGGCGCCGGTCCAGGCGTCGACGTAGCCGAGCAGTCCGATCATGCTCAGCAGCAGCGGCGGCACCGACAGCAGAGTGAAGAACGCGGCCTCGGCCGCGAGGCCGAGGATGCGGTACTCGACGCAGGAGTTGACGGTGTCCTTGACCAACAGCCAGGCGGTCCTGCGTTTGGAAACGTTCCGGTACAGGGCCCGCGCCCGGTGGAGGCGCCCGGAGGGCGTGTCGGGGGTCTCACTTGCTGGCTGCACCCCCTAACGGTATCCGCCGTGCCCTGGCCCACTCACCCACAGGCCGGGTCTTCGCCGACCGGTCCGGTTTCACCGGGTGCCAAGGTGCTGCCCCGGGGTACGTTCGCACCATGGCAGGCAGCACCCACACCGTGACGAACCAGGTCCCGCCGCTGGTCGGGTACGACGTCTTCTCCGCCGACCGGTCCCTGACCGACGCGGTCGACCGGCATCTCGATCCGGAGCTGCGCGACGACGTCCTCGGCGAGCTGGCGGCACTCGGCCGGGCCTCCGGCTCGGCCCAGGTGCAGGAGTGGGGGCGGCAGGCCAACGAGAACCCGCCCCGGCTCCACACGCACGACCGGTACGGCAACCGCCTCGACGAGGTCGAGTTCCACCCCGCCTGGCACCGGCTGCTCGGCAAGGGGGCCTCGGCCGGTCTGACGGCGGCCTGGGACCGCCCGGCCGGGCATCTGCGGCGGGCCGCCGCCTTCCTGGTGTGGACGCAGGTCGAGGCCGGCAACGGCTGCCCGCTGTCGATGACGCACGCGGCGGTCCCCGCCCTGCGCACCGACCCGGACCTGGCCGCCGAGTGGGAGCCGCTGCTGACGTCCATGGTCTACGACCGTGAGCTGCGGCCCGCGCACCTCAAGGCCGGGGCGCTGTTCGGGATGGGCATGACGGAGAAGCAGGGCGGCAGCGACGTCCGGGCGAACACCACCTCGGCGCGGCCCCTCGCCGAGGACGGGACGTACGAGCTGACCGGGCACAAGTGGTTCTGCTCGGCGCCGATGTCCGACGGCTTCCTGGTGCTGGCCCAGGCTCCGGGCGGGCTGACCTGCTTCCTGGTGCCGCGGGTGCTCGGGGACGGCACGCGCAACGTGTTCCTGATCCAGCGGCTCAAGGACAAGCTCGGCAACCGGTCGAACGCGTCGGCCGAGGTCGAGTTCGACAGGACGTGGGCGCGCCGGGTCGGGGAGGAGGGGCGCGGGGTGCGCACCATCATCGGGATGGTCGCGGCGACCCGGCTGGACTGCGTGCTCGGCTCGGCGGGGCTGATGCGGCAGGCCGTGGCGCAGGCGGTGCACCACTGCACGTACCGCGAGGCGTTCGGCGGGAAGCTCGTGGACAAGCCGCTGATGCGCAACGTCCTCGCCGACCTGGCGCTCGAGTCGGAGGCCGCGACGACGCTGGCGCTGCGGCTCGCGGCGGCGTACGACGACGGCGGCGAGCAGGAGCGGGCGCTGCTGCGGATCGCGGTGCCGGCCGCCAAGTACTGGGTGACCAAGCGGTGCCCGCCCGTTGCCGTGGAGGCGGCGGAGTGTCTCGGCGGCAACGGGTACGTGGAGGAGTCCCAGATGCCCCGGCTGGTGCGCGAGTCGCCGCTGAACTCGGTCTGGGAGGGCGCGGGAAATGTGCAGGCGCTGGACGTGCTGCGGGCGTTGCGGCGGGAGCCGGGCGCGCTGGACGCGTATCTGCGGGAGGTCGGGCAGGCGCGCGGCGCCGATCACCGCCTCGACGCGGCCATCAAGAGCCTCCTGACCGAACTGGCCGACCTGGAGGGCGTGGAGGGGCGGGCGCGTCGGCTGGCTGAGCGGCTCGCGCTGGTGCTCCAGGGGTCGCTGCTGGTGCGTTTCGCGCCACCGCAGGTCGCCGACGCGTTCTGCGCGGGACGGCTCGGGGGCGACTCGGGCGCGGCGTTCGGGACGCTGCCGCACACCCTGGACCTGGCGTCGGTGGTGGAACGGGCGCGTCCGGTGTCCTGAACCGGTCCCGCTGTTCCGCGTGTGCGGAGGTTCCGGCGCGCGAAAAAGCGAGGGTGGTGCTGCGCCGACACGGCACCACCCCCGCAGCACTGGCCCGTTCGAGCCACTGAACGCCGCTCGGCACGGCGCCGCTCAAGTTTCGGACACGGCCGGGCCGTCCACCAGGGTTGCAAGGGGTTGCAACTTGCTGCTGACTGTGTGCGGACGGTGCACGGGCCGGCGGGGCAGGCGGCACTATGAGACGCACAGTCAAAAGCGACTCAGGAGGGCGCACGCGGATGGACGTCACGCACTTGGCCGCCGTGGACAGCACGCGTGCGGCCCGGGTCCTCAGCCAGGTGCGTTCCGCCCGGCTGGCGGGGCAGCCCGCTCCGGTGGCGCCGCGTCCGGTGATCGAGCGGTCCTGGGAGCGGATGATGCGCAGCGGTGTCGATCCCGACCATGACGTCCGGGCGGATCCGCTCCCCCGCGAGGAGGTGCAGCGGCGGCGCGAGACGTCGGTATTGCGCCATGTGCTGCCGGTGCTGAGGGAGGGGCTGCTGGCGGCGGCGGACGTGGCGCACCACATCATGGTGGTGGCCGACGAGGACGGCCGGGTGCTGTGGCGCGAGGGCAGTCCGCCGGTGCTGCGCAAGGCGGACGGGCTGGGCTTCGAACTCGGCGCGGACTGGCGTGAGGACGTCGTCGGCACGAACGGCCTGGGCACCCCGGCGGTGGTGCGCCGGCCCGTGCAGGTCTTCGCCTCCGAGCACTTCGTGCGCTCCCAGTCCTGCTGGACCTGTGCGGGCGCTCCCCTGACGGATCCGCGGGACGGCCGGCTGCTCGGCGTGGTGGACGTGAGCGGCCCGCTGGAGACGATGCATCCGGCGACGCTCTCCTGGGTCGGCTCGGTGGCCAAACTCGCCGAAGCCCGGCTGCGGGAGATGCACACGGAGTCGCTGGAGCGGCTGCGGGCGGTGGCGGCGCCGGTGCTGGCCCGGCTCGCCGGCCGTGCCCTGGTCGTCGACCCGGACGGCTGGACGGCCGCGGTCAGCGGGATGCCGTACGCACGGCGCGTGGCGCTGCCGAAGTCGCTGTCGGCGGGCCCGAGATGGCTGCCGGCGCTCGGGCTGTGCTCGGTGGAGCCGCTGGCCGGGGGCTGGCTGCTGCGGGTGGTCGACGACGAGGCCGGCCGGCGCGGCCCGGCCCGGATCGTGCTGGACCTCCGGCAGGCGCGGCGCTGGTCGGTGGAGGTGCTCGGTGGGGCGGGCTCCTGGAGCAGGGAACTGAGTCCCCGGCACGCGGAGTTGCTGTACCTTCTGGCGGTCCACCGCTGCGGCCGCAGCGCCTCGGAGCTGGCCGGGGACGTGTTCGGCGACCCTTCCCGCACGGTGACGGTGCGTGCCGAGATGTCGCGGGTGCGGCGGTATCTGGGGGCGTTCCTGGAGCACCGGCCGTACCGGTTCGCCGAGGCGGCCGAGGTCGAGGTGCTGCTTCCGGACGATCCGCTGGATCTGCTGCCGCACTCGACCGCACCGGAGGTGAGCAGGCAACGCAGGTCCTCGGCGGCGCCCTGAGGTTCACCGCGCGTGGCGTACAAGCCGCCCCGAGAGGTGCATCTTTCGCATATTTGCAGGGTCTTCGTCCGCCGACCCCCCTGTCTGCCGTAGCATCCCTCTACGGACCGCCCCACCTGCTCCTCCGCCAACGTGTGGATCACCAGGCGCAGTTGGTCCGTCTCGGGAGGACGTTATGAAGCATCGCGGCAGACACCGGCGGCGCAGGCGGGGCAGGGCGCTGCGCGCGACCCTGGCCGGGACGGCTCTCGCGCTCACCGCCGCCGCCACTTTGATCAGCGCCTCGCAGGCCACCGTCGCCGACGCCCCCGGGGCTCTGAAGCCGGTCGCCGCGTCCGACGCGGCCGGGCGGCTGCCGCTGGCCGAGCAGCGGGTGCCCGAACAGTGGCTGGACCGGCTCGCGGCGAAGATGGGCCGGCCCGTCGGCGTCGGCGCGGTGCTGGAGGGCGCCGATCTGCCGCTGCGGAACGCGGCCGGCTGCTCGACGGCCGAGAGGCACAGCCTGCCGGTGGAGCCGGCGGCCACACGCGCGTACTGCTTCGGCGGCTCCGACACCCGGGGCTGGCGGGCCGGCGCGGTCACGACGTCGGGCGACGCGGACGACGACGGCCTCTGGGGAGGCAACCGCGTGATCCTCTCCGGCTGGACGAGGGGCGCGGCGGGCGGCTCCCTGGACGGCCCGTCCCCCGGGCAGGGGCTGGCCAAGGTCGCCTTCGTCGACGCGAACGACCCCGGCGCGCTGCGCTACACCTGGGCTCTGCTGGCCGTGCCGGTGGACGGCGGGCGGGACTACCGGGGGCTGGTCTCCCCGCTGTCCGGCATGGTCTGGTACCAGGACAAGCTGCTGGTGACGACCCGCGAGGGCGACCGGGACGCGCTGTACGTCTACGACATGGACCGCATCCAGCGCGCCACCGTCGAGTCCGACGCGGTCGGCCGGGTGAGGGGCGGCTGGGCGGCGCACGGCTACCGGTTCGTGCTGCCCGCCGTCGGCTCGTACACCCTGCCCCGCGGGGACGGCACCTCCCGCCCGGCCACCGTCTCCCTGGACCGCAGCACCTCCCCCGACAGTCTGGTCGCGAGCGAGTGGGTGCCCGCGGACGAAGACCGGCACACCCGGCTGTGGCGTTACGCGCTGAGCCGCGACCCGGCCCGAACCGGCCTGCTCACCACCGACTTCTCCGGCGAGGCGGCCCCGGTCGAGGCCTATGAGACGAAGACGGCCGACGTGCGGGGCGTGCTGGCCCACCGCTCGGGCTGGTACCTCGGCCGCGCGGCGGGCAGCCCGGGCGGGCACGGGACGCTGTGGCGCCAGGACACCGAGGGCGCGGGGGCCACGGAGTGCGGCACGGACGGGACGCGGCACTGCTGGAGCGGCGGGTCGGGTTCCCTGTCCTACTGGGAGGCGACGGGCGAGGTGTGGTCCCAGTCGGGGCGGATGCTGTTCGCGCTGCCGCTGACGTCGATCGACCGGGCGCTGGACTGACCGGCGCCGGTCGCCCGGGCCGGGGACCGATCGACAGACCAGGTGGTCAGATGATTTTCTGGCTCGCATGACCACCATCGCCGTGACCACCTGGTCCCTGGAGCAGACCGCCCCGACCGACCTGCTGCCGGCCGTCGCGCCGGACGGGGACGTCCGGGTCGTCCGCTCCGAGGTGCCCTCGCCCGAGTTCAGCCGGTTCCTGTACGCGTCGGTGGGCGGCGACATCCGCTGGACGGACCGGCTCGGCTGGTCGTACGCGCGGTGGGTGGAGCACCTGGAGCGGCCCGGCGTGGAGACGTGGGTGGCGTACGACCGGGGCACGCCCGCCGGGTTCGTGGAACTGGAGGCGCAGGACGACGCGGTGGTGGAGATCGTCTACTTCGGGCTGCTGCCCGCCTTCCGGGGCCGGCGCATCGGCGGGCACCTGCTGTCGTACGGCGCGGCCCGGGCCTGGGACCTCGCGGACCGCTGGGCCGGACTGACCCCGACGAAGCGGGTCTGGCTGCACACCTGCAGCAAGGACGGCGAGCACGCGATGGACAACTACCAGCGGCGGGGCTTCAAGCTGTTCGACACCAAGGTCGAGGAGGAGGCGGACGTCGCCACTCCGGGACCGTGGCCTGGGGCGTTCCCCGTCTGACCTGGTCGGACACCCCGGAAGCCCCCGATGTGACCAACGACACCCTTGTCTTGCTCTGCGAGACAAGGGTGTCCGCATCTTGGACGAAGCTGGACTGTGTCCAGATCGCCGTGACACGCTTCCGTCATGTCTGGAACTGGAATTGCCTTGGTGAGTCGGCGGCACGTCGACCTCGGCCGCATGTCCAGCGCCATCTGTCCGGCGCACTGAGCGTACTCAGCCCGCGCCCGACATCTTCCTTTCCTGCCTCACCCCTGCGCAATGACGCGCCCTATGCCCATGCGCACGCATGCGCAGGTCAGAGCCGCATTTTCGCCTGTCCCGAAGGACGTATCAACCATGGCCGCCACCCCGCAGAACC
This sequence comes from Streptomyces tuirus, assembly GCF_014701095.1. Lineage (NCBI taxonomy): Bacteria > Bacillati > Actinomycetota > Actinomycetes > Kitasatosporales > Streptomycetaceae > Streptomyces > Streptomyces tuirus. The sequence goes on along the minus strand of NZ_AP023439.1, from coordinate 6,079,476 downwards.
CTGCTGCCGCGACTCCCCGCCGCAAGGTGAGCCGTCACCGCGGTGAGGGTCAGTGGGCCGTGGGGCACCACACCCCACTGAACGGCAACGAGCAGTTCAAGAAGGACGACGACGGTCTCAATGTGCGGACACGCATTGAGACGATCTACTCCAAGCGGGGCTTCGACTCCATCGACCCGAACGACCTGCGCGGCCGCATGCGCTGGTGGGGTCTGTACACCCAGCGCAAGCCCGGCATCGACGGCGGCAAGACGGCCGTCCTGGAGCCGGAGGAGCTGGACGACGAGTACTTCATGCTGCGCGTCCGGATCGACGGCGGCGCGCTGACCACGCAGCAGCTGCGGGTCATCGGCGAGGTCTCGCAGGAGTTCGCGCGCGGCACCGCCGACATCACGGACCGGCAGAACGTGCAGTACCACTGGATCCGGATCGAGGACGTGCCCGAGATCTGGAACCGGCTGGAGGGCGTGGGCCTGTCGACGGTCACCGCCTGCGGCGACACCCCGCGTGTGATGATCGGCTCCCCGGTGGCGGGCATCGCCGAGGACGAGATCATCGACGCCACACCGGCCCTGGAGGAGATGAAGCGCCGGGTCCTGAACAACCCGGCGTACTCGAACCTCCCCCGGAAGTTCAAGACCGCGATCTCGGGCTCGCCGGTGCTGGACGTGGTGCACGAGATCAACGACGTCGCGTTCGTCGGTGTCGTCCACCCCGAGCACGGTCCCGGCTTCGACGTGTGGGTCGGCGGCGGCCTGTCCACCAACCCCAAGCTGGGCGTGCGCCTGGGCACCTGGGTGTCGATCGACGAGGTGCCGGACGTCTACGAGGGCGTCATCTCGATCTTCCGCGACTACGGCTACCGCCGGCTGCGCAACCGTGCCCGGCTGAAGTTCCTCGTCGCCGACTGGGGCCCGGAGAAGTTCCGGCAGGTGCTGGAGGACGAGTACCTGAAGCGCAGGCTGACCGACGGCCCTGCCCCCGAGCAGCCGTCCCAGCTGTGGCGCGACCACATCGGTGTGCACCGGCAGAAGGACGGCCGGTTCTACGTCGGCTTCGCCCCGCGCGTGGGACGTGTCGACGGCGCGACGATCACGAAGATCGCCGACCTCGCGGAGGCCCACGGCTCGGGCCGGGTGCGCACCACCGTCGAGCAGAAGATGATCGTCCTCGACGTCGAGGAGGACAAGGTCGAGTCGCTCGTCGAGGCCCTGGAGGCGCTCGACCTGACCGCCCGGCCCTCCTCCTTCCGGCGCGGCACCATGGCGTGCACCGGCATCGAGTTCTGCAAGCTGGCCATCGTCGAGACCAAGCAGCGCGGTGCGCAGCTGATCGACGAACTGGAGCGCCGCCTGCCGGACTTCGACGAGCCGCTCACCATCAACCTCAACGGCTGCCCGAACGCCTGCGCCCGTATCCAGGTCGCGGACATCGGTCTCAAGGGCCAGCTCATGCTCAACGACCGGGGCGAGCAGGTCGAGGGCTACCAGGTGCACCTGGGCGGCGCCCTGGGCCTGGAGGCCGGCTTCGGCCGCAAGGTGCGCGGTCTGAAGGTCACCTCCGACGAACTGCCGGACTACATCGAGCGCGTCCTGAAGCGGTTCCAGGCCGAGCGCGAGGACGGCGAGCGGTTCGCCACCTGGGCGGCGCGGGCCGGCGAGGAGGCCCTGTCGTGAGCGAGCGGATGGCCCCGTTCTACTGCCCGTACTGCGGTGACGAGGACCTGCGGCCGAGCGAGGAGGGGCACGGCGCCTGGGAATGCGCGGCGTGCAGCCGGGCCTTTCAGCTGAAGTTCCTGGGCCTGCTGGCCCAGGGGCTGAAGCGATCCGATTCCGGAGGGGCACAGATATGACGACCGCTCAGGAAGAGCGCGCCACCGAGGACCTGAAGCAGCTCGCCGAGCAGGCGGGCCGCGACCTTGAGGACGCCTCCGCGCTGGAGATCCTCCAGTGGGCGGCGAAGACGTTCGGCAAGCAGTTCTGCGTGACCTCCTCCATGGAGGACGCGGTGGTCGCCCACCTCGCCGCCCGCGCCATGCCGGGCGTCGACGTGGTCTTCCTCGACACCGGCTACCACTTCGAGGAGACCATCGGCACCCGCGACGCCGTCGAGGCCGTGATGGACGTCAACCTCATCACGCTCACCCCGGTGCAGAGCGTCGCCGAGCAGGACGCGCAGTACGGCCCGAAGCTGCACGACCGCGACCCCGACCTGTGCTGCAAGCTGCGCAAGGTGCAGCCGCTGGAGCAGGGCCTGAAGGACTACCGGGCCTGGGCGACCGGGCTGCGCCGCGACGAGTCCCCGACCCGGGCGAACACCCCGGTGGTCGGCTGGGACGACAAGCGGCAGAAGGTCAAGGTCTCGCCGATCGCCCGCTGGACCCAGGACGACGTGGACGCGTACGTCACCGAGCACGGCGTCCTGACGAACCCGCTGCTGATGGACGGCTACGCGTCCGTCGGCTGCGCCCCCTGCACCCGCCGGGTCCTGGAGGGCGAGGACGCGCGCGCCGGGCGCTGGGCGGGCCGCAGCAAGACCGAGTGCGGACTGCACGGATGACGACGATTCAGGAGAGTGACGTGACGTCCGGAGCCACCGTCTGGCTCACGGGTCTGCCGAGCGCCGGCAAGACCACGATCGCCTACGAACTGGCCGGCCGGCTCCGCGAGGAGGGCCACCGGGTCGAGGTGCTCGACGGCGACGAGATCCGCGAGTTCATCTCGGCGGGCCTCGGCTTCAGCCGCGAGGACCGGCACACCAACGTGCAGCGCATCGGTTTCGTCGCCGAGCTGCTCGCCCGCAACGGCGTGCTGGCCCTCGTCCCGGTCATCGCGCCCTACCAGGACAGCCGGGAGGCGGTGCGCAAGCGCCACCAGGCGAACGGCACCGGGTACGTCGAGGTGCATGTCGCGACGCCCGTCGAGGTGTGCAGCGAGCGTGACGTGAAGGGTCTGTACGCCAAGCAGGCCGCCGGTGAGCTCACCGGACTCACCGGGGTCGACGACCCGTACGAGGCGCCCGAGTCGCCCGATCTGCGCATCGAGTCGCAGAACCAGACCGTGCAGGAGTCCGCGGCTTCCGTGTTCGCCCTGCTGACCGAAAGGGGACTGGCATGACGACCGTCGCCACCGTTTCCGAGGAGACCGGCAGTCCGTACGCGCTGTCGCACCTCGACGCCCTCGAGTCCGAGGCGGTGCACATCTTCCGCGAGGTGGCGGGCGAGTTCGAGCGGCCGGTGATCCTCTTCTCCGGCGGCAAGGACTCCATCGTCATGCTGCACCTGGCGCTGAAGGCCTTCCGGCCGGCGTCGGTGCCGTTCTCGCTGCTGCACGTGGACACCGGGCACAACTTCCCCGAGGTCCTCGACTACCGCGACCGCACGGTCGACAAGCACGGGCTGCGGCTGCACGTCGCCTCCGTGCAGGACTACATCGACCGCGGTGTGCTCAAGGAGCGCCCGGACGGCACCCGCAACCCGCTGCAGACGCTGCCGCTGACCGAGAAGATCCAGGCGGAGAAGTTCGACGCCGTCTTCGGCGGCGGCCGCCGCGACGAGGAGAAGGCCCGGGCCAAGGAGCGGGTGTTCTCCCTGCGCGACGAGTTCTCCCAGTGGGACCCGCGCCGGCAGCGCCCGGAGCTGTGGAACCTGTACAACGGCCGGCACGCGCCCGGTGAGCACGTCCGGGTGTTCCCGCTGTCCAACTGGACCGAGCTGGACGTGTGGCAGTACATCGCCCGCGAGGGCATCGAGCTGCCGGAGATCTACTACGCGCACGAGCGCGAGGTCTTCGCCCGCAGCGGCATGTGGCTGACCGCCGGCGAGTGGGGCGGGCCGAAGGACGGCGAGACCGTGGAGAAGCGGCTCGTGCGCTACCGGACCGTGGGTGACATGTCCTGCACGGGCGCGGTGGACTCCGAGGCCGACACCATCGAGAAGGTGATCGTCGAGATCGCCGCCTCCCGGCTGACCGAGCGCGGCGCCACCCGCGCCGACGACAAGATGTCCGAGGCGGCGATGGAAGACCGCAAGCGCGAGGGGTACTTCTAGAGATGAGCACCATCACCACCGAGGAACTCGCGGAGACCACGCTCCTGCGGTTCGCCACCGCCGGCTCCGTCGACGACGGCAAGTCCACCCTCGTGGGCCGGCTGCTGCACGACTCCAAGTCGGTCCTCACCGACCAGCTGGAGGCCGTGGAGCGCGTCTCCGCGAGCCGCGGCCAGGAGGCGCCGGACCTCGCGCTGCTGACGGACGGCCTGCGCGCCGAGCGGGAGCAGGGCATCACGATCGACGTGGCGTACCGCTACTTCGCCACGCCCCGGCGGCGGTTCATCCTCGCCGACACCCCCGGCCATGTGCAGTACACGCGGAACATGGTCACCGGCGCCTCCACCGCCGAGCTGACGGTGATCCTGGTCGACGCCCGCAACGGCGTCGTCGAGCAGACCCGCCGGCACGCCGCCATCGCCGCGCTGCTGCGCGTGCCGCACGTGGTCCTCGCGGTCAACAAGATGGACCTCGTCGGCTACGAGGAGAAGGTGTTCGCCGCCATCGCCGAGGAGTTCACGGCGTACGCGACCGAGCTGGGCGTGCCCGAGGTCACCGCGATCCCGATCTCGGCGCTGGTCGGCGACAACGTGGTGGACCCGTCCTCGCACATGGACTGGTACGGCGGCCCGACCGTGCTGGAGCACCTGGAGACGGTGCCGGTCAGCCACGACCTGAGCCACTGCCACGCCCGGCTGCCCGTGCAGTACGTGATCCGGCCGCAGGGCCCGGACCACCCGGACTACCGGGGTTACGCCGGTCAGATCGCGGCGGGTTCCTTCCGCGTGGGCGAGTCCGTCACGGTGCTGCCGTCGGGCCGGGCCTCGAAGATCTCCGGCATCGACCTGCTGGGCGAGCCGGTGGACGTGGCCTGGACGACGCAGTCGGTGACCCTCCTGCTCGAGGACGACATCGACATCTCGCGCGGTGACCTGATCGTGCCGAGCAAGGACGCGCCCGCGACCACGCAGGACATCGAGGCGACCGTCTGCCATGTCGCCGACGCCCCGCTGACGGTCGGGCACCGGGTGCTGCTCAAGCACGGCACCCGCACGGTCAAGGCGATCGTCAAGGACATCCCCTCCCGCCTCACGCTCGACGACCTGTCCCTGCACCCGCATCCGGGACAGCTCGTCGCCAACGACATCGGCCGGGTGAAAATCCGTACCGCCGAGCCGCTGCCGGTCGACTCCTACGCCGACTCGCGCCGCACCGGCTCGTTCATCCTGATCGACCCGAACGACGGCCAGACCCTCACCGCCGGCATGGTCGGCGAGTCCTTCGCGGCGCCGGAGCCGGTCAAGGACGAGTCCGAGGACGACGGGTGGGACTTCTGACATGACCTCCCCGGACTTCTACTCGATGTTCGCCAAGGAGGGCGGCCGCGTCGGCAGCGGGGCTCTCGGGAGCGGGCAGGGCGGAGTTGCGCGATGTGTGCGCTGACGTACGCGCACTGCCTGCGCGCCCTCACCCCCCACCGCCGTAGACGAAAACCTGCCGACCTCCCGGCCACGACCTGAGAGACCGTGACCGCCGGGCCTGGCGAGAGGACCACCTCCCGTGCCTGCTCCATCCGCTCTTCGCCGCTCTCTCGCGGTCATCGCCGCGCTTCCCCTGCTCACGCTGGCCGCCTGCGGCTACGGCTCCCAGGCCAAGGACGACGGCGCCGCCGAGGTCGCCGCCGGGGCGAAGAAGATCGACGGACTCGACTCCGTCAAGATCGGCTACTTCGGCAACCTGACCCACGGCACCGCTCTGGTGGGCGTGCAGAAGGGCATCCTCCAGAAGGCGCTCGGCGCCACCAAGGTCGACCCGGCCGTCTTCAACGCCGGTCCCTCGGAGATCGAGGCGCTCAACTCCAAGTCCATCGACATCGGCTGGATCGGCCCCTCCCCCGCGATCAACGGCTACACCAAGTCCGCCGGCAAGAACCTGCGCGTCATCGGCGGTTCGGCGTCCGGCGGTGTGAAGCTCGTGGTCAACCCGGACAAGATCAAGTCGCTGAAGGACGTCGAGGGCAAGCGGATCGCGACGCCGCAGCTCGGCAACACGCAGGACGTGGCGTTCCTCAACTGGGCCGCGGAGCAGGGCTGGAAGGTCGACCCGCAGAGCGGCAAGGGCGATGTCACGGTCGTCCGCAGCGACAACAAGGTCACCCCGGGCGCCTACCAGGCCGGGTCGATCGACGGCGCCTGGGTGCCGGAGCCGACCGCGTCGAAGCTGGTCGCCGAGGGCGGCAAGGTGCTGCTCGACGAGTCGACGCTGTGGCCGGACGAGAAGTTCGTGATCACGAACATCATCGTGCGTCAGGACTTCCTGAAGGAGCACCCGAAGGTCGTCGAGGCCGTGCTCAAGGGCTCGGTCGAGACCAACAAGTGGATCAACGCCAACCCGGACGCGGCGAAGGCGGCGGCGAACAAGCAGTTGGAGACGGACTCCGGCAAGGCGCTGCCGGCCGAGGTGCTGGACCCGGCGTGGAAGTCGATCCGGTTCACCGACGACCCGCTGGCCTCCACCCTCAACACCGAGGCGGAGCACGCGGTGAAGGCGGGCCTGCTGCAGCAGCCGGACCTGAAGGGCATCTACGACCTCGCGCCGCTGAACAAGGTCCTCAAGGCCGAGGGCGAGCCCGCGGTCGACGACGCCGGTCTCGGCGTGAAGTAAGCCCGCATCCCGAAGCCGCATGAAGAGTCCCAGGAGGTGACGACCATGGCCACGACCCTCGCCAAGGCCGCCGACGGCACCGAGTCGGCCACGCACGCCGCCCGGATCGCACACGTGTCGAAATCGTATCCGGGCCCCGCCGGACAGCAGCTCGTCCTGGACGACATCACCCTCGATGTCGCGCCCGGAGAGTTCGTCACCCTCCTGGGGGCCTCCGGCTGCGGCAAGTCCACACTGCTCAACCTGGTGGCGGGCCTGGACCGCCCCACCGTCGGCGAGATCGAGACGGACGGCCGGCCGGCGCTGATGTTCCAGGAGCACGCGCTGTTCCCGTGGCTGACCGCGGGCAAGAACATCGAACTCGCCCTGAAGCTGCGGGGCGTGCCGAAGGCCGAGCGCCGGGAGCGGGCCGAGGAGCTGCTCGGACTGGTGCGGCTGAAGGGCGCCCACGGCAAGCGGGTGCACGAGCTGTCGGGCGGTATGCGCCAGCGCGTCGCCCTGGCCCGTGCGCTCGCCCAGGAGAGCAAGCTGCTGCTGATGGACGAGCCGTTCGCGGCACTGGACGCCATCACGCGGGACGTGCTGCACGACGAGCTGACCCGCATCTGGCGCGAGACGCAGGTGTCCGTCCTGTTCGTCACGCACAACGTGCGCGAGGCGGTCCGGCTCGCCCAGCGCGTGGTGCTGCTGTCCTCCCGCCCGGGCCGCATCGCCCGCGAGTGGCGGGTGGACATCCCGCACCCGCGCCGCATCGAGGACACCGCCGTGGCGGAGTTGTCCGTCGAGATCACCGAAGAACTGCGTGGGGAGATCCGCCGACATGGCCAGCACTGATTCGACGACCGTCGCCAAGGACGGCAACGATCTCGCCGGGCTGGAGGCGGGCCTCGACGCGCTGGAGTCGAGGCAGACGCTCCGCACGCCGTTCCGGCAGACCTTCGTCCAGAAGATCCTGCCGCCCGTCCTCGCCATCACGCTGGTGCTGGCGGTCTGGCAGGCGCTGGTCTCATTCAAGGTCGTCGACGACCCGACGAAGCTGCCCGCGCCGTCCGCGGTGTGGGACGTCGTGCGGACGGCGTGGCTCCAGGGCGAGTTGCTCGACTACATCTGGACCAGCGTCTCGCGCGGCCTGCTCGGGTTCCTCTTCGCCCTGCTGATCGGCACGCCGCTGGGCCTGATCGTGGCCCGCGTGAAGTTCGTCCGCGCGGCGATCGGCCCGATCCTGTCGGGCCTGCAGTCCCTGCCGTCGGTCGCCTGGGTGCCGCCGGCGGTGATCTGGCTGGGTCTGAACAACTCGATGATGTACGCGGTGATCCTGCTCGGCGCGGTCCCGTCGATCGCCAACGGTCTGGTCTCCGGCGTCGACCAGGTGGACCCGCTGTTCCTGCGCGCCGGCCGCACGCTGGGCGCCAGGGGCCTCAAGGGCACCTGGCACATCGTCCTGCCGGCCGCCCTGCCGGGTTATGTGGCGGGTCTGAAGCAGGGCTGGGCCTTCTCCTGGCGCTCCCTGATGGCCGCCGAGATCATCGCGTCCTTCCCCGACCTCGGCGTCGGCCTCGGCCAGTTGCTGGAGAACGGCCGCAACGCCAGCGACATGGCCATGGTGTTCGAGGCGATCCTGCTGATCCTGATCGTCGGCATCGCCATCGACCTGCTGATCTTCAGCCCGCTGGAGCGGTGGGTGCTGCGCAGCCGCGGCCTGCTGGTGAAGAGCTGAGTCCCATGACGAACAAGCCCGTCCTCCTCGTCATCGCCCACGGCAGCCGCGACCCGCGCCATGCCGCGACGGTGCACGCCCTGGTACGCCGGGTGCGCGCGACGCGCCCCGACGTGCGGGTGGAGACGGGCTTCCTGGACTTCAACGTCCCCTCGGTGCAGGGGGTCCTGGAGTCCCTGGCGGTGCAGGGTGTGCGCGACGTCGTCGCCCTGCCCCTCCTCCTCACCCGGGCGTTCCACGCGAAGGCGGACATCCCCGCGGTCCTCGCGGACGCGCCCCCGCAGCTGCGCATCCACCAGGCGGACGTCCTGGGCCCCTCGCCCCTGCTCCTGGCAGCGCTGGAACGGCGCCTGTACGAGGCGGGCCTGACCCCCGCCGACAAGTCCTCGACCGGGGTCGTGCTGGCCTCGGCGGGGTCCACCGACCCGGAGGCGATCGCAGTGATCGCAGAAATCGCGCGGGAGTGGCGGCACACCGGTTGGTGCGCCGTGCGGCCTGCGTTCGCCTCCGCATCCCTTCCGCGCACGCAGGACGCCGTCCGCGAACTGCGCGCACTCGGCTGCTCCCGCATCGCCGTCTCCCCGTACGTCCTGGCCCCCGGCTTCCTCCCGGACCGCATCGCCCGGGGCGCGGCCGAGGCGGATGTCCTGGCGGATGTCCTGGGAGCGGCGCCGGAGGTGGCGCGGGTGGTGCTTCAGCGGTACGAGGCGGCCCGGATGCCGCTGCCGGCGGCCGTGAGCGCCTGAGGGGTCACGCCGCCGTCTCCTCCTGCGGTTCCGGTTGGAGGGCGAAGGAGTAGGGGGCCCACGGGCCGCTGATCTCCACGCGGAGGCCGGGGACGCCCTGGGCGGCGGTGAGGATGCCCGTGCGGAACGCGGTGACGCGGTCCTTCGGGACGAGGTAGGCGTCGTTGCCGATGTTGGTGCCGGGGGCCGTGCCCGCCAGGCTGCCGCGTTCGGGGGTGTGGGTGACACGGTCGACGGCGAGGGTCCGGGCCGTTTCGGTGAGGCGGGCGGCCGCTTGGGCGACCGTGCGCCAGGCCTCCTCGTTCCTGCGCTGTCTGCGGCGGCGGATCACCTGGTAGGCACGCCCGACACCGAGGCCCGTGGCCGGGTCCTGCTCGGGATCGGTGTCGGCCTCGGGCGCGATGATGTCGGGGGTGGCATAGATCTTGACGCCGAGTTCGACGTGGCCGGTGAGGCGGTCGAGCAGGGAGAGGAAGTAGCCGCGGCGGGTGTCGAGGGCCTGCCGGGCGGTGTCCTCGTCGGGGTAGACGGTGGCGAGGCGCAGGGGGAGCACGGCGGCGCCGGAGGCCACCAGGGCGGCCACCACGGCGTGATGGGAGCGGACCGTCGACTCCAGCCAGTCCAGGTCGTCGAGGTGGGCCTGGAGGGGAGCGTCGTCGTAGTCGGCGGGCGGGACGTGGCCGACGGCGAAGGCGAGCGGCGGGCTGGTGATCGCCGGGTCGACCAAGTGGACCGGCTCTCCGGCGACACCGCGCAGGTGGGCCGCGGCCGCAGCGGCCTCGGGGGTGCGGCGCATGACCGCGTAGGCGTAGACGAGGTTCGTGTCGCTCATGACTGCGGGCTCCTGTCGGTGGCCGTGCGATTCCTCTCGCGAGACTCCGTTCTCGTGCCGTCCGTCGGTAGGTACGCAGCGGACGGCGCAGGTGTTCACGGGAACGGCCGACGGGTTGGCCCGGCCCCCGGGGGCAGGGCCGGCGGGACGTCGTGCACGCCCTGCCGGGGGCCCGCGTGTCAGGTGGCCCGTTCGCTGTACGGGGTCGCCTGGTGGAACCAGAGCAACCAGCGGCCCTCCGTGCGGCGCCACAGCGAACTGCGGTGCGCGCGGCTGCCGTCGTACTCGGTGTCGTAGGTGAGGTGGACCAGGTCGGGGGCGAGCTGCACGCCCCTGAGGGCGGAGACGGCGACGGGCCGGGCGCCGGGCTCGGTGGTGGCGGCCAGGGAGGCGATGATGGCGGCCCGGCTCCAGTGCCGGCCGGAGGCGCCGAACTCGTGGAATTCGGGGTGCAGCAGCGCCCCGACCCGGTCGGGCGAGCGGCGGACCTTCGGGGTGAGCAGGGCGAGTTCGCCCTCCATCGCGGCCTCGACGGCCGGGTTGTGCTCAGCCACCGGTCATCTCCACCAGCTTGACGACCGTGTTCCAGTTGCGGCTGGTGGCGATCACGCCCCTGGTGATGCGCGGTTTTGACAGGTGCTCGGCCAGCTTGGAGCGGCCCAGGCCGTCCGGGGCGTACAGGTACAGGGCCCGGTCGCCGAGGCGGAACTCCTCGGGGAGGCAGGCCTCCTGGTCGATCTCCGCGAAGCGGTCGGGGGTGACGGGGGCGGAGAAGTAGGTGACGTGGAGCTGTCTGGGCTCCAAGTCGTCGGCGGGGAAGGGGCAGGCGTCGGCGATCGCCCGCAGATAGGCGTGATCGCGCACGATCACGTCGACGCCGAAGCCGAAGCGCTTGTCGACGGCCCCCGCGATCTCACCGGCCAGCGACTCCTCGTCGCCGTGGCCGGAGGAGAACACGGCCTGGCCGCTCTGCAGGTACGTGCGGACGTCGCCGAGGCCGAGGTCCGCCAGGAGCGTGCGCAGGTCGGCCATGGGGACCTTCCTGCTGCCGCCCACGTTGATGCCGCGCAGCAGGGCCGCGTATGTCGTCGTCATCCGCTCACGATAAGGCGGCCGTCGTGCCCCGTGGGGGTGGGCACGACGGCCGCCGCGGGCAGCTGCCCGACCCCGTAAATTACTCACCGGTCGTTGCGGGGCACAACCGTTTACCCAGGATCCTCACACCCGCGGAGCCGGACATGTCCGGGGATAGGTGTAAGGGACCACGGTCCGTGGAGGTCCTCCCCAGTGGGGACAGGGCTCGCTCCGTCGGGATGAGTTCCGGCTCCCCCACTTCACCGGGCAGCACGACGAGATGGCTTTGTCCGGCCCCTACCTTCGAAGCGAAAGGGGGCGGCAGGGGGCCGCCACCGCATCACGAGGGGGCAGGCCCGTCATGGGGAACGGAGACATACGGGTGCGGGGCCTCGCCGCCCGGGCCGGCGGCTGGAGCGCCAGGCACCGATGGGCTGCCGTCGGCATCTGGGTGCTGTTCGTCGTCCTGGCGATGGGGCTCGGTTCGGCCGCGGGCCGGGTCGACGTCAAGGACAGCGACCAGCTGAAGGGCGAGACGCACACCGCCGCGCGGATCGTCGAGGACGCCGGCATCGACGAGCCGGCCGGTGAGACCGTGCTGATCCAGGCCAGGGGCGGTGAGCTGAAGGCGACGGACCCCGAGTTCCGGGACGCCGTCGACGCGGTCGTGCGGGCCGTCGAGGGGACCGGCCGGGTCACCGAGGTGACCTCGCCGTACGAGACGAAGACGATCTCGAAGGACGGCCGCAGCGCGCTCGTGCAGTTCGACATGCGCGGCGAGCCGGACACCGCCGGTGAGCGGGTCGAGCCGGTGCTGAAGGCCGTCGAGGGCGTCCAGGAGGATCACGGGGCTCTGCGGATCGAGGAGATCGGCGCCGCCAGCATGATGAAGACGTTCGACGACGCGTTCGGCGAGGACTTCAAGAAGGCCGAGTACTCCGCGGTGCCGGTGGCCTTCGGCATTCTGCTCATCGCCTTCGGGGCGCTGGTCGCGGCGCTGCTGCCGGTGGCGCTGGCGGTCACCGCCATCATGGCGACGATGGGCCTCATGGGCGTGGTCAGCCACGTCATGCCGATGAGCGAGACCGCCAACTCCGTGATGCTGCTGGTCGGCATGGCGGTCGGTGTCGACTACTGCCTGTTCTACCTGCGCCGGGAGCGCGAGGAGCGCGAGGCCGGCCGGGACGCGCAGACGGCTCTGCGGATCGCCGCCGCGACGAGCGGCCGGGCGATCGTGGTCTCGGGTATCACGGTGTGCGTGGCGATGGCGGGCATGCTGTTCACGGGGCTCGCCGAGTTCGAGGCGATGGGCCTGGCCTCGCTGATGGTGGTGGCCGTGGCCATGGTGGGGTCCGTGACCGTGCTGCCCGCGCTGCTGTCGCTGCTGGGCGAGCGCGTCGAGAAGGGCCGTCTGCCGTTCCTGCGGCGGCGCGAGCGGGGCGGCGGCCGTCAGGACAGCCGGTTCTGGACGGCCGTGCTGCGGCGCGTGCTGGCCAAGCCGGTGGTCGCCGTCGCCGTGGCGGCCGGTGCGCTGCTGGCCATCACGGCTCCCGCGCTCGGCATGAAGACGCAACAGCTCACCCTGGACCAGGAGTTCGGCGACTCGCTGCCCATCGTGCAGACGTACAACCGGCTCAACGACGCCTTCCCGGGCGGTTCCGAGCCGGCCGAGGTGATCGTCAAGGCGCATGACATCAACGCGCCGGAGGTGAAGTCCGCGCTCGCCGACTTCCGTGACCGGGCGATCAGTTCGGGCGCCTCGCGGGGTCCGGTGGAGATCAAGCTGCACGACGCGCAGAACGTCGCGTTCGTCTACGTCCCGCTCGTGGGCGGTTCCGACCAGGACAAGGCGGGCGCGAGCCTGGACCTGCTGCGGGACGAGGTGCGTCCGGCCACGCTCGGCAAGGTCGAGGGGGTCGAGGCGCCCATCACCGGGCAGGTGGCCGGGTCGAAGGACTTCAACGACCAGCTGGCGGGCGCGGTCGTCCCGGTGTTCGCCTTCGTCGTGGTCTTCGCTTTCGTGCTGATGCTGCTGTCGTTCCGTTCGCTGACCATCGCGGTCACGTCGATCGTGCTGAACCTGCTGTCGGTGGGCGCCGCGTACGGCATTCTCGTCGCGGTCTTCCAGCACGGCTGGGGCGCGTCGCTGGTGGGCGCGGAGGGCGTCGGCGCGATCATCACCTGGCTGCCGCTGTTCCTCTTCGTGATCCTGTTCGGCCTGTCGATGGACTACCACGTGTTCGTGGTCTCCCGGATCCGCGAGGCGCGACTGCGGGGCCTGGCGACGAAGGACGCGATCCGGCACGGCGTGGTCACCACGGCCGGTGTGGTCACCAGTGCCGCGGTCATCATGGTCGCCGTGTTCGCGATCTTCGGGACGCTGTCCATGCAGTCCATGAAGCAGATGGGCGTCGGCCTCGCGGCGGCGGTGCTCATCGACGCGACGATCATCCGTGGTGTGCTGCTGCCGGCCGTGATGGCGCTGCTGGGCGAGCGCAACTGGTATCTGCCGAAGTGGCTGCACCGGCTGCCGGACCTCACGCACGACGAGACGCCGCAGGCGGTCGCCGCACCGGTGGCGCGGGACGACGAGGGCGAGCCCCTCAAGGTCTGATCGCCGCGATGGCGTGCCCCAGCTGCGCCGGAGTGCCGAGCCCGCTCCAGCACAGCGTCAGGCGCTCACCAGTGAGCGCTGCCCACCAGATAGGCGATGCCCGCGAGGACGGCCAGGGCCAGCGTGGGGATCGCCAGTCCCTTCGCGACCGAGGTCAGTGTCCGCGTACCGCTCGCCGCCTGCGTCGAGTAGTGCTCCCCCCGGGTGCCCAGGTCGTGCCGGGCGAACGCGCCCACGACCAGAGCCGCCCCACCGGTGATCAGACACACGATGAGCGGCGTGAGCGCTCCGTACTCGCGGATGTTGTCCTCGACGTTGCCGGTCTCCCCCGCGTCGGCCCGGGCCGCGATGGCCACGGCTCCCCGCTGGATGGTCATGAAGAGCATGGCGAGCGACGTGACGGCGAGGGCGAGAGCGGCACCGGCAAGGGCGGGAGCGCGCCGGGAGGGGGTTTTGCGGTCCGTTCGCTCCCGGTCTTCGGTGGTCCTGGGCGGCTCCTTGGGCTTGGGCGGCTCCTTCGGCTCGGACGGGATGCGCGGGGGATCGATGACCACCGTGCGCCGTTTGTCGTCCGGCGGGGGCTTCGGCGCCGTGGAGTCGTTCGGGGCGTGCGGTCCGGGCGTCGGGGGACCGTCCGCCGGGGTCACCTCCGCCTCGACGTGGATCACGGACTCGTCGGCCACGCCCTTCAGCGTGATGTCGCCGGAGAGGTGCCCCGCGGCGGTCGTGTCGACGTGGACCTCCAGGCCGCTCCGGGCCGGATCGACCCGCAGCCACGGCTGTCCGGGCTGGGCCACGCAGTGCCGCGCCAGCGGCGGTCCCTGCATGGTCACGGGAAGTCCGGGAGAGGTCGAGCCCCTCGGGATCCGGCCGAAGTCCAGGCGGTCCGGGGACGGTGCCAGGCGGATCGTGCTCAGGGCCTCGGCCGCCAGATCGGCGAGCGGCTGGACCTCGTCGTGGGCGACCTCCCCCAGGTGCTGACGCGCCCCTTCCGCCACGGGCAGCTCGGGGCGCCGCAGTCGCTTGCACAACTCCGTGACGGCGCCCTGCCGTCTGAGGAATTCGTCGCTGTCCAGAGCCGCCTGCAGTGCGGACGGCGAGGGAATGGCGACGATCTTGATGCCGCCGCGCCGGCTGTGTGCCAGATGCAGCTCCCCTTGCAGCTCCGCCGCCTTCTTCGGTGTCTGGTGGGGGTTCTGCTCCCGTACGTGCCGGTAGACGTACTCGTACAGGTCGTCGAGGGAGACGTTGCCGTCCGCGTCGAGGTCGGCCTCGCCTGTCTCCAGGCCTTCGACGACCGCGTGGGTGAACACCGAGGGCCGCGGGGCGGAGTTCTCGGCGAGTTCGTCGCCCTCGAAGGAGTACTCCATGGAGTCGGACGCGGTGATGACGGCCCAGCCCCGCCCACTGACCGGCTCGTCCTTCGCGAACGACTCGAGGACATTGACGTCTCCCGAGGCGCGCACGGAGGCCGAGCCCCGGGAGAAGGCGCCGCCATAGCAGCAGTCGAGGAACAGGACGCTGCGGCCCGCCCGGGTGCCGGACATGCAGCCGCGGACGAACTGGGAGGCGACAGCCGTGGCGGCCAGCAGCGGGGGTTCGGTGTCGCTCGCGGCGAAGTACAGCTCGCCGGACTCGCTCTTGAGGCCGTGGCAGGAGAAGTGCAGCAGGAGCGTGTCGGCGCGGCGCCGGTCGTTGAAGAAGCCCTGGATGCGTCTGCGCATGAGGTCGGCCGAGGCGTTGTGCACGACCTCCACCTCGAAGTCGCCGATCTGCGGGTCGTGCAGCACCCGTTCGAGAGCCGCGGCGTCCTGGGCGGGCGCCTTGAGTTTCTTGAGTCCCTGGTCCGCGTACCGGTCGTTGGCGATGATCAGCGCGTGTCTGGAATCCGTCATGGCTCGGCTCCGGCCCTGGAATGGCGCTCGACGAAGATCCTGAACGCCTCGGTGACCTGGTCGTCGGTCGCCTCGGACACCTCCAGGACGTCGTCGCCCATCCGCAGGTGCAGGGACGGGTGGGTGTCGTGGCGACGGCCCATCCAGGACCGGATCACGGTCATCACCTGGTTCAGGGCGGTGGCCGAGCTGCCCAGGGTCACCAGCAGGGCGCCGATCTGGGTGACGTCCACGGCGCGTGTTCCGGGCGGGGCCTGGCCGCCGGGGAGCGTGGTGACGTCGTCCACGTCGAGATCGAGCAGTTCCTCGCGCAGATAGCCGGTCAGCTCTTCGACGCGCTCGGCTTCGGCGTCCTCTTCGGTGAGGAGGATGTGCAGTTCGTTCTCCACCGGGTCACCCCCTTGTTCGTCCGTCGGGGCGGCGCAGAGTCGGAGTGTCGGTGGGCTCTACGTCATCACTTACAGTTTCCGCTGCTCAGAGCGGGGCGGCAAGTCACCCGGGGCAGGGTGAAGTTGACGGCTCAACGTTAAGGTTCCTCGTTCAACTTGCGATGATCGAGGCGCGCGCACGGGCCCTACACCAGCCGCCGCACCTCGAGCACCCGCTCGTCGCAGCGCACGATCTCCAGCTCCCGCTCCGGGCGCGCGCCCCCGAAGGAGAGCACGAGGTGACGGTCCGACACGAGCCGCCAGCGGCCGGGCACGGCTCCGGGGGCGTCACCGTGTCCCAGCGGGTGGTCGACGAAGCCGCCGTCGGGTGCGAACTCCATGCCGCGGCGCCCCCGCGCGGGCGGGAAGGGGAAGTCGTCCGGCCGGTAGACCCGCACGTCCTCGTGGTCCTCCTCGTAGGAGTGGAGCCACGAACGGAACAGGGCCGACGGGGGCTCTCGCATGACCCGGCCACCTCACTCGTCCGACACCGTCCGCATTGTCTCTTGCTCCGAAATGACTAGAATTATCAGTGTATGGGTTCGGAGGGAACGGGCAACCGACCGCTCCGCCCGACGGCGCCCGCCCCTCGCGACGCGTTCAGACGCGCAGTTCCGCAGCCGCGTGCGCGGCACAAGCCCGCTCCCCTCGAAGGGCACGCCATGTCCGATGCACAGGCATTCCTTCGCGCCACCTCGCCCGACTACAGCCGCTGGTGCGGCGCCATGGAGGTGCACCGCAGACTCCTCACCCTGAACCCGGAGTACGCCGAGAACCGGGCCCTGATCGAGAACACCGCGTTCGCCTACGAGTCGATGGACCAGATCACCGCCCGGCAAGGCCTGATCGACATCCCCGTCGTCGTGCACGTGGTGCACGGCAACGCCGAACAGAACGTGAGCGACGCCCAGATCCACAGTCAGATCGACGTGCTCAACCAGGACTTCCGCGCGAGCAACCCGGACGTGGGCAAGGTGCCCGCGGTCTGGCAGGACCTGGTGGCCGACGCGCGCCTGCAGTTCCACCTGGCCCGGACCGACCCGCTGGGCCGCCCCACGGACGGCATCACACGCACCGAGAGCGCGGTCGACGACTGGGACACCGACGACCTGGTCAAGTTCAGCCTGAGCGGCGGCCAGGACGCCTGGCCCGCGGACATCTACCTGAACCTCTGGGTCTGCCAGTTGCGCCGCGGACTGCTGGGCTACGCCCAGTTCCCGGGCGGCGCCGCCTCCACGGACGGCGTGGTCGTCACCCACACCGCCCTCGGGACCACCGGCACCGCCACGGCGCCGTTCGACGGTGGCCGCACGGCCGTGCACGAGATCGGGCACTGGCTGAACCTGCGGCACATCTGGGGCGACGACGACGAGGGCTGCAGCGGCAGCGACTTCGTGGCGGACACCCCCAACCAGGGCGGCGCCAACGTCGGTTCGCCCACCTTCCCCCATCTGACGTGCGGCAACGGACCGGACGGCGACATGTTCATGAACTACATGGACTACACGGACGACGCCGCGATGTTCATGTTCACCAAGGGCCAGTCGGCGCGCATGGACGCCACGCTCGACAACGCCCGTCTGAACCTGACCCGTCAGGCCGTCGCGGTGTGACGACGGCCTGACGCGAGGGCGGTCCTAGCCGCGGGCGGCGGCGAGTTCGGCCTCGATGAGGTCGGCCGCGCGCCTGGTGCCGCCCTCCCGGGCCGTCTGCGCCTGGAGTTCCTTCAGGCGGCGGGCCACCTCCGGGTCGCCGGCCAGGGCCAGGGCCGCCGCGCGCAGGGTCTCCGCGGTCGCCTCCTCCGTGGACATCCGGCGGGCGACGCCCAGGCCCTGGAGCATCTCCGCATTGCCGAACTGGTCCACGGCCTGCGGTACGGCGATCATGGGCGTCGCGGTGGCCAGGCCTTCCTGGCTGCCGCCGGCGCCGGCGTGCGTGACGAACAGGTCGGCCTGCTTCAGGATGGCCGGCTGCGGCACCCAGGAGTGCACCTCGACGTTGGCCGGAACGTCCGCGAACCCGGCCGGGTCGACGTGCTTGCCGACCGAGAGCACCAGGTGCCAGCCCGGCAGATCGCCGAACGCCTTGACGCACTCCCGGTAGAAGCCGGGCTGCTTGGTGAAGGCCGACCCGAGGGACACGAGCGCGACCTTCTCCGCGGCGGCCGGGCGCTGCCAGTCGCCCTCGGCGGTGCGGTCACCCTGGCAGGCACCGACGAAGGAGTACACGCGCTCGTCGACACGGTCCGCGTTCGGCTGGAGCGCCTTGGGGAGCAGGACGATCGAGCGGTCTGGCCGGCCCCCGAAGTCGTCGGGGTGCTGCGTGATGCCGTTCCCCTCGAGCCAGGCCTGGAAGCGGGCGTAGTAGGCGCGGCCCCGTTCGGTCTTCTTCGGCTCCTCCCACAGGGGCCGGGCGACCTCCTCCTCGTACCCCTCCCAGGCGACCATGGCCGGTGAGAGGGAGACCGCGGGGACGCCCCAGCGGTGGGCGAGGACCCGGCCCGGGTAGGAGGCGATGTCGTGCAGCACGAGGTCCGGCTCGTCGCCCTCGTAGGCCTCGATCAGCTGCGGGAGGGCCTGGATCGCGTCGGCGAGGAAGGGCTCCACGTTGTCCAGCAGGGTGCTCCCCCACGCCTCCGGGTCGTCGTCGGGCGAGGGCAGCGTCGAGGTCCAGGGCTTCACCTCGGCGCCGGTGTCCGCGACCTTGCCCGCGAAGACGGGCGGGATCGCGTACGTCACCCGGTGGCCGCGTGCCACGAGCTCGCGGATCACTTCCAGGCTCGGATTCACGTGGCCGTGGGCGGCGATGGAGAACATGGCGATGTGGGCGCGACTGGTCATGCGCCGACCCTACGCGAGACGAGACGTCTCGTGCAACATCCTGGGAGTTCAGCGCTGGTAGCGCGCCAGCACCAGGTTGCCGTCCTCCTCCAGTCGTCGGCCGAGTTCGTCGATGCCGATCGCTCCGCTGTAGTACTCCTGGAGCGCGGGGGTGGCGACCTTGTCCTTCCACTCGGGGTAGCCGCGCACGGACTGGGCCGGTGCCGGTCTCAGGTGCCCGGCGAGGGCCGTGCCGGTGGCCCAGCCGTCCTTCGTCCGGTGCAGGGCGGGGTCCTTCAGCGCCTCGGTGCCGGTGGGGAGCATCCAGTCGCCGAGGGCGAGGCGGACCATGTTCGGCGGCCTGAGGAGGAAGTCGAGGAACTCGGCGGCCTGCTTCTTGTGCGGGCAGTCCTCGGCGATGGAGAGGGTCTGCGGGCTGACGCCCTGGGTGAGTCCGCCGGCCCCCGCCGGGGCGGGCAGCACCTGCCATGCGAAGCCCCTGGGGGCCTGCTGGACGATCTGCTGACGGTAGGAGAAGCCGAGCGGGACCATCGCGTACCGGCCCGCGAAGAAGCCGGGCAGGGTGTCGGAACCACCGCTGCCGAGGGTCGTCGGCGAGGCACTGCGGTCGGTGTTCGCCTGGGCATGGACCGTGCGCGGCACCACTTGGTCGCCCGTCCCGAAGCGCACCGTCACCTTGCCGTCCGGACCCCGGTGGAAGAGTTGCCCGCCCGCCGACAGGGAGAGGTTGAGCGTGGCGGACACGGGTTCCTTCAGCGGCCAGGCGACGCCGTACTTCCCCCGGCCGCTGAGGCGTTCGGTGACCCGGCGGAACTCGGCCCAGCTCCAGGGCTTCGCGGGGGTCGGGATCCGTACGCCGGACGTGCGCAGCCACGTCGCGTTGGCGATGAGCACGCGGGGTTCCTGGAGGAACGGCACGCCGTAGACGCCGTCCCCGAAGGTCGTGGTCTGCCAACTGCGCCGCGGGATGTCCGACTTCAGCCTCGCGGGCAGCAGGCCGGTGAGATCGGCGAGGTAGCCGCCGTAGGCGAAGTCCGCGAGGTCGTCGGAGGCGTCGTGGATGATGTCGGGCGCCTCGCCGCCCTCGAAGGCGGTGAGGAGCTGGTCGTGGACACTGTCCCAGGAGCCCTGGACGTACTCGACCCGGACGTCCGGGTGGGTGGCGTTCCACTCCTCCACCAGGCGCTTGTTGGCCTCGACGGACTCCTCCTGCCAGGCCAGGGACTGGAAGCGCAGGGTGATCCGGCCGTCGTCGCGGGTGCCTCCGGAGGAGCAGCCCGCGAGCAGCAGCAGAAGGACCAGGGCGAGCAGGCGGGCGCGCATCAGCTCTTCACCGCCCCGGTGAGCATGCCGCCCGTGATCCGCCGCTGGATGATCGCGAAGACGACGAGCGAGGGCAGGGTCGCGAGGAACGCCGCCGCCGCGAGCGGGCCGAGGTCGGCGACGCCCTCGGCGCCGATGAAGTGGGTGAGGACCACGGGCAGCGTCTGTTTCTCCGGTGTCTTGAGGAGCACCAGCGCGAAGAAGAACTCGTTCCACGCGGTGATGAACGCGAACAGCGCCGTCGCCACGATGCCCGGGGCGAGCAGCGGGGCCGTCACCGACACCAGCGTCCGCAGCCGGCCGGCCCCGTCGACCGCGGCGGCCTCCTCCAATTCGGGCGGCACGGCCCGCACATACCCGGCGAGCATCCACAGCGCGAAGGGCAGCGCCCACACCACGTACACCAGCACCAGGCCCGGCACGGAGTTGATCAGGCGGAGGTTCTTCAGCACGAGGAACAGCGGGATGATCAGCAGGACGAACGGGAAGGCCTGGCTGACCACCACCCAGCCCGTCACGGCCTTCGCCAGCCGGGTGCGGCGGCGGGCGACGACGTAGGCCATCGGTGTCGCGATCAGCACGGCGATGACCGCCGCCGCGAGCGCCGCGAGCAGGGAGTTGAGGGCCGCCTGCAGCAGCGGCTGTTCGTCGAAGGCCTGCCGGAAGTTGGCGAGAGTGGGGTCCTCCGGGATCCAGGTCGGGTGCAGGCTGCCGAGCTCGCGCGGCGGCTTGAACGCGGTGGAGAGCAGCCAGAGGAACGGGAAGGCGAGGAAGACGAGGTACGCGAGCAGTGCGGTGTACTGGCCGGCGCGGGCCGGTGTGCTGGTCCTCATGCGTCGTCACCTCCCTTGAGCCGGCCGGCGAGGAAGACGGCCAGGGCGATCGAGATCACGGCCACCATCACGCAGCCCATCGCCGCCGCGTAGCCGAACTGTCCGTAGCGGAAGGCCTCTTCGTAGGCGAAGAGCATCGGCAGCCGGGTCCGGCCGCCGGGGCCGCCGCTGGTCAGCACGTAGACCAGGGCGAAGGAGTTGAAGTTCCAGATGAGATTGAGGGCGGTGATGGCGAGGGCGATGGGTTTCAGGGCGGGCCAGGTGACCGTGCGGAAGCGGCGCCAGGGGCCCGCGCCGTCGACCGCCGCCGCCTCGTGCAGTTCGCGTGGGGTGTTCTGCAGCCCGGCGAGCAGCGCCACCGTCGTCTGGGGCATGCCCGCCCAGACGCCGACGAGGATCACGGCGGGCAGCGCGGTCGCCAGTCCGCTGAGCCAGTCCCGGCCGCCGCCCAGGCCGATGTCGCGCAGGGTCTCGTTGAGGATGCCCGCGTCGGGGTTGTAGACGAGCCGCCACATGATGCCGACGACGACCTCGGGCATGGCCCACGGGATGATCGCCAGCGCGCGGGCCAGCCAGCGCAGCCGCAGGTCCTGGTTGAGCAGCAGGGCGAGGCCCAGCGCGAGGAGGAACTGCGGCACGGTGACGCCGACCGCCCACACCAGCCCGATCCGGAACGACTCCCAGAACAGCGTGTCGTGCAGCAGGTCCCGGAAGTTGAGGGCGCCGATCCACTGGGTGGGTGCGGTGCGGCCCGACTGGGCGTCGGTGAAGGCCAGCAGGATCCCGTACAGCAGGGGTCCGACGCTGAGGACGAGGATCGGGATCAGGGCGGGCAGCACCAGGAACCACGCGCCGTGGTCGGCGGCCTGCCGGGGCCGCCTCCCGCCCGTTCCGCGGCCGGCCCTTCTTCTCGGTGGCGAAGGCGGCGAAGGGGGAGAAGCCTCGGTCGCCGTTGTCACGGAATCAGCCCCCTTGCACGCTCGTCCGGCCTGGTCATGCTCGTGAAGGCCATGTGCCTCGTCAAGGCACCGCGTACGCCGCCCGACCTGTGCCGATGCGACACTGGCCGGTGAATGGCCGGAACCCGATGGTCGAAGCACGGACGACGGAGGCGGACGATGGACGAGGCACGCGCGCGGGACGTACTGGCCGCGGCAGGGGTGCTGCCCGGTGCGGTTCGGGAGGCGCGGCTGCTCGCCCTGGGCGAGAACGCCGTGTTCGCCGCCGGTGACCTGGTCGTCAAGGTCGGCCGCGACGCCGAACTCCTGGACCGGGCGCGCCGCGAACTGGACGTAGCGGTGTGGCTCGCCGAGGCGGGCGTGCCGGCGGTGCGGGCGGCCGAGCCGAAGGCGCTGCTGGTCGACGGGCATCCGGTGACGGTGTGGCATCGGCTGCCGGACGCCGTGCGGCCCGCCGAGCCGCGGGATCTGGCCGAACTGCTGCGGGTCGTGCATGCCCTGCCTCTCCCTCCCTTCGCACTCCCGGCCCGCGATCTGCTGGGCGGGGTGGAGCGGTGGCTGCGGCTCGCCGGCGATGCGATCGATCCCGCGGACGCGGCCTACCTGCGCGAGCGGCGGGACGGGTACGCCGCGCAGGCCGCCGCGCTCACGCCGCACCTGCCGCCGGGGCCCATCCACGGGGACGCGCTGCCGCGCAATGTGCACGTCGGACCCGCCGGGCCCGTCCTGGTGGATCTGGAGACGGTGTCCGCGGACTTGCGCGAGCACGATCTCGTGGTGATGGCGTTGTCCCACGACCGGTACGGGTTGCCGGACGAGGCGTACACGTCGTTCACGCAGACCTACGGATGGGACGTGCGCGGATGGGACGGCTGCGGTGTGCTGCGCGGGGCCCGGGAGACGGCCAGTTGTGCGTGGGTCGCCCAGCACGCGCCGAGCAACCCGAAGGCACGGGCCGAGTTCGAGCGGCGGGTGCGGTCCCTGCGGGACGGGGACGAGACCGTGCGGTGGTATCCCTTCTGACCCGCGACCCCGCCCGAAGCCGGCTCAGACGGGCTCGTCCGCCAACTCCCGCAGGGGCCACGTCCCGTCGATGAAGGCGGTCAGGTCCCCCTTGCCGCGCAGGAAGCTCTGGAAGTCCGCCGCCCACTGCGCGTACCACTCGATCTGACGGTGGTGCAGGGCCGCCGGGCCGAGCATCGCGATCTTGGGGTGGCGGTCGGCTATCGCCCCGGCCAGCCGGGCCGCCGCCAGAGCGTCGGCCAGGGCGTCATGGGCGGTGTCGAGGACGACGCCGTACTCGGCGCAGACCGCTTCGAGGTTGCGTTTGCCGCGGCGGTAGCGGTCGACCCAGCGGTCGATGGTGTACGGGTCGATGACCGGCGCCGGGTCCACGCCGCCCAGGCGGTCGCGCAGGGACGGCAGTCCATGGCGCCGCAACTCCGCGGAGAGCAGGGTGAGGTCGAAGGTCGCGTTGTAGGCGACGACCGGCACGCCCGTCTTCCAGTAGGAGGTGAGGACGTCGGCCAGGGCGTCCGCCACCTGGTCGGCCGGTCTGCCCTCGGCCGCCGCGCGCTCGTTGCTGATGCCGTGCACCGCCACCGCGTCCTCGGGGATCGGCACTCCCGGGTCGGCCAGCCACTCCCGGCGCCCGATCGGCTCTCCGCCCCTGACCTCGATCACGGCCCCCGTGACGATGCGCGCCTCGCGCGGATCCGTGCCCGTCGTCTCCAGGTCGAAGCCGATCAGCAGCTCCCGGTGCCAGCCCATGGGCGGTCCCCCTTCTTGTGGTGCGTCCCCCAGTGGTCTCCACCTTCCCATGCACCACTGACAATCGAAGGACCGCGTTCCGGTTACCCCGGCCGGTGTTCCGCTCAGCCCCGGCGGCGGCCCCGACAACCACCGCACACCCGGGCACAGTTCATGACACCGGCCGCGAATCCGCCCACATCACCTCGAACTCCTCGCGGTACGTGGGGAAGAGGCCGCTTTCATCCATGTCGCCCGACTTGACCACCTTGCTGCCGTTGCGCAGCACGAACACCGGTGCCTCCATGCCCCGGGTACGGCGCAGATAGCTCTGCACGACCGCGATGCCGTCCGCCCCGTCGCCGTCCACCAGGTACGCCGTGAAGCGGGGTGTCTCGTCGAAGACCTGGATCTCGAAGGCACCCGGGTCGCGCAGCCGGGCCCGCACCCGGCGCATGTGCAGGATGTTCATCTCGACGGCCCGGCTGAGCTCGCCGCGCTTGATACCGAGCTCCCGCTCGCGGCGCTTGACCGCGCTGGAGGCCGGGTTGAGGAACAGCAGCCGCGCCCGGCAGCCGGACTCGGCCAGCCGCACCAGGCGCCGGCCGGAGAAGTTCTGCACGAGCAGGTTGAGGCCGATGCCGATGGCGTCCAGACGGCGCGCGCCGCCGAAGATGTCCTCGGCCGGGAACTGCCGCATCAGCCGCACCCGGTCCGAGTGCACGGCGACCACGTCGGCGTATCGGTCCCCGACCAGGTCCTCGACGGCGTCGACGGGGAGCCTGCGCGCCGAGGGCACGTCACCGTCCGCGCCGAGCATCTCCAGCAGCCGCGCCGAGGCGCGCTCGGCCTGGTTCAGGACGGCTTCGGACAGGGCCCGGTTGCGGGAGACGACGTTACGGGTGACCTCCAGCTCGTCCAGGGCGAGCTCGACGTCGCGGCGGTCGTCGAAGTAGGGCTCGAAGCAGGGCCAGTGCTGCACCATCAGCTCGCGCAGCTGCGGCAGGGTGAGGAAGGAGAGCACGTTGTCGTCGGCCGGGTCGAGCAGATAGCCCTTGCGACGGCTGACCTCGCGGACCGCGACCGCGCGCTGCACCCACTCCTGGCCGGCCGGCCCCGCGGCGGCCACCACCCAGTCCTCGCCGTGCACGGGTTGGTAGACGGGCCGCAGCACGGCGGCGACGACCGCGCGCAGCCGCTGCTCGACGAGGTTCAGCCAGATGTAGGCCCGGCCGGCCCGCTGGGCGCGGGTGCGCACCTCGCGCCAGGCGTCGGCGTCCCAGTCCAGCTCCGGGCCGATCGAACCCGTCGCGTCCATCGGCCGCGCCAGCGACACGGCACCGGTCGGGACGTCAGTGGAGTTCCCCTCGTGACCCTCGTCACCAGGGGGCAGCTCCCGCCCTCCCGAGCCCACCCGCGCACCGCCTTCCGCTCCCCCGAGCACTCCCCTTGTCAACGATCAAGGAAGGGTACTCCGGGAGCGGTCGGCGGTGCAGCCGGATGGCCACGGTAGTTCTCAACTCCGCGGCCGCCAGTGGCCGTTCTGCCGGCCGGGCCCGGCCGGAGTGAGCGGATTCATAGCGGTGACGTCGCGCGGGGCGATGGAGAAGCCCTGCCAGTGGACGGGCATGGGCTCCGCCGGCGGCAGGCCTTGCTGTCGCCGGCCGGTTCCTTGGCCGGCGCGCCGGGGCGCGTCCGGCCTGCCGGCCTCGTCGGCCCCGGGTTCGGCGAGATCGACGCCGAGCCGCTGCGGGCCGCGATCCCCGTCGGCGCTCTCGCTGCCGCGTAAGGGCTGCTTGCCGAGGGCGATCTTCCCGGCCCGCTTGCCGAGGGCGATCTTCCCGGCCCGCTCCGGCTCGTCGTCGGTCAGCGGGTCGCGGCCCTCGCCCTTCCGTTCCTCGTCGGGGCCGCCTCCACGACGCCCGGCGACACGGCCCGGCCGCCCGCCCCCGCGGCGCCCGCCCGCTGCCGGGCGGACCGGTCCGCCCGGACCCCGCTGTCGTCCGCCCCCGCCGTGCCCGGCAGGGTCACCGCCACCAGCACGGCGGTCCCGGCCACCGCGATGGCGTACCGGCCACCGCCTTCCCCAGGTGGCGGTGCACCAGGGTGCGCACGTCGTCCCCCTACTCCCCCTGGCCCCGGGAGTATGTGTCTGCCCCAATAGTTCGGCATACCGCGTATGCACTGGTCACCCGGTAAGAGGGACATACGTCATAGGAGGTTCCCTCACTTTCGGGGAGACTCGGGACCAAGGCGTCCCCACCGGCGCCGCACACCTGAAAGAGTCGTATCCATGCAGGTCTGGCCTGGCGAGGCGTATCCACTCGGTGCCACGTACGACGGCGCCGGTACCAACTTCGCGGTCTTCACGGAGGCCGCGGACCGAGTAGAGCTGTGTCTGCTGCACGACGACGGCTCGGAGACGGCGATCGAGCTCCGGGAGAGCGACGCGTTCGTGCGGCACGCGTATGTGCCGGGCATCATGCCGGGGCAGCGGTACGGGTTCCGGGTGCACGGCCCGTACGCCCCGGAGCGCGGGCTGCGCTGCAACTCCGCGAAACTGCTGCTCGACCCGTACGCGCGTGCGATCAGCGGTTCGATCCGCTGGGGCGAGGAGGTCTACGGCTACCACTTCGACGATCCCGACCGGCGCAACGATCTCGACTCGGCGCCGCACACGATGACGTCGGTCGTGGTCAACCCCTACTTCGACTGGGGCGACGACCGGCGCCCGCGCACCGAGTACCACCACACGGTGATCTACGAGGCCCATGTCAAGGGCCTCACCATGCGGCACCCGGGCCTCCCGGAGGAGCTGCGCGGCACGTACGCGGCCCTCGCGCACCCGGCGATCATCGAGCACCTCACCGAGCTCGGGGTCACCGCCCTGGAGCTGATGCCCGTACACCAGTTCGTGAACGATCACCGCCTGGTCGACATGGGCCTGAACAACTACTGGGGCTACAACACCATCGGCTTCTTCGCCCCGCACAACGCCTACGCGTCCTGGGGCGACCGGGGCCAGCAGGTGCTGGAGTTCAAGTCGGCGGTCAAGGCGCTGCACGAGGCCGGGATCGAGGTGATCCTCGACGTGGTCTACAACCACACCGCCGAGGGCAACCACCTGGGCCCGACGCTGTCCTTCAAGGGCCTGGACAACTCGCGCTACTACCGGCTCACCGACGACCCCCGCTATTACATGGACACGACCGGGACCGGGAACTCCCTGCTCATGCGGTCCCCGCACGTGCTCCAGCTGATCATGGACTCGCTGCGGTACTGGGTGACGGACATGCATGTCGACGGGTTCCGCTTCGATCTGGCCGCGACGCTTGCCCGGCAGTTCCACGAGGTGGACCGGCTGTCGTCGTTCTTCGACCTGGTGCAGCAGGACCCGGTGGTCTCGCAGGTGAAGCTGATCGCCGAGCCGTGGGACGTCGGCGAGGGCGGCTACCAGGTGGGCAACTTCCCGCCGCTGTGGACCGAGTGGAACGGCAAGTACCGGGACACCGTGCGCGACCTGTGGCGGGGCGAGCAGCGCACCCTCGCGGAGTTCGCCTCGCGGCTGACCGGCTCGTCCGACCTGTACCAGGACGACGGGCGCCGCCCGCTGGCCTCGATCAACTTCGTGACCTGCCACGACGGCTTCCCGCTGCACGACCTGGTGTCCTACAACGACAAGCACAACGAGGCCAACGGCGAGGACAACCGGGACGGCGAGAGCCACAACCGCTCCTGGAACTGCGGGGTCGAGGGCGAGACCGACGACCCGGACGTGCTGCGGCTGCGCGCCCGGCAGATGCGGAACTTCATCGCGACGCTGATGCTGTCCCAGGGCGTGCCCATGATCAGCCACGGCGACGAGTTCGCCCGCACCCAGCGCGGCAACAACAACGCCTACTGCCAGGACAACGAGCTGGCCTGGGTCGAGTGGCCGCAGGAGGAGGACGCACGGGGCGAGGACGCCCAGGGCGGGGACGCGAAGGACTCGGACACGCCGGGCGGGCCGAGCAGGGAGCTGCTGGGCTTCACGCGCGCGATGGTGTGGCTGCGCCGCAACCACCCGGTCTTCCGCCGGCGGCGCTTCTTCCACGGCCGGCCCGTGGAGGGCACGCACGACGACCTGTCCGACATCGCCTGGTTCACCCCGGACGGCCGGGAGATGACCCAGCGGGACTGGGACTCGGCGCAGGCGTCGGCGCTGACCGTGTTCCTCAACGGCAACGCGATCTCCGAGCCGGGCCCGCGCGGGGAGCGCATCAGCGACGACTCGTTCCTGCTGATGTTCAACGCCTCGCCGAAACCGCTGGAGTTCGTGATCCCGGTCAACCACGGGCGGCAGTGGGAGGTCGTGGTCGACACGGCCCTCCCGGCCGGCGTCCCCTCGGAGACCGGCCCGAAGGTGCAGGCCGGGGACCGGCTGACCCTGCCGGACCGGAGCATGACGGTGCTCCAGCGGCCGGTCTGACCGCCCAGCGCGTGCGCGTCGCCCGGAAGCCACCCGTCCGGGCGACGCGCGGCGCACCTGGCGCGGGGGATGACACGAACGGCGGCCGGGCGGGTACGTACGTTCCATGACACCTGAGCGACCTGACCCGGTGGTGCCCACGGCCACGTACCGGCTGCAGCTGCAGCCCGAGTTCCCGTTCGGAGCAGCCGCGGCCGTCGTGCCGTACCTGGCGTCGCTCGGCGTCTCGCACCTGCATCTGTCCCCCGTCCTGGAGGCCGTGCCGGGCTCGACGCACGGCTACGACGTCGTCGACCACGCGCGCGTGCGCGAGGAACTGGGCGGCGAGGAGGGGCTGCGGGCACTGGCGCGCACCGCGCGCGAGCACGGGCTCGGCCTGGTGGTGGACATCGTCCCGAACCACATGGCCATGGCCCCCCGTCACAACCGCGCCCTGTGGGAGGTGCTCCGCGAGGGCCCGAAGTCGCCGTACGCCCGGTGGTTCGACATCGACTGGGAGGCGCAGGACGGCCAGGTGCTGCTGCCGGTCCTCGGCGGGCCGCTGGGCGAGGTGCTCGACGAGCTGCGCGTCGACGGTGACGTGCTGCGCTACCACGACCACGTCCTGCCGCTGCGCGAGGGCACCGAGGACCTGCCGCTGCCGCATCTGCTGGACGCGCAGTGGTACCGCCCGGTGTGGTGGCGGCTGGCCCGGACCGAGCTCAACTACCGGCGGTTCTTCAGCATCTCGGAGCTCATCGGGGTGCGGGTGGAGGACCCGGAGGTGTTCGAGGCCACCCACGACACGATCCTCCGGCTGCTGCACGAGGGCGTGATCGACGGCCTGCGCATCGACCACCCCGACGGGCTCGCGGATCCCGACGGCTACCTGGCCAGGCTGCACGAGGCGACCGGGGGCCGCTGGACGGTGGTGGAGAAGATCCTGGCCGACGGTGAGCACCTGCCGGCGTCCTGGCCGGTGGCGGGAACCACCGGGTACGACGCCCTGCGGCACGTGGACGGGGTCTTCACGGACCCCGCCGGGTTCGGGGAGCTGCTGGGGCAGTACCGGCGCTTCGCGGCCCCGCAGACGGACCGGGGCGGGCAGTGGGAGGCGACGGTGCGGCGGGCGGCGTACAAGGTCCTCACGCACGAGCTGGCCACCGAGACCGACCGGCTGACGCGGGTGGCGAGCCGGCTGTGCGCCTCCTCCCCGGAGCCGGCCCTGCGCGACCGCGCCCCCTGGGCACTGCGCACGGCGCTCCAGGAGCTCCTGGTACGGATGGAGGTCTACCGGCCCTACGAGTCCGCCGACGCGGCGTCCGTGGTCACCGAGGAGGCCGCAGCCGAGGCCCGGCAGGCCTTCGCCGTGCCCGAGGAGGCCGGTGCGGTGGACGTCGTACGGGACCTGGTGCTGGGGCGGTACGGCGACGGTCCCGCGCAGCTGGAGTTCCGGACGCGGTTCGCGCAGACCTCGTCGGCGCTGCGGGCCAAGTCCGTGGAGGACACCGCGTTCTACCGGTACGTGCCCCTGCTGTCGGCGACCGAGGTGGGCGGGAATCCGGGGGCTCCCGCGCTGTCGCCGGAGGAGTTCCACGCGTACTGCGCGCGCGTGCAGCGCGACTGGCCGGTGACCGGCACGGTCGCCACCACGCACGACACCAAGCGCAGCGCGGACGTCCGGGCGGCGCTGCACGTGCTCACCGAGTGCCCGCACCGCTGGGCGGACGTGCTCGCGGACGTGACCCGCACCGGGGAGGGGGTGCCGGACGCGCAGCTGGCGTGGGCGGCCTGGCAGACGGTGTTCGGCCTGGGCCCGGCCTCCGGGGTGCGGGAGCGGGTGCAGGGGGCGCTGCTGAAGCATGTGCGGGAGGCGGGCCTGTACACCAGCTGGACCGAGCAGGAGCCGCCGTACGAGGAGGCGGTGGAGCGGTTCGTGGCGGCCGGGCCGTGCGGGGCGCCGGGTGAGCGGATCGCCGCGTTCCGCCAGTCGCTGGCGCCCCACATCCGGGCGAACGTGCTGGGCACGGCCCTGGTGCAGCTGACGATGCCGGGCGTCCCGGACGTCTACCAGGGCACGGAGGCCGAGTACCGGGCGCTGGTCGACCCGGACAACCGGCGGGCGGTGGACTTCCCGCCCGCGGAGTCCGGCGGCACGTCCGGGGAGAAGGCGGCGGTGACGCGGGCGGCGCTGGGACTGCGGGCCCGGCGGCCCGGCGCCTTCGGCGACACGGCGACGTACCAGGCGCTGCCGGCCGAGGGACCGGCGGCTCAGCACTGCCTGGCGTTCGCCCGCTCCGGTGAGGTGCTGACGGCCGTGACCCGACTGTCCCTGCGGCTCGCGGAGGCGGGCGGCTGGGGGGACACGCGCCTGCCGCTGCCGCCCGGCCGGTGGGCGGACGTGCTGGAGCCGGGCCGGGAGTTCTCGGGGCACGCGCGCGTGGCGGAGCTGTTCGCGGGGATGCCGGTGGCGTTGCTGGAGAGGGTGGGCGACTAGGGCGGGATGGCCGGCCGGTGGTGTCCGAGGCCCTGGTGGGAGGCGGCCGCGCCCGGTGCGGCGCCTGCCCCGGCGGCCAATGCTTCCGGGCGCCCCGGCCGGCTCCCCGGTCGCGCCCTTGACACCGCCCCATGGCCGTGGGGTACTGCGATGGCGAACTCGGGCGGATGTGACGGGGGTGAGTGTCCTGCCGGAGCTGCGCTACCCGACGGTGACCGAACAGGTTTCTGCCGCCCGGGCGTTGACCGCTCAGCGCCCCGGCGTGTGCGCCCTGCGGCAGGTGGGTGCCTCACGCGCGGGCAGGCCTCTGCACCTGCTGTCCGTGGGCCGGGCCCGCCGTGCCGTACTGGTGGTGGCCGGCGCCCACGCCAACGAGCCGACCGGCTCCTGCACTCTGCTCGCGCTCGCCCGGCGGGTCCTGCAGCAGCGGGAGTTGCGCGACGGCATCTCCTGGCACTTCCTGCTGTGCGCGGACCCCGACGGGGCGAGCCTGCACGTCACGCCGGCGCCGCGCAGTCTCTTCGACTACCACCTCGGCTTCTTCCGGCCTGCGGGCCCGGAGCAGCCCGAGTGGGCGCCGTCCGTGCTGCCGCCGGACCGGCTGCCGCCCGAGACCCGGGCCCTGACGGGCGTCATCGACGAACTGCGCCCCTACCTCCAGGTCACGCTGCACGGCACGGACCTGGGCGGCAGCTGGGTGCAGCTGACGAGGGACGTGCCCGGGCTCGCCGAGCCGTTCGCCAAGTCCGCCGCCGAGCTGCACATCCCGGTGGAGACCGGCGCGTCGGACGCCGCGGGCTGGCCCGCCTCCGGGCCGGGCGTCCATGTGATGCCCGCGCCGGGGATCGGGCCGGCGTACCCCAGCCTGCCGGACGACGCGCGGCACAGCACCTGGTTCCACGCCCACCGTTACGGCGGGCTGACCGCGGTCGTCGAGGTGCCGATGTGGGCGAGCGACCTGGTCGACGACCCGGCTCCGCATCCGGCTCCGGCGGCCGCGATCGGGCTGCTGGCGCGCCGGCTGCAGCGGGACGCGCTGGAGGTGTCACGCGTGCTGGAAGGCGTGCTGCCCCGGCTGGCGGAGCTGGACGGGCCGTTGCTGCGGGCCGCCCGGTGGGGGCTGGAGCTGGTGCCGGGCCTGGCCTCGGACCTGCTCCACACGCCGCCCGCCGACCGCACCCGGGCGTATGTCGGCAGCGTGGACGCGTTCGCGCGCCGCGTGCCGCTGCGGGCGGCGGCCATGCTGCTGCGGGTGCTGCGCGGGACCGACGACGCGGCGGCGAAACAGCTCGAGGAGCTCGTCTCGACCTGGAGCGACGCTTTCGCGGAGCGTTTCCGCGCCCGCTGGGTGCCCTTGGAGCACCAGGTGGAGCACCAGTCCCGCACGGTCGTCGCGGCGGCGCTGCACGCGCGCGAGAGGGCCTGGTAGCCGGCGTCCCCGTCCGGTTCCTCAGTCCTGTTGCAGCGGCACGGGCCGGCCCGGACCCGGGCACGCGCGCGTGTGCCGCCCGGCCAGCTCGAACGCGGCGAGCACCACCCGGGCCTGGTACTCCGCCTGGCGGGCCACCGGGATCCAGCGCGCCCCACAGGCGTCGCGGTACTCGGCGCACCACTGGTCGATGAGCCGGTCCAGCTCCGGCAGCACCCCGCCGGGGTCGCGGCCGGCGGCCCGGACGAGCTGGTGCAGCAGTCCCGCCGTGCGCAGCGCGAGCCGCCGCGCGGAGATGCGCAGGGCGACCAGGTGGGCGGTGCTCAGGGCCGGGAGGGGATGGCCCGGGCTGTCGCCGGTGTCGGGGTCCCAGGCGTCGGCGAGGCCGGGGCAGACCAGGAGGTAGTCGTCGACCGGGGCGAGCAGGCGGGCGGCGTCGGGCGTGGTGGCGAGGTGCGGCCGGATCCGGGCCAGCACGTGCCGCAGGAGGCCCGTGTCGTGGCGCAGGCTGCGGCTGACGGCCCGGAGCACGGCGTCCCGGTCCGCGGGCGGGGAGCCGTCCGCCACGGCCGTCACGCCCCACATGGGCGCCTCGACGACCGCGGTGACGGTGCCGTGTTGGTAAGGGTGGTACCACGTGGACTCGACGGCGGCCTCCGTCATGGCCGCGACGAGACCGGCCCGGCGC
This sequence comes from Streptomyces tuirus, assembly GCF_014701095.1. Taxonomy (NCBI): domain Bacteria; kingdom Bacillati; phylum Actinomycetota; class Actinomycetes; order Kitasatosporales; family Streptomycetaceae; genus Streptomyces; species Streptomyces tuirus. The sequence continues at coordinate 6,046,693 of NZ_AP023439.1, read as the reverse complement.
GGCGGCGGGATCCGGTAGACGGCGGGTCCGAGGCCGGGCCAGTACAGGGCGTCGTACGCGCCGAGTTCGCGGGGGATGCCGAGCCGGGCGGCGATGTGGGCGAGGCGCCGGTCGAGGCCGGGCAGGTCGTGGGTGAGTTCCACGAAGCCGCCGCCGATGTCGACGCCGTGCAGGGAGCACTGGAGGAACGGGCGCAGTTCGTCCTGGAGGCCGAGCAGGGCGCGGGTCTCCGGCAGGGCGGCGCCGGCCGCGCCGTCGGGCAGCCACTCGGGCTGCTCCAGGAAGCCGGGCCGGAAGAAGTGACGGACGTACCGGCCGAGCGTGTAGGGGCCGGACAGCCAGCCCTCGTTGCGGCGCGAGCCGTCCGGGTCGAGGCACAGCAGCAGGTTCCAGGTGGCGTCCGCGCCCTCGGTGAGCCGTGGGTCGGCCAGGGCCCGCTCGGCCAGGCGGAGCACGGTGGCGCCGCCCACCGGTTCGTTGGCGTGCGGGCCGGCGACGACCAGGGCCTGGCGGCTGCCGTGGCCGACGGAGAGCAGCCACAGGGGGGTGCCCGCGCGGGAGGTGCCGACCTGGCGCAGCCGGGCGTCACGGGGGTGGCGGGCGGCGAGGGCGGCGGCCCGGGCGCCCAGTTCGTCGACGGTCGGGTAGCGCAGCAGGGGCGGCAGGGCACACCTCCCCGAATGCGGTGCCGTCGGTTCACCAAAAGTAGATGGCGTACGCACAGTCAGTCACGACTTCAGGGGTACGTCAACACCGTGGGCGGCAACGGGATTTCGGCCAGGGCTCCGGGACCGGCTTTCGGTAACCCCCAGGCCAGAGGTGAGGCGTGGCTCGGTTTCCGGTCAGCCGTCGGACAGCCGGAACGTCATCCGGCCGAAGCCGACCTGGTCGCCCTCGCGGACGATCGCCGCGCCGACGACGCGCCTGCCGTTCACCGTCGTGCCGTTGGTGGAGCCGAGGTCGCGCAGGACCCACATGCCGCCCTGGTGACGGAGTTCGGCGTGCACGCGGGAGACTGTCTCGTGGTTGAGGCGCAGTCCGCTGGCGGGGTCGCGGCCTATGCGCAGCGGATGGCCGTGCGACGGGTGGGGCAGTTGCAGCTTGGGCAGCCGCTCGGCCTGCCAGGCCCTGCGCAGCCGTACGGAGAAGCCGGAGACGGCCTCGACGGTGCCGAACACCAGGCGCGAGAGGCGGCTCTCGGTGCGCAGGTCGGCGGTGAGCGCGGCGAGTTCGTCCGGGCGGCGGGCGGCGAGCGCCAGCTCCATGCGGTGGACGAAGGTGTCGTGGGAGAGGCGGCCCACGGCGACGCCGTCCCGCAGCACCTTCAGCACCCGGTCCCGCTCCGCGTCGGAGAGCCGCGCGGGGAACGTGTTGAACTCGAAGGACGACGTCACGCTGGTGATTGTCGGGCAGCGCGGCCGGGCTGTCCAGAAAACGGGAAATCGGCCGCCCCGCGCGCGTACCCGGGTAGACCCGCCGCAAATGGGTGGATGCACCAGCGGATTGATCTCTTTTGACGCACCATGGACGGGCTACATCACGGTGAGCAGACGAAGGGGAACCGTCCGTGCAGTTCGAGGTGTGGGCACCACAGGCCGACCGTGTGACGCTCCGGTGCGACGACGTCACACACGCGCTGGAGCGTGATCCGGAACGGGCGGGGTGGTGGCGGGGTGAGGCCGAGGCGCGCGAGGGATCCCGGTACGGCTTCGCGGTGGACGACGGGCCGGTGCTGCCCGATCCGCGGTCGCGGCGGCAGCCGGACGGCCCGGACGGGCTGAGCGCGGTCGTCGACCACGAGCGGTACGCGTGGCGCGCGAGGTGGCGGGGGCGTCCGCTGCCCGGAGCGGTGCTGTACGAGCTGCACGTGGGGACGTACACGCCCGAGGGCACCCTGGACGCGGCCGCCGAGCGGCTCGGCCATCTCGCCGAACTCGGCGTCACGCATGTGCAGCTGATGCCCCTGTGCCCCTTCCCCGGCACGCACGGCTGGGGCTACGAGGGTGTCTCGCTGTGGGCGGTGCACGAGCCGTACGGCGGCCCCGAGGCGCTGAAACGCTTCGTCGACCGGGCACACGAACTCGGCCTCGGAGTGGTGCTCGACGTGGTGCACAACCACTTCGGGCCGTCCGGCAACTACCTGCCCGTCTTCGGCCCGTACCTGACGGACACCCACCACACGCCCTGGGGCGCCGCGGTCAATCTGGACGCGCCGGGCTCGGACGAGGTGCGCGCGTTCCTGATCGGCAGCGCGCTGGCCTGGCTGCGCGACTACCGGATCGACGGGCTGCGCCTGGACGCGGTGCACGCGCTGGTGGACACCCGCGCGTACCACTTCCTGGAGGAGCTGTCGCAGGCCGTGGACTCCCTGGCGGCCGAGACGGACCGGCCGCTGTTCCTGATCGCCGAGTCGGACCTGAACGACCCGCGGCTCATCACCTCCCGCGCCGAGGGCGGCCTCGGGCTGCACGCGCAGTGGAACGACGACTTCCACCACGCCCTGCACACCACGCTGACCGGCGAGTCGCAGGGTTACTACGCCGACTTCGCGCGCGCCCGGCTCGGCGGGCTCGCCAAGACCCTGACCGGCGGCTACTTCCACGACGGGTCGTACTCCAGCTTCCGGGAGCGCCACCACGGGCGCCCGCTGGACCGCACGCGGGTGGCCGGGCACCGGCTGCTCGGCTACGGCCAGACCCACGACCAGGTCGGCAACCGCGCCCAGGGGGACCGGCTTTCGGCCCTCCTCTCCCCCGGGCTGCTGGCGTGCGCGGCCACGCTGATCCTGACGGCGCCCTTCACACCGATGCTCTTCATGGGCGAGGAGTGGGCGGCGGGCACGCCCTGGCAGTTCTTCACCGACCACACCGACCCGGAGCTCGCGGACGCCGTACGGCGGGGCAGGCGGCGGGAGTTCGCCGCGCACGGCTGGAAGGAGGAGGACGTGCCCGACCCGCAGGACCCGGCGACCCGGGACCGCTCCTGCCTCGACTGGTCCGAGCCGGAACGCGAGCCCCATGCGCGCATGCTGGCCTGGTACCGGCAGCTCCTCGCCCTGCGTCACGAGCAGCCGGATCTGACCGACCCCGACCTCGCCGACACCAAGGTGGCCTTCGACGAGGAGCGCCGCTGGATCGCCTTCCGGCGCGGGGACGTCCTGGTGGCGGTGAACCTGGCCGCCGAGCCGGCCGTGCTGCCGCTCGGCGTGCCCCACGCGCGCGTGCTGGCCGCGTGGGGGCCGGTGGACAAGCCCGGGGCGGACGGGGTCGTGCGACTGCCCGGGGAGTCGGCCGTGGTACTCGCCCAGGACTGAGCGGCTCGGGGCGTCAGCGGAGTCTCGCGTCCGGTGCCTCGATCACGGGCGCGAGGACCGCGGGGCTCGCGCTGCGGGCGCCGTCCACGGCGGTGACGACGGCGATGACGTCGCCCTGGGGTGACGACGGCGATGACGTCGCCGTGGCGTGACGACGGCGGTGCGGACCGGCCGGGGCGCGCCGCCGCCGGGCGTGACGGCGACGGACACGCTCCTCGCCGACGCCTCGCAGGGCTGCTCCCCCGGCCTCACCGGCCGGGCGCACCGGCCGGGGCCGAGGTCGGACGGCCCGTCACAGGGCGTCGTCCGCCTCCCCCAGGTCCGTCACCCGTTCCAGCAGGATCGGCTCCCAGGCGCGGCGCAGCCGGGTCCGCAGCAGGCCGGCGTCCTTGCCGGTGAGGTTCTCGGCGAGGTGGACGACGGTGTCGCAGCGGGCGAGCCACAGGCCGCGCAGGCAGGGGCGGGCGCCGTAGCCGGCGAGGGTGGCGGCGCGTACGGCGGCGGGTGAGCCGACGGCGAGCGCGAGGCCCGCGATGTCCTCGGCCGGGTCGCCGACGACCGCGCCGGCCCAGCCCAGCACGCCGCGCACCCGCCCGTCGGCGCTGACCACCAGGTGCCCGCCCGTGAGGCTGTGGTGGGTGAGGACCGCCGAGGCGGGCTGGGCGGCGAGCTGGGACGCGGCGGGCGGGGTCAGCTGGTTCAGGCGTGTGGCGTCGAACTCGTCGGCTGCGGCCAGGCGTTCGGCGGCGCGTACGGCGGCCCGGCGCAGTGCCTCCAGGGAGCGCGGCGCGGCGCGCGGCACTCCGAGCGTCTCGGCCTGCCGGACCGGCACTTCGCGCAGACCCGTGAGGAGCGCGGCGAGGTCGGCCTCGCCGACGGCGGACACGTCGTGGTCCTCCCCCGAGCCGCCGGGCACCTTGGTGTCCAGGGTGTAGCTCAGCCCGGGGGCCCACTCGCCGTGCGCGACGCTGGTGGGCACCGCCGCCGGGACGTGCGGGCGGACGAGGTCGCGCAGGCGCAGTTCGCGGCGCTGGCGCACGGTGGCCTCCCGGTCGGGTGCGAGCCGCAGCACATGACGGGTGCCGACCCACCAGGTGACGGGATCGGCGCCCGGGCCCGCGGGCCGGACGTCGGGGCCGGAGCCGCTCCCGCCCGTCCGGGGCTCCTTGCCGCCGCGGCCCTCCCGGGCGAGCTCGGTGCCCTCGGTGCCTTCGGAGTCCTTGGAGTCCTTGCCGTTCTTGCCTTGCTTGGCGTCCTTGAGGAGGGACAGGACCAGCCGGCGGACGGTGTCCGCGGTGGGTGTGGGTGCCTGGGTCATGGTCGTGCCGTTGCCGTTCGGGAGGCGAGCTGGGGACATCGGGGCCTCACTCCACTATGACCAGCTCGCGCGCGGTGGTGTTCAGGCGCCGCCCGCCGTCCCCGGTGACGGTCACGATGTCCTCGATGCGGACGCCGAACCGGCCGGGCAGGTAGATGCCGGGTTCCACGGAGAAGCACATGCCGGGCACGAGGGGCCGCTCCTCGCCCTCGATCATGTACGGCGGTTCGTGGGTGGTGACGCCGATGCCGTGTCCGGTGCGGTGGATGAAGTACTCGCCGTAGCCGGCGGCGGCGATGACCTCGCGGGCGGCCCGGTCGACGTCCTGGCAGGCGGCGCCGGGGCGCACGGCGCGGAAGCCGGCCTCCTGGGCCTCGCGCACGATGTCGTGCACGCGCCGCTCCTCGTCGGTGGGCTCGCCGACGTGGACCGTGCGGGAGGTGTCGGAGCCGTAGCCGTCCCGCAGTCCGCCGAAGTCGAGGACGACCATGTCGCCGCGGGCGATGACGCGGTCGCCGGCCTCGTGGTGCGGGTTGGCGCCGTTGGGGCCCGAGGCGACGATGGTGAAGTCGACCTGCTCGTGGCCGTGCCGGCGCAGCAGCCGGTCGAGGTCCGCGGCCACCTCGGACTCCCGGCGCCCGGTGAAGGGGACGTTCCGGATCTCCTCGAACGTGGCGTCGGCGGCGGCTCCGGCGGCGGCCATGAGGTCCAGCTCCGCCGCGTCCTTGACGGCCCGCAGCATCGGCAGAGCCTCGGTGAGCGAGGCGTAGGAGCTGCGGGGCATCGCCTGCTGGAGAGCCAGCAGGTGCAGGGCCCAGGCGTTGTCGCTGACGCCGAACCGGCCCGAGGCGTCGAGGAGGGCGGCGGTGGCGGCGTAGGGGTCCTTGCCGTCGGTCCAGTCGCGCAGGGTCAGGGCAGCCGCGCCGGCGGCGCGGCGCGCGTCCGGGGCCTCCAGGGCGGGGACGACGAGCACGGGGTCCTGCCCGGCGGCCAGGACCAGCAGGGTGAGCCGCTCGGTGACCGCGGGGGGCGTGTAGCCGGTGAGCCACACCAGGTCCGGGCCCGGAGCCACCAGCAGGCCCGCCAGACCGGCGTCGGCGGCCGTCCGCGCGGCGCGCTCCATGCGGGCCCGGTAGTCGTCGGCGGTGAAGGACGCGGCCGTGCTTCCGGTCATCCGGGCCTCCCAGGACGGGCGAAGGGGCTACGGGCAGCATCCTGCCCGGACCGAGGGGGCGGCGCGAGCCGTCCGCGGGCATTCACCCCGGCAACCTGACCGGCGGCAGCGGCTCGCCCCAGCGTTACACCTCATGCATAGATGCATTTTTCCATCACACGGTGATCGAGGGGGTGTACGACGGTGCTGGTACTCGCGGCACGCAGCGGGAGTACGAGGAGCAGGCCCGAGCAGAGCGCCGGCCGGGAGGCGCCGCCCGGGCTCGCCTTCACGTCCTGGACGACTCGGGGCGGCTCACCGGTCACTTCCGCGTGGTGCCGTGAGGGCGCGCCTCACGCGGCGACGGCCGGCACGAGGGTCAGCTGCTCGTAGCCGCCGCTGCGGTGGCGGACCGTCAGCCGGACCTCGGCGCCCGGGCGGGCGCGGGCGACGGCCCTGACGAGATCGGCGGCGGTGTCGATCCGGGTCGTGCCGAAGGCCAGGACGACGTCGCCGCGCACCAGACCGGCGGCCTGCGCGGGCCCGGGGACGTGCAGTCCCACGACCACGGCCCCCGGCTTGCGGGCGTCCATGACCTGCACGCCGAGCGTCGCGGCGGCGGGCGCGGAGGGTGCCGCGGCGGCGGGCGTGGGGCCGGGCGGCGAGGGTGTGTGCTGCCACCCTCGCGGGTCGAAGCGCCCGCCCTTGGCGAGCACCGCGGTGCCCATCGTCCCGAGGCCGATCCCGGAGAGCACCAGGACCGCACCGGCGAACCCGGCGAGCAGGACGTTCAGGAGCCGCCGCCCCCGTCGCCGCGCGGCGTGCGGACGGGGCCGCGTCGGGCCGGACCCCGTCACCGGCGCGGCCCCCTCGGGCTCCCGGCCCGGCATCGGCTTGGGTCGCAGCGCTGTCTGTTCCATGGCTCGCCTCCGGATGGTACCGATCGCCTCCGGCGGATCCCGGAACGATCACGGCAGGTGCTCTACCCGGCGCACCGTCGGCCGACGAGCCACGAACGAGTGAGACTGACCGGGGCCCGGCGCGGTCAGGGATCAGCCGGTGCGGCCCTCCCCGTGACCCCCGTGCGCGCCGTCGAACGTCCCCATGACGCGCGGCATCCGGTTCCCGGGCACCCTGAGGACGTCCTTCCAGCCGCGCTCGTCAGGCGCGAGTGGTGCGTGGGAAAGCGCCGCCTCAGCGGAGTGCGGGCACGGGCACGGCCGGTGGGCGGTCCGGGAGGAAGCCGTGGGTGCGGCGGGACAGCCACTCGGCCTTGTAGCGGTCCACTTCGCGGTGCCAGTGGAGGATGCCGGACATCCAGTTCCGCAGGTCCGCCACATACGTCGCCATGGCCGCGCGCGCCTGCTTCGTGAGCCGGAAGTCGTCGTACAGGAGGGGCAGTTCGTGCTCGACGACGTGCTGGAACTGGCGCAGGCGCTGGCTCATCAGGTCGTGCACGATGCCGAGCCCGGTCGGGTAGTCGCAGCCGAAGAAGGTCTGTACGACGAGGATCGCGTTGTGGATCTCGCCCTCGAACTCGATCTCCTTCTGGTACGAGAAGACGTCGTTGACGAGGCACCCGAAGTCCATCGCGGCGTTCTCCAGGGAGCGGACCGGGCCGCTGCGGTAGACCTCGGGCGGGACGGCCGGGCCGTGTCCCTGCCGGCACAGGTTCAGGGTGAGTTCGGAGCCGAAGGTCGCCCTGCGCATCTCCAGGTAGTCGACCGGGTCGGGCACCCGGTTGAGGACCTGGTTGGACAGCTCCCACACCCAGCTCTCGGTCATGACGTTCACCGCGTGCTTGAGCGTCTGCCGCGCCTCGGGCGCCATCCGGGCGGTGGTGCGCGCCCACAGGTCGGCCAGGCCGCGCTCCATGGCGTTGGCCGGGGGCGGCGCAGCGCCGTCGACGGGCATGCAGTCGGACAGGCGGGCCGTGGTCAGCCGGGCGGCGGCGAGGTCCCGGCGGTGGCCGTACACCAGGGGGTAGTAGTCGTCGCCGTAGGTGCCCCAGGCGAGCCACTGCGCGCTGAGGCCGAGGGCCTCGGGTGTGGCGTCCGGGTCGAGACCGGCCGAGCAGAGGGCGAGGTCGTAGGCGCGGAGCTTGTCCTCGTCCCAGACGCCCTCGGCGAGGAGGCCCATGCGGTCCGCCCAGTCGCGCAGACCGCGGCGGGCGTGGTCCATGTGCGGGCTGAGCCGCAGCGGGAACGGCATGGGGATGTCGGGGATCCGCGACGGCCCGACCTTCTGGTACGGCACGTGCGTGTGGGAGCGCAGCCTCCCCCGCTGCCCGGAAGGCGCGGGAGCTGCCCCCATGGCCCCGGCCGTCGCGAGCAGGGCGCGCACGTCGGCGGCCGAGGTGCCGATGCCGGTGCATCCCGGCCAGGGGCGCCCGCCGCGCGCCGCGTTCTCGTTCATGTAGCGGCTGGAGCGCAGATGCCATTCGTGGCCGCCGGACTGCCAGTCCTGCAGTCCCTTCGTGTACGCCGCCACGGCCGCGACCTCGTCCGCCCGGAGCCCCTTCTCCAGGGCCACCGCGGGCACTTCGGTGAACGCCGTGTGCTCGAACTGGTGGAGGCGGGAGGTCAGGACGTCGTTGACGGTGTCGGCGGCCTCCTGGGTGGTGCAGCCGAAGAAGGTCTCCAGGACCAGCACGCCGTTGCTGTTCTCCCCCTCGTCCTCGACCTCGCGCTGGTAGGAGAACAGGTCGTTGCGCAGGTGCACGGCGTCGGAGAACGTCTCCATCAGCACCCTGAGCGGCCTGGTCCCCGCGACGGCGGCGGGCACTTCGGCGGTCGCGAACTCCACGAGCCCCGCCGACCAGGGGGCACCGCCGACCTTGCGGCGCATCTCGATGTACTCGACGGGGTTGGCGATCCGCCCCTCGTCGATGTTGGACAGCTCCCACATCGACTCGTTGAGGAGGTGCTCGGTGGCCACCGCGAAGCGGCGGCGCCAGTCCTCGGACATCACCGGCACCGTGCGCGCCCACAGATCGGCGAGGCCCGCCTCGACCGGGTTCCGCGGCTCCGGCACGGCAGCGAACAGGTCCGGCGGCATGAACAGCGCCAGCCGGTCCAGGTGCGCCTTGCCGGCGACGCGGTCCGGGTTGCGCTTGTACATCTCCAGGAAGTGGTCGTCGAAGAAGAAGACCCACACGTACCAGTCGGTGATCAGGGACAGGGCGGGGCCGTCGCAGTCGGGGTGGGTGTAGGCGCACAGCAGGCCGTAGTCGTGCGCGTCCAGGTCGGCTTGCTCCCAGACGCCGGAGCCCTCCAGCATGCCCATCTCGCGCGCCCACGCGGTCGAATGGGCCCGGGCCTCGTCGACATGCGGGTTGAGCCGCGCGGGATGCGGCAGGTAGAAGTGCGGGAGTTCGAACGGCTGCGTCATGGCCGGGCCCTACCCGGCGCCCCGCGGCGGCATCCGCGGGGCGGGACATGATCACACCATCGCGTGAAGCGGACGTGAACGCGCGTGTGGTGGAGAAGAGTTGACCTAGCCGGGGGCCCTCACCTGGATCAGCGCGTGCGTGCCACCGGTGCGCCAGCGCCGGCCCTCGGCCGCGTCCAGGGCGGCCTCGGTCTGCGCGTCGAGGCCGGTGATCACGTCGGACTTCAGGGTGCGCAGGGCGGCGACCGGACCGGGGAAGTGGGCGGTGACGTCGGCGAACGGCGTGGTCGGGGCCCAGAGCCGGTCACCGACCAGGCGGCGGTAGTTGAGGTCGCCCTTCATGATCGTGAGGGTGGCCGAGGCGAACTCGTCGCGCAGGTCGCCGGGCATCTCCTCGTAGGGCAGCGGGGCGCTGGAGAAGGGGTGGGCGCGCAGCGTGAGGCGCCCGTCGGCGAGGGCCGACCACAACTGCCCGCCGTACGCGGCGGCCGCTCCCCCGGCGCCGGTCAGCCGGCGCACGGCGTCGACGACGTCGGCGGTGGTGGCGTCGGAGACGTAGTACGGGTACGGCTTGAGGTGCAGGACCGCCCGTGCGATGCGGCCGCTGTCCAGGAGGTGGGCGGTGAGGAGGAGGTCGGGGACGAGTTCGCGGCCCGCGTTGTCGGCGACCAGGCACAGCGTCCGGGCCCCCGGTCCGGCGGCGTCGAGCAGGGACCAGAGCCGGTCGCTGTCGTCGGCGACCAGGCCGGGCGCGGCGTCCGCTGCCCGTGCGCCTTCGGCGGAGAGGCGGAAGCCGAGGTCGGCCCGGTTGCCCCACAGGGAGCCGTGCAGCAGGGCCCGGGCCTGTTCGGCGGCGGGCCGGGCGGCGAGGTCGTCGAGTGCGGCGAGTTCCTCGTCGGTCTCGGCGGAGTCGAGTTCGGCGAGCTTGAAGGGGCGGAAGGGGTCGATGCCCTGCCAGGGGCCCGGGCCGAAGTAGCCCACGGCCTGGAGCAGTCGGCGGTAGAACCAGCTCTCGGACCAGAGCCACGGCACGTCGAACCAGGACCGGCCCGTGTACTCGCGCAGCCCCCAGGCCTCCCAGAGGTCCCGGTCGTGCGCGTCGGCCGGGAGGGGTTCGATCTCGCCCTCGGTGCACTCGGCGAGCAGTTCGTCCAGGGCGCGGTGCTGCGCGGGTTCGTAGGGGAAGGCCTCGCGGACCTGCTTGATGATCGCGGGGTGCCGCTCGGCCAGCACACTGTGGGGGAAGGAGCCCGGCTGGTTGCCGAGGAGCAGGGGCGCGGAGGGGGTGTCGGGCATGGGCCACACCGTAACGCGCGTGCCCCTCGCAGGGGTCGAGCCGCCTGCTCTCGGGTCACACGGGCGCGATCTCCCGCTCCAGGCGTGCCGCCAGGCTCAGATAGCGGGCTCGGCGGGTCACCGGGACCAGGCCGCGGATGAGTATGTTCCACATCTCGGCCGTCCGGCGGGGCTGGCGTGCCACGGGCTCGCGGGAGCGGCCGACGACGCGGGTGCCGACGAAGAAGCAGACCAACGAGTGGGCCACGCCGTCGATGTCGATGTCGGGGTGGACGTCGGACTCCTTGACCGCCCCGACGAGCCGGGCCGTGACGATGTCCAGCCACTCGGTGAACGGGTGGCTCAGAGGCGGCCGGGGGCGGATCCCGCCGGTGGCGAGCCGCAGGCCGGCCCGCAGCACCGGGTCGTCGACGGACATGCGGGTGATGCCGAACGTGAGGCGCATCAGCGCCTCGAAGGAGGTGTGGCCGCGGTTGTCGGTCTCGGTCGCCAGCCGGCGGGCGGTGTGCGACTGGAGTTCCAGAATCGCGTGGGCGAGATCCTCCTTCGCCGCGAAGTGGAAGTACAGGGCGCCCTTGGTGACGTGCGCGTGTTCCACGATGTCGCTGAGACTGGTCGATTCGTAGCCGCGACGGTCGAACAGGTCAGCGGCGGCCGTGATGATCGTCGAGCGGGTCTGCTCGGCTCGCAACTGCCTGGCCATCGGCTGAACTCTCCCGGGACGGAAATGAACGGGTCATGCCGTTTGTTTTTACCGCCCGTACACGATAACTCACCCTGAGACGGCACTCATCACTCCAGTGTGCCGGAGTGCGGGTGCACATCCGGCAAAACAAGCGCGACTGGTGAAAGAAAACAGCGCGTCCGGTATCTAACTGTGAGGGATGTGGGGCCAGACGTAAAGGCGGGCCGGCCGGTGCCCCATCCGCACCGGCCGGCCCGCCCGCTTGTGGCCCGCCTCGTTCAGCGTTTCCGAAGGAGGATCAGAAGGTCAGCTTCCAGCTGTTGAGCGTGCCCGTGTCCTGGGCGGCGGTGTCCTGGACGCGCAGCTTCCAGGTGCCGTTGGCCGCTTCACTGGAAGCGTTCACCGTGTAGGTGGTGTTCACGTTGTCGGCGGAGTCCGCCGCGGCGGACTTCAGGCGGTACGCCGACCCGTCCGGCGCGACCAGGTCGATGACGAGGTCGCCGCGGTAGGTGTGGGTGATGTCGACGCCGACCTGGAGGGCCGAGGGGGCGTTGCCGCTGCGGCCGGTGACGCTGATCGGCGACTCGATCGCGGCGCCGTTGTCCGGGATGGCGACGGCGGCGGTGCTGGAGAACGTCGTGCCGGTGGACGTGCCGCCCTTCACGGCCTGGACCGTCTTGGCGGCGTCCGCGAGGCCCGCGCCGCAGCCGCCGGAGCAGGTGCCGGGCAGGGCACGGGCGTTGGCCTTGATGGCCGACTCGATCTGCGCCGGGGTGAGGGCGGAGTTGGCCGACTTCATCAGCGCGGCGAGGCCCGCGACGTGCGGGGTGGCCATGCTGGTGCCCTGGTAGTAGGCGTAGTTCTCGCTCGACGGCGTCTTCGTGCCGGAGTTCAGCGTGGAGAGGATGCCGTTGGCGGTGGAGGTGCGGGTCTCACCGCCGGGGGCGGCGATGTCGACGAGCGAGCCGTAGTTGGAGTACGAGGCGCGGCTGCCGGAGCGGTTGGTCGCGGCGACCGCGATGACGTTGCTGCAGTTCGCCGGGGAGGCGTTCGAGACGTTCTGGTTCTCGTTGCCGGCCGCGACGACGACCGAGGTGCCGCGGCTCACAGCGCCGTTGATGGCGCTCTGGGTGGCGCTGGAGCAGGCGCCGCCCCCGCCGAGGCTCATGTTGATGACCTTGGCCACGTTGGTGTTGGCGGGCACGCCGGAGACGGTGCCGCCGGACGCCCAGGTGATGGCGTCGATGATGTCGGAGTCGTAGCCGCCGCACTTGCCGAGGACGCGGACCGGGGAGATCTTCGCGCCGTGGGCGATACCGGCGACACCCTTGCCGTTGTTGGTGGCGGCGGCGATGGTGCCGGCCACGTGGGTGCCGTGCCAGGAGGAGCCGGAGGCGGCGATGCCCTGGCCGCACTCGTTGGCGTTGTACCAGTCGCCCGGGTCGGCCGGGTTGCTGTCCCGGCCGTTGCCGTCGACGGAGACGGCGGTGTCGGAGATGAAGTCGTAGCCGCCGACGATGTTCGTGGCCAGGTCGGAGTGGGTGACGTAGCCGGTGTCGATGACGGCGACGGTCACGCCGCTGCCGGTGGTGGTGTCCCAGGCGCCGGGGACGTTCATGCCCGCGGTCGACTCGAACAGGTCCCACTGCTTGCTGTACTCGGTGTCGTTCGGGGTGACGGCCGTCGGCTTGTTCAGGCGGTCCGGGACGACGTAGGCGACCTGCGGGTCGGCCTTGTACTGGGCGACGACGTCGGCGACGGAGGCACGGGTGGGGTGGGTGCCCAGCTCGACGAGTGCGGCGCCGGTGCCGAGGCGGCGCTGGAAGTCGACGTCCTCGCCGGTCTTCTCGGCCTTGGACTCGGCGTCGGCGGCCGCCGCCTTGTTGGACGTGGCCTCGCTGGCCCCGGACTTGTAGCCGACGATGAGGCGCTCGGCCTGGACACCGGGGGCGGCCTCGGTCTGGGCGGCCGGGCGGGGGGCGGCCTCCTGGGCGACTGCGGCCGAGGCGGGGACCGCGGTCAGCAGGGCGGCGGAGACTGCGGCGACGGATATCAGCTTCCGTCTGAGCTGTGGGGAGGTACGCACGGTCGTTGCCTTTCGTGGCCGGACTCCGGGCTGGACGGAGCGGCGGTGGACTCGCTTCGTCGTCGAAGCGCAGGGGGGTGGTTCGAAAAGCGAAGAGCGACGCGGTGGCCGGCCAGGCGTGGGGTGCGAGCGGACCCGTTCGGGGTTACCTGTGGGTCAGCAGTGCTCGAACGATAGGCAAAGGGGAGGTCAGCGGGATACGGGGGAAACCCTCGATCCGGCTGGAACCACACCCTCTATGGCGGGCGGTCGACCGCTCAATGGCCCCTTTTCGAGCAGGTCGTGGCGTGATGAACGCGTCGGGCCGATTTCCCGTACTCCCCTACCGAACGTGCCGCCCCGGGCCGAGGAGAGCAGCCGGATGCCCCGTACGACCGCACACCGCGCCGCACTCGCGGCCGCCCTCGTGACCCCCGTGCTGCTGCCGCTGTGGGCGGCCGGGCCGGCGCGGGCGCACGGGGCCCCGACGGACCCGGTGAGCCGGGTGGTGGCCTGCTCCCCGGAGGGTGGTGAGCGTGCGGGAACGGCCGCGTGCCGTGCGGCCGTCGCCGCGAACGGCGCGCCCTTCACGGCCTGGGACAACCTGCGGGTGGCGAACGTCGGCGGCCGGGACCGGGAGGTCATCCCGGACGGCAAGCTGTGCAGCGGGGGCCTGCTCGCCTACCGGGGCCTCGATCTCGCCCGCGCCGACTGGCCGTCGACGCGGATGACGCCCGGCGCGACGCTGACGATGCGGTACGTCTCGACGATCCCGCACACCGGCTCGTTCCGGATGTATCTGACGAAGCCCGGCTACGATCCGGCCGGGCCGCTGAACTGGTCCGACCTGCCCGAGAAGCCGTTCGCCACGGTGACGGACCCGGCGCTGACGGGTGGCGTGTACCGCTTCCGGGTCACTCTGCCGTCCGACCGGAGCGGGCGGCATGTGCTGTACACGGTCTGGCAGAACAGCAGTACGCCGGACACCTATTACTCGTGCTCGGACGTGGTCTTCCCGGCGGCGAAGAAGGAGCAGCAGCCCGAGGAGAAACCCGAGCAGAAGAAGAAGGAGCCCGGGCAGAAGGAGCCCGGGCAGACGACGGAGCCGGAGAAGGAGGAGCCGGCGGCGAGCCCTGCCGTGCAGGACTCCCCCGGCGCGCGGCCCCGGGGTGGCGACGAGACGCCACTGGCCAGTACGTCCTCTCCGGCTTCCGGCCCGTCCGCGCCCGTGCTGGCGGGCGGCGCCGCGGCGGTGCTGTTGCTCACCGGCGGCGCCGCCCTCGCCGTACGGCTACGGCGACGCTGAACTACCGCTCCCGCTGCCCTAGTTCACGTTGACGGCGACGCCGCCCTTGGTCACCGGGGCGTACGTGGCGGTGAAGAAGGCGTTGGCGAAGCAGAGCGACGAGCCGGACACCTTGGTGAACTGCTGGTTGGTGAAGGAGATGCTGTTGTCGGCGTTGCTCGCCGTGCCGCTCAGGCCGGGGGCCTGGTAGACGCAGGTGATGGTGCCGAGCAGGGTGCGCAGCTTGACCGTGGACTGGACGGTGGAGCCGGCGGCCGGGGTGACGGAGACGGTGCCGCCGGAGGACACGCTGGTGGTGTAGGGCAGGTTGTCGACGGTGATGCCGCTGACGCCGGTCACTCCGACGACGTTGGTGGTACAGCCGGTGGTGTCGAAGCTGTGCTTGGTCAGGGTCTCGGTGGCGGTACCGGGGGCGGCCGGGTTGTCGGTGACGGTGGCGGAGAACGCCGACTGGGTGCAGGAGATGCCGCTGGTGCCGGTCGCGCTGGAGTAGAAGGTGGCGGCGGTGCCGCTCGCCAGGGACGCGTCGAGGGCGTCGCCGACCGCGACGGCCGCGCCGTCGGCTGTGGTCAGCACGGGGGTGTCGGCGGCGGAGGCGGGGGCGCCGAGGCCCAGGGCGGCGACGGCGGCGGTCAGGGCGAGGAGGGTGCGCGTACGCATGCGGGTGTACCTCTTTCCATGGTGGGGGGTGAAGGGGTGGGGAGTGCTGCCGATTTCCATGGCGGGGGGGTGGGGGCGCTGCCGGGCGTCCGCCGTTGCCGGCTCGTCACGCCTTCTCCGTACGTGACGGGCCGGCAACGGCAGGCCGGCACCGGCCGGAGGCCCACACGGGAAGGGACCTCCGGCCGGGCCGGGCGGGGGGTGGCTGGTGGCACGGCTCCAGGGAAGGCGGCCATGCCGTGGCGGGGGACTCGGGCATGGAAAGCCCGTGCGGACGCACCGGGCGACGAGTTGCCCGTACCGGGACGGGCGGGTCCGGGACACATGGACGTGCCGCGTGGCGGATCCGGCGCCACGGATCCGGTGGGACGAGGAGAGTTGTAGACCTGAGTATCCGTCAACGTCAAGGCTCAGCAAGGGAGTTGTGCGCGAGATGAGCGTTTCGGGAGAGGGGCTGCTCACCCGCGGCGCACAAGGAACACTCTTTGTCCACACTTCCCTTGACCCTTCATGTAACCGCCGGTAACTTCACCGATGGCTACTGCGGCGTGACGAGAAAGCCCTTGCAACCGCCGGGGGTTGCGGGAGACGTACGCACGCGGTCGATGTCCGCGCCAGGGCAACGTGCCACCGACGTCCGATCCGCACCGACACGCACCTGGAGCAGACATGACCTCCCCCGCCGGGCACACCCCCGAAAGACCGGACGGCGCCGCCGCCCCGGACGCCAGTGCCGCTCCCGCGCGACGCGGGCGGGTCCGGGCGCGCCGGGCCGCGGTGATGGCGGTACCGGCCACCCTGGCCGCCGCGGGCCTCGCGGTCCTCACGGCCCAAGGGGCGCTGGGTGTGCAGTTCGCCATCTCCGGCATGCCGTTCACGGTCACCGCGACCGAGCTGGACGGCACCGGCTTCGCACAGTTCGGCGGCCTGGACGAGATGGCCGAGGGCAGCCCCAACGCGGGTGACACCGGCGGTCAGGTGCTGGTCGTCACGTCCGTGATCAAGAACGCGACGCTCTCCAAGCTGTGCCAGAGCGTGGACCTCGGCGGCACGAACCTGGTCATCAGGGCGGGTGAGGGGGCTCAGAAGGTCCGTGCCAGCGACCTGACGACCGACTCGACCGAGCTGACCGGCGACGCCGCGTTCACCAACATCGAGATCGGCAACGACGCCGGCACGCTCGACAAGGCAGGGCCGAACGGCCGCGGGCCGAAGGGCGTGTTCAGCCAGCAGTCCGACACCGTGCACATCGCCGACCTGCGGCAGACCAACTACGCCACCACCGCAGGCGTGTTCAAGCTGCCCGGTCTGAAGCTGGGCTTCAGCGGATCGGGGTGCTGATGCCACGCGAGGGGGTCCGGCCCGCCTTCCGGCAGTGGCGGGCCGCCCGTCCCTTCTGGGGCGGGCTGCTGCTCGCCCTCGGCGGGGTGGAGGTCCTGCTCACGCTGAAGGCGTCGCTGGACGTCATCGTGCACGTCGGCATGCAGGGCCTGGCCGGCTACCTGCTGCCGGTCGTGATGCTGCTGTGCGGCGTGCTGATCCTCCTCAACCCCGCCCAGCGCCTGTTCTACTCGGTCATCGGGGTGCTGGTCTCCCTCGGCACCTGGCTGACCTCCAACCTGGGCGGCTTCTTCATCGGCCTGCTCCTGGGCGTGACCGGCAGCTGCCTCGCCTTCGGCTGGCTCCCGGACCAGGAACCCCGCGTCAGCCGCAGGCGGCGCCGGAAGGAGGCCAGGGCCGCGAAGGCCGTGGCGCGGCCCCTGGAGCGGGAGGCCGGCCGGACCGCCTGAATCAGGTCATGGATCCTCGGCCCCCTGGCGCGGCCCGGCCGCGGCCACTTGGCTGGACGTCTCGCGCGCTCGCCCGCCGGGCTTGCGCGCGCTCCGCGAACAGCCGTCAGCCCAGGGAGAGTTCCGATGGAGTTCAGCCACCCGATGGTGATCGACCCGACCGGCCGCGACATCCACGGCGAGGCCGCCCGCATCCGTGAGCGCGGACCCGTCACGCCCGTCGAACTCCCCCACGGTGTCCCGGCCTGGGCGATCAGCAGCGCCCCGCTCCTGAAGCGGCTGCTCACCGACCCGCGGGTGTCGAAGGACCCCCGCCGGCACTGGCAGCGCTGGATCGACGGCGAGGTCTCGCCGGACTGGCCGCTGTACACCTGGGTCGCGGTGCGGAACATGTTCACGGCCTACGGCACCGAGCACAAACGCCTGCGCACCCTCGTCTCCAAGGCGTTCACCGCCCGCCGCACCACCGCGCTGCGGCCCCGCATCGAGGAGATCACCGCGACGCTCCTCGACCACGTCGAAGAGGCGGGGGCCGGAGGCCGCGCGGTCGACCTGCGGGAGGAGTTCTGCTACCCGCTGCCCATCCGGGTCATCGGCGAACTGCTCGGCCTGCCACAGGAGTTGGGCGCCGAGTTGCGGATCGTGGTGGACGGCGTCTTCCACACCTCGGCGGAACCGGACGAAGTCGCCGACATCTACGCCCGGTTCTACGCCGTCCTCGGCGAACTGGTCGCCGCGAAGCGGGCGGCGCCCGGTGACGACCTGACCTCCGCGCTGATCTCGGCCCGCGAGGAGGACGGCGGCACACGGCTCAGCGAGCAGGAGCTGCTCGACACGCTGATGCTGGTCATCAGCGCCGGTCACGAGACGACGGTCAACCTGCTCGACAACGCCGTCCACGCGCTGCTCGGCCACCCCGCCCAGCTCGCGCTCGTCCTCGGTGGGCAGGCCTCCTGGGACGACGTCGTGGAGGAGACGCTGCGGGCCGAGGCGCCGGTGGCCAGCCTGCCGCTGCGGTACGCGGTCGAGGACCTGCCCCTCGGGGAACTGGGCGGCCCGGACGGCGCGGTGATCCGCAAGGGAGAGGCGATCCTCGCCGCGTACGCCGCCGCCGGACGCGACCCGCAGCAGCACGGCCCGGACGCCGCCGTCTTCGACGTCACACGGGCTTCGAAGGATCATCTGGCCTTCGGATACGGCGTCCACCACTGCCTCGGCGCCCCGCTCGGGCGGCTGGAGGCGCGGGTGGCCCTGCCCGCGCTCTTCGCGCGATTCCCCGGCCTGGCTCTCGCAGCGCCGGAGGAAGGGCTGCCGCCGGTGGACTCCTTCATCTCGCACGGCCATCGGTCGCTGCCGGTTCTGACGGGCTGACGGGCGGCGCGGCGGCGCCGTGTCCTGGGAGTCGGCTCTACGGCGCCCGCGGCGGGCGCCGTGCCCCGGGAATCGCTCTACGGCGCCCTCCGGCCGGCTCCAGCTCGGTGAGGTGCCGGCTGACCGCGGGCAGGGCCCCGCCGATCCGCTCGGCGAGCCCGGTCACGTCGCTCTCGCCCTGGGCTGCGTCCGGACGATGTGCGGCCGGGCGGACGAGGCCGGCGGATCGGACCCTCCGCCGCGCTCACTTTCCGCCGCCGTCACGCCGGTCCGCCCGGCCTGGGCGAACCGCACGGACGGTACGGAAAGCCGAGGTGAGAGCATCCGCGGCGATCCTCGTTCGACCGGCCGGACAGATCATCACGATGCGGCAGCACCAACTCACGGCATGTGGCTGCTCACTTGACGACCGGTGGTCACACACGGTTGGCTCCGGGCCAGCGAGAGTCATGCGCCCGGTGCACCCTGCGGCCCCGCCTGCACTCTCACCCTGCTCTTGCTCGGCCGCACAGCGAGGTCCGCCCCTCATGAAGACTGCTCCCCCGCCACACACCTCCGTCAGACGCCGCAGTGTCGCAGCCCTGGCGTCCGCCCTGTGCCTGCTGGTGTCCGGCTGCTCCGCGCTCGGCGCGGCCGACGACGCGGCGGGCGGGCCGGGCGGCGGGATGAGGGTCACCCTGGTGACGCACGGCGGCCAGGGGGACGCCTTCTGGGACCTGGTGCGCAGGGGTGCCGAGGCGGCGGCCGCCAAGGACGGTGTCGACCTGACGTACGTCGGTGACGCGGACCCGGCAGCGCAGGCCGATCTGGTGCGGGACGCGGTCCGTGACAAGGCCGACGGCATCGCGGTGACCCTGGCCAAGCCGGCGGCGATGCGCGGTCCGGTCGCCCAGGCCAAGGCGGCCGGCATTCCGGTCGTCGGGCTCAACTCCGGTATCGACGCCTGGCGTCCGACCGGGCTCCTGGAGTACTTCGGCCAGGACGAATCCGTCGCGGGCCGGGCCGTCGGCGACAAGCTGGACGACCTCAAGGCCGAGCACGCCCTGTGCGTGGTGCACGAGCGGGGCAACGTCGCACTGGAGGCCCGCTGCGCGGGGGTGCGCAAGACCTTCCGCGGACAGACCGACAACCTGTACGTGGACGGCACCGACCCGGACGCGGTGACCGCCACGATCGCCTCCCGGCTGCGGCAGGACTCGAGCATCGACGAGGTCGTGACCAACGGCGCCCAGTTCGCCCTGAGCGCCGTCGAGGCCGTGCGGCAGTCCGGCAGCCGGGCGAAGGTCGCCACCTTCGATCTGAACAAGGACCTGGTGAAGGCGGTCAAGGACGGCGACGTGCAGTTCGCCGTGGACCAGCAGCCCTACCTCCAGGGCTATCTCGCGGTGGACGCCCTGTGGCTGTACCGGACCAACGGCAACGTCAGCGGCGGCGGAACGGCCCCGGTGCTCACCGGACCCGCCTTCGTGACGAGGTCGAACGTGTCCGCCGTGGCGCGGTTCGCGGCCGCCGGAACCCGGTGACCGGACACTTCCTGTGACGGTGTCGCCAAAGATTCGGTCAGGCCCGGCCCGCACGTCCACTTGTACGGATAACATCCTGCCCATCCCATGTGCCGTGCCAGGGACGGCACCACCCCCGCGCCCGTCCCCCACACCCCCCGACCGCTCCGCCTCCCCGCTCCTCACCGCCCGCTGATCGCCCTAGGACGACGATGTCTCGACGGACAGGTGCCCGGCGCCGTCTCGGTTCCATACGCCTCTCCCTGGTGCTCCTGGCCCTCGTGCCCAGCGTCACCCTCGCCGCCATGTGGGGTGTGACGACGATCCAGATGTTCTCGGAGAGCCTCCGGCTGCGCGACCAGACCGACCTCAGCCGGTCGACCGGCGCCATGGGCACCGACGCGACGCTGGCGCTGCAGCGGGAACGCAGCCTGTCGGCCGCCTGGCTGGCCACGCCGAAGGGCTCCCGGGCAGCCATCGACAGGCAGCGCGCGGAGACCGACAAGGCGGTCGCCAAGCTGGTCGAGCACGCCGACGAGATCGAGAAGGCGCCCTCGCGCATATCCGACCGGCTGTACTCGGTGCTGGGCTCGGTGGGCAGCCTGGAGTACTACCGGGACCAGGTGGACAACCCGACCGACATCACCGCGCAGCAGGCGCTGGACCACTACTCGTCGATCATCGACGACCAGATCCACGCCTTCCAGGAGCTGTCGCAGGTCGACGACGGCGACCTCACCTCGCAGGCCGGCCCGCTGGTCGGTCTGGAGCACGCGGCGGAGCTGGTCTCGCGGGAGGACGCTCAACTGACGCTGGCCTGGCCGACCGGGCACCTGGACGACCGGGCCTGGACGCAGTTCACGGAGCTGGTGAACACCCGGCGCTGGCTGGTCCAGGACCAGGTCCTGCCGCAGCTGACGGGCGACGCCAAGACGCAGACCGAGCGGATCCTGGTGAGCCGCGAGTGGCAGACGCTGCAGTCCGTCGAGGACCAGGTGCTGGCCTCGCGCAACGCCGGCGGCTCCGCCGGCCGGATCGCCCTGCCCGACGCGCAGAAGCGGTGGTCCGCCGCCATGGACACGCTGTCCGACCAGTACGCGGGCCTCATCGAGCAGCAGACGGCGGGGCTGCTGGAGCGCAGTGCCGACAAGGCCGACGCCCTGCTGCTCAAGGCGGCGCTGCTGAGCACCGCCGGGCTGTTCGCGCTGCTGCTGTGCGTCGGCATGTCCTGGCGGATCACCCGCTCGCTGTCCCTGCGGCTGCGCGGCCTGCGCCGGGCCGCGGTCAGCCTCGCGCAGGAGCGGCTGCCCGACGTGGTGGCACGGCTGGACCGGGGCGAGACGGTCGACCCGGAGTCGGCGACGCCCGAGCTGGACTACGGCCATGACGAACTCGGCCAGGTGGCCCGGGCGTTCAACACCGCCCAGCGCACGGCCGTGCACACCGCGGTCGAACTCGCCGACACCCGGCGCGGCTTCCAGAAGATCATCCTGGGCATCGCCCGGCAGAGCCAGAACCTGGTCAACCTCCAGCTGAGCAAGCTCGACACGCTGGAGCGCGAGCACACCGACCCCGACATCCTCAAGGGCCTGTACGAACTGGACTCCACGGCCAGCCAGTTGCGCCGCTACGAGGAGAACCTCGTCATCGTCAG
This sequence comes from Streptomyces tuirus, assembly GCF_014701095.1. NCBI lineage: Bacteria > Bacillati > Actinomycetota > Actinomycetes > Kitasatosporales > Streptomycetaceae > Streptomyces > Streptomyces tuirus. The sequence continues at coordinate 6,025,190 of NZ_AP023439.1, read as the reverse complement.
CGGCGAACGGCCCGGCCGCAGCTGGACCGAGCCGGTGGCCCTCATGGACATCCTGCGCAGCGCGGTCGGTGAGGTCGCCGAGTACCAGCGGGTGGAGGTGCTCACCGAGGAGGAGGTGTCCGTCGCGCCGCCCGCGGTCGCCGACGTCATCCACCTGCTGGCCGAGCTCATCGACAACGCGACCGCGTACTCCCCCGCACCGAGCCCCGTGACGGTACGGGCCGGCATGGTGGCCAAGGGCCTGGCCGTCGAGGTCGAGGACCGCGGCCTCGGCATGTCGGAGGAGGACTACGCGTCCTTCAACGAACAGCTGGCGGTGCCCCCGCAGTTCGACGTGGTGGCCCTCGCCGACGACCTGCGCCTCGGCATGTTCGTGATCGCCCAGCTGGCCCACCGGCACGGCGTCGCCGTCACCCTGCGTTCGTCGCCGTACGGCGGGACCACCGCGATCGTGCTGATCCCGCACGAGATCGTGGTGCGGGAGAACGCGAAGGACGGCGACACCCCGGAGGACGGGCTGGTGGCGGTGGACGGACGGGGTGCGAAGGACGCCGGGCCGGGCGGATCGCCGCAGCGCGCCGACGCGCGAGGGACGACCGGAGGGGCAACCGCAGGGGGCCCCGGAGGGGAGGCCGAACGCGCCGCCGGGTCCGCCCGCGAGCCCCGGCCCCTCGTCACGGCCCGCACCGCCTCCGCCGCGCCGTCCGCCGCGCGCGAGGTCGTCCCCCGCGGGGACGGTCTCGCCCCGCTCCCCCGCAGGGTGCCGCAGACCAGTCTGGTGGAGGAGTTGCGGGAGGAGCCCGCGCCCGCCGAGGACGCCGGCTCCCTCGACGACTTCTCCGCGGAGGCCGCCGCGTCCTCCCTGGCCGGCTTCCAGCGCGGCACGCTCCGGGCCCGTGACGACGACGCCGAGCCGCCCCACGACGAGGAGGTGGCCGCCGTCCCCCGGCAGGCCGCCGGCCCCGTCCCCTCGACTCCGCCCGCCGACCGCTGACGAAGGACACCCCCATGACACGCCCCATCCCCGCCACGCACACCCAGCTCGACCAGCTGCTGACCGGCCTCGTGGAGCGGGTCGCCGACGTGAACCAGGCCGTGGTGCTCTCGGAGGACGGCCTGGTGGTCAGCAAGTCCACCGGTTTCCTGCGCGACGACGCCGAGCGGCTCGCGGCGACCGCGTCCGGGCTGATGAGCCTCAGCAAGGGCGTCAGCATGGACTTCCGGGGCGGTCCGGTGCGCCAGGCGCTCATCGAGATGGCCAACAGCTATCTGATCCTGACCTCCGCCGGTCCCGGTGCGCATCTGGTCGTGCTGACCGGGCCGGGCGCGGATGTCGGGGTGGTGGCGTACCAGATGAACATGCTGGTGAAGAAGATCGGCGAGCACCTCAGCGCGGCGCCGCGGGGCACGGCCGGCCTCGTCGTCGATCCCGGCGTGTGAGGTGGACGTAGGTGATCCGGCGGGGCGGCTCGTCCGGCCGTTCGCTCTGACCGGCGGCCGGACGCGGCCCAGCCGCGCCGACTTCACGCTCATCTCGACGGTCACGGCGGTCGATCCGCCGCCCGTCACGGTGGCCCGGTGCCAGCCCGAGCACTCCCGGATCCTGCGGCTGTGCGCGGAGCCGGTCGCGGTGGCGGAGGTGGCCGCCCGGCTCGACCTGCCGGTGAGCGTGGTCGTCATCCTGCTCTGCGACCTGCTGGAGGCGGGCCGCATCACCGTCCGCCCGCCGCGCCTCGTCTCCCGTACCACTCCGGACCTGGACCTGCTGCAGAAAGTGAGGGACGGCCTTGGCCGGCTCTGACCTTGCCCCTGACGCGTCTTCGGCACCCGACACGGTCAAGATCCTCATCGCCGGGGGCTTCGGCGTCGGCAAGACCACCATGGTCGGGTCGGTCAGCGAGATCGTCCCGCTGCGCACCGAGGAACCCCTGACCATGGCCGGTCTGGGCGTCGACGACCTCGACGGCATCGAGGAGAAGCGGGCCACCACCGTGGCCCTGGACTTCGGCCGGATCACCATCAGCCGGGACCTGGTGCTGTACCTGTTCGGCACGCCGGGGCAGCAGCGGTTCTGGTTCATGTGGAACGACCTGGCGCTCGGCGCGCTCGGCGCGGTGGTCCTGGTCGACGTGCGCAGGCCCGAGTCGAGCTTCGCGGCGATCGACTTCTTCGAGCGCCGGAAGATCCCGTTCGTCGTCGGGGTCAACGGCTTCCACGGCGAACACCCGTATCCGCCGGAGGACATCAGGGAGGCGCTCGCGGTGCCGGAGCACGTGCGGGTGCTGCTGTGCGACGCCCGGGACCGGGAGTCGTGCCGGGACGTGCTGATCGCCCTGATCGACCAGCTGATCGCGTCGGCGGTGCAGGCGTAGGGGCCGGCCGCCGGGAGTACCGGCCCGGGCGGTTCCCGCCGCCCGGGTCCGGTGGTCAGCGGCCCGTCAGTTCAGGCCGGCCGACTTCAGCCACGCCGTCGCCACGTCCAGCGGGTCCTTCTTCTCCAGCTGCACCTGCGCGTCGAGTTCCAGAAGCGTCTTGGTGTCCAGCTTGGCGGAGACCGCGTCGAGTGCGTCGACGCCCTTCTGCGGCAGACCGCTCTTGTTGACCAGCGGGGTCACGTTGGCGAACCCGAAGAAGTTGTCCGGGTCCTTCAGGACGAGGAACTTCTCCTTCACGATGGTCGGGTCCGTGGTGAAGAGGTCCGCGGCCTGGACGGTGTTCCTGGTCAGCGCCGCCTGGGTCAGCGGGCCGCCCGCGTCGAGCGCCTTGAAGGACTTGAACTCCAGGCCGTACACGGACTTCAGGCCCTTGAGGCCCTGCTGCCGGGTCTGGAACTCGGGGGAACCGCCGATCACCAGCTCCGGGGCGGCCTCCTTGAGGTCGGCGAGGGTGGAGGAGGAGGTGAGCTTGTACTTCTTCGCGGTCGCGGCGTTCACGCTGACCGAGTCCTTGTCCTCGGCCGGCGACGACTTCAGCAGCGTCAGCTTCTTGTCCAGCTTGGCCTTGACGGCCGCGTTCACCGCCTCAACGGACTTCTGCTCGGCCTTGGGGTCGAGATAGGCCAGCAGCGAGCCGTTGTACTCCGGCAGCACGGTGACGGAGCCGTTCTTCATCAGCCCGTACGTCGTCTCGCGGCTGCCTATGTTGTGCTTGTACGAGACCTTGAGGCCCTTGGCCTTGAGTGCCTCGCCGTAGATGTCGGCGAGCAGGGTGCTCTCGGCGAAGTTGTTGGAGCCGACGACGACGGTGCCGGCCTTCGCCTTCTCGCCGGCCAGGGGGTTGTCGGAGGAGTCGCCGGACGAACAGCCCGCGAGCAGCGCCGCAGCGGCGGTGAGCGCGACGGCCGCCGCGCCGGTGTGCCTCGTCCTGGACCTGCTGCTCTTCGCGGTAGATGTCATTCAACGATCCAATCCAGCCGCTTTGTGATCAGTCAAGAGCGTGCTGGTCACGGTTTGTTACAGACCCGGGGCCGGGCCTCAGCGTCTGCGCACTCCTGGTGACACGGCCACCCGGCCCGCCGCCCAGAACAGCGCCAGCGTGACGAGGGCCAGGACGGCCACGAGGGTGGCGCCGCCGACCACCTTCTCGTAGTCGCGCTGGTAGAGCCCGTCGACGATGTACCGGCCGAGGCCGCCCAGGCTCACGTAGGCGGCGATGGTGGCCGTCGAGACGATCTGGATGGCCGCCGAGCGCAGACCGCTCAGGATCAGCGGCAGCGCGACCGGCAGTTCCACCTGGAAGAGGATCCGCGACTCGTGCATGCCCATGCCGCGCGCGGCGTCCACCGGGGACGGGTCGACGGTGCGGACCGCTTCGTAGGTGGTCACCAGGATCGGCGGCACGGCGAGGACGACCAGGGGGATCATCACGGGCAGCAGGCCGAAGCCCATCACGATGACGATCAGCACCAGCAGGCCGAAACTGGGCAGCGCGCGGGCGGCGGTGGCGATGAACGCGAGGGCGTTGCCGCCCCGCCCGGTGTGCCCGGTCAGCAGGCCGATGGGCAGCCCGATCGCGGCGGCGAGGGCGAGGGCCAGGACCGAGTACTGGACGTGTTCGAGCAGGCGTTGGGGGATGCCGTCGTAGCCGTGCCAGTGGGCGCCGTCGCTGAAGAAGGCGTTGACGAAGTTGAGTACGTTCACCGGGTCACGTCCTGGGGGGCGGGCAGCTGCTGCCGCGTGCTCGGCTTCGGGCGCCTGCGGCTGCCGTTCGGCATCCACGGGGTCAGCGCGACGCGGAGCAGCACCAGCAGGGCGTCGCACAGGATGGCCAGGACGGCCGTCGTGATCACGGAGTTCACGGCCAGCTCGGGCCGGTCGTACTTCTGCGCGTCGGCGAGCAGGTTGCCGAGGGCGCCCTGGTTGCCGATGAGGGTGCCGACGCTGACCAGGGAGATGCTGGAGACGGTGGCGACCCTGAGCCCGGCGATGATGGCGGGCACGGCGATCGGCAACTGCACCTGCGCGTAACGGCGTACGGGGCCGAACCCCATGGCGGTGGCCGCGGCCAGGGTCTCCTGCGGCACGGACCGCACTCCGTCGACGATGGCCGGCACGAGCACCACGAGGCTGTACACGGCCAGCGGGATCATCACGGTCAGCTCGGTCTGGCCGGTGTAGTCGATGAGGACCACGAAGAAGGCCAGCGAGGGGACGGCGTAGAGGATGGTGGTCGCGCCGAGCACCGGCGGGTACAGCCAGCGGAAGCGGACGCAGAGCTGGGCGAGCGGCAGGGCGAGCAGCAGCCCGGCCAGGACGGGCAGCAGGGCCTCGCGCAGATGCAGTCCGATCAGGCCGGCGTAGCTGTGCTGGAGGTCGCTCGGGATGTCGAAGAAGCCGTTCACGACGCGACCCTGGCCTCGTCGGTGTGGCCGGCGTGGGCGCTGCGGATGGCCTCGCCGATGGTCTGCTGCGCGACCACGCCGGTCGTCCGGCCGGTGTCGTCCACGGCGACGGCCCAGCCGGACGGGGAGAGCACGGCGCAGTCGAGGGCGGCCCGCAGGGAGTCGGTGCCGGGGACGAAGGGCCGGCCGAGCGCCTGGAGCCGGGCGGGGTCGATGTCGCCTGCGGTCAGGTCGTCCGGCTCGGCCCAGCCGAGGGGCCGTCCCTCGCCGTCGGTGACCAGGAGCCAGGCGGCGCCCGCGGCGGTGATCTGCTCGGCGGTGGCGTGCACCGGGATCACCGGGCCGGTGGTCAGGGGGAGTTCGGCGGAGGGGAAGAACGACAGCCGCCGGATGCCGCGGTCGGCTCCGAGGAAGTCCTCGACGAAGGCGTCCGCGGGGTGGGACAGCAGCTCGGCCGGGGGCGCGTACTGGGCGAGGTGGCCGCCCTCGCGCATCACGGCGACCGTCGTGCCGAGTTTGATCGCCTCGTCGATGTCGTGGGTGACGAACACAATGGTCTTGCCCAACTCGTCCTGGATGCGCAGCAGTTCGTCCTGGAGTCCTTTGCGGACGACCGGGTCGACGGCCGAGAACGGCTCGTCCATGAGCAGTACGGGCGGGTCGGCGGCGAGCGCCCGGGCCACGCCGACGCGCTGCTGCTGGCCGCCGGAGAGCTGGTACGGGTACCGCTTGGCGAGCGCGGCGTCGAGGCCCACGCGCTCCATCAGCTCGGCCGCCCGTGCCCGGGCCTTCTGCTTGCCCCAGCCGAGCACGCGGGGCACGGTGGCGATGTTGTCGAGGATCGTGCGGTGCTGGAAGAGGCCGGCGTTCTGGATGACGTACCCCATGGACCGGCGCAGGGTGGTGACGGGGCGGCGCTGGATGTCCTCGCCGTCGAGGAGGATCGTTCCCTCGCTCGGTTCGACCATCCTGTTGATCATCCGGAGGGTGGTCGTCTTACCGCAGCCCGAGGGTCCGACGAGGACGGTGATGGAGCGGTCGGGTATCTCCAGGGACAGCCGGTCGACAGCCACCGTGCCGTCCGGGTACCGCTTGGTGACTGATTCGATCCGTATCAAGGCGCCGGAGCCCTTCGGGTTGGCGGAAGCATTGGCCATGGTCGTACGGGCTGTTTCCGGACGAGTCTAGAGGGCGCCTGTCACCGGTCCGCAGGGCGTACGTGCTTCACGGGCAGGCGCACGGTGAACACCGTCGCCCCCGGTGTGCTGGTCAGCTCGATGCGGCCGCCGTGGGCGCGGACCAGCGACTGGGCGACCGCGAGACCGAGCCCGCTGCCGCCGCGGTCGCGGCTGCGGGCCTTGTCGACGCGGTAGAAGCGGTCGAAGACCCGGTCCCGGTCGTCGGGCGGGATGCCCGGCCCGGCATCGGCGACCCGCACCTCGGCGGCGCCGGGCACGACGGCCACCTCCACCGACACCTTCGTGCCGGCCGGGGTGTGCACCGCGGCGTTGGTCAGGAGGTTGTCGACGACCTGGCGGATGCGCAGCGGGTCCATCGGCAGCCGCACCGGCCCCGGACCCGCGAGGACCGTCAGCGGATGGTCCGGCCGGCCCGCGCGGAAGGCGTCCGCGGCCTGGCCCACCAGCTCCACCAGGTCGGCGTCCCGCAGCCGCAGCGGCGCCTCCACCTCCGCGGCGTCCAGCCGGGCGAGCAGCAGCAGGTCGTCCAGGAGGATGCCCATGCGGGCGGCCTCGGCGCGCAGCCGGGCCAGGTGCCGGTCGCGTTCCTCGGGGGCGTTGGCCGCGGCGTACTGGAAGAGGTCGGCGTAACCGCGCACCGACATCAGCGGCGTGCGCAGTTCGTGCGAGGCGTCGGCGACGAAGCGGCGCAGCCGCTGCTCGGCCTCGGCGCGCACGGCGAGGGAGTCGTCGATGTGCTCCAGCATCGTGTTGAAGGCGGTGCGCAGTTCGTCCACCTCGGGCCCGCCGTCCCGGCCGTCGGCGCGCAGCGGCAGCCGGGCCGCCGACTCGGTCAGGTCGTGCGAGGCGATGCCGTGCGCGGTGGACGCCATGTCGCTGAGCGGCTTCAGGCCGCGGCGCAGCATCCGCCGGCCGAACACGACCAGGGCGAGCAGCGCGAGGGCGAAGGTGACGACCTGAAGAGTGATCAGCTGCCCGACGGTGTCCTCGATGTCCGCCAGGGGCGCGGCGCTGACCAGGACCACGCCGGGCTCGACCTGGCAGGCGCGCAGCCGGTAGGAGCCGGCGCCCCGGAGGTGCTCGGTGCGCAGGAGTTCGGTGTGCGCCGCGGTCTGCGCCCGGGCCAGGGAGGTGAAGTCGTCGACGTCCTTGGGGAGATCGGCCGGGTCCTCGGGCCTGCGCAGCTCGGGCGTGCCGTCCGACACGTCGTACACGGCGTAGAACCAGCTGTAGTACTTCTTGCCCGAGAGGGTGCCGTAGTCCGCGATGCTCTTGGACTGGGCGATCTGGGCCTGTGCGAGCTGGGTGTCGAGCTGGGCCGACAGGTAGTCCCGCATGGAGGTGGTCAGGGCCGTGCCGACGACGGCGAACACGACCAGGGACAGGGCGCCGAGGCCGAGGGCCAGCCGGGTGCCGAGCCGCATGCGGCGGTAGGCCCGGCGCAGCCGGGCGATCACTCGGCGGCCTGCCGCAGCACGTACCCGAAACCGCGCACGGTGTGGATCAGTTCGGCGGCGCCGTCGTCGGTCTCGTCGAGCTTGCGGCGCAGCCGGCTGACGACCAGCTCGACGACGTTGGAGCGCCCGCCGAAGCCGTACTCCCACACGTGGTCGAGGATCTGCGCCTTGGTGAGCACGGTGGGCGACTTGCGCATGAGGTAGCGAAGCACCTCGTACTCGGTCGGGGTCAGCGACAGCAGCCTCGCGCCGCGCCGCACCTGACGGGTGTCCTCGTCCATCGTGAGGTCGCCGACCCGGAGCACGGACCGCTGGGAGGCGGGCCCGGCGCTGCGCCGCAGCACGGTCCGGAGCCGGGCCATCAGCTCCTCCACGGCGAACGGCTTGACCAGGTAGTCGTCGCCGCCCCGGGTGAGGCCGGCGACCCGGTCGGCGACGCCGTCGCGCGCGGTGAGGAACACCACCGGCACCATCGTGCCGGAGGCGCGCAGCCGGTCCAGGACGCCGAAGCCGTCCACGCCGGGCAGCATCAGATCCAGCACCACGATGTCCGGGTGGAACTCGGCGGCCCGCTTCAGCGCGTCCTCGCCGGTGTACGCCGTGGCCGCCTCCCAGCCCTCGTAGCGGGCGACGGTCGCGACGAGATCGGCGATGGGCGGGTCGTCGTCGACGACGAGAAGTCGTACTTTCTCCACGAGCTCATAGTGCTGCACGCGGCCCGTGCCGCCATAGCCACCTGCCTCCTCCCCGCGGGATCGATAGAGACCCGAAAGCCGGGCGACAGCTTCCCGACAGCTCCCCCGCGCCAAGCTCGGTGTCCCAGGAGCCGATCGAGGAGCTGCCGACCGTGACGACCCTCCGACAACCCCCCGCGGCGACCCGCCCGGGCGTGCGCCCCTCAGTGGTGGGCCGCACCGGCCTGTACGCGGTGCTGCCGGCGAACGCCGTCGTGGTGGCCGTGTTCTTCGCGCAGGCCGGATTCGCCTCGAACGCGCTGATCGTGCTGGGCCGGCTGACCGGGCTGTACGCGGCGCTGCTGATGGCGTTCCAGCTGCTGCTGGTGGCGCGACTGCCGTGGTTCGACCGGCGGATCGGCATGGACCGGCTGACGTCCCTCCACCGCTGGACCGGCTTCTCGGTGCTGTGGCTGCTGCTGTCGCACGCCGTGTTCATCGTCTTCGGCTACGCGCGGTCCTCGTCGCTGGACCCGGTGAACCAGCTGGTGGACCTCGCCGAGACCGTCGAGGGCGTGCTGCGGGCGATCGTCGCCCTGGCGATCATCGTCGTGGTCGGCGCGGTCTCGGCCCGCTGCGCCCGGCGCCGACTGGCGTACGAGACCTGGCACTTCATCCACCTGTACACCTATGTGGCGGTGGTGCTGGCGTTCACGCACCAGGTCGCCGCGGGGGCGACGTTCGCCTCGTCGCCGGTGGCGACGGCCTACTGGTACGGCGTGTGGGGTCTGGCCCTGGCCTCGGTGTGCGCCGGCCGGCTGGTGCTGCCGCTGTGGCGCAACCTCCGCCACCGGCTCCGGGTGACGGCGGTCGTCCCCGAGAGCGACGACGTCGTGTCGGTCTACATCACCGGCCGCGACCTCGACCGGCTGCCCGCCCGGGCCGGGCAGTTCTTCCTGTGGCGGTTCCTGACGAAGGACCGCTGGTGGCAGGCGAACCCGTTCTCCCTGTCCGCCGCCCCCGACGGCCGTACGCTGCGCCTGACCGCCAAGCGGGCCGGTGACGGCAGCGCGGCCCTGCGGCACCTGAAGGCCGGCACGCGCGTGTTCGCCGAGGGCCCCTACGGCGCCTTCACCACCCTGCACCGCACCCGCCCCGACGCCGTGCTCATCGCCGGTGGCGTCGGTGTCACGCCGATCCGGGCCCTGCTGGAGGAACTGCACGGCCACGCGGTCGTGATCCACCGGGTGTCCACGGAGAGGGACGCCGTCCTCCACGACGAACTGCGCGACCTCGCGCTCGCCCGGGGCGCCGAGCTGCACCTGGTCACCGGCCCGCCCGTGCCCGACCGGCTGGCGCCGCGGGAGCTGGCGCGGCTGGTGCCGGACATCGCCGACCGGGACGTCTACCTGTGCGGCCCGCCGCCGATGATGAACGCCGTCCTCGGCAGCCTGCGCGAGCTGGGCGTGCCCGGGCCGCAGACCCACTTCGAACGCTTCAGCCTGGCCGGATGACGAGGAGACTGCCGTGAAGCGAGCCATACCCGTCCTCGTCCTGAGCGTCGCGGGCCTGATCCCCCTGTGGCGCTACGCCCCCTCGCACGACACCGGGTCGTCCCCGGCCGCCGCGGCGCCCGCCTCGACGCCCTCCGTCTCGTCGTCGGGCGGGACCACCTCCACGGTGGTGCCGGGGGCCACCGTCGACACCGAGAAGGGGCCGGTGCAGGTCGAAGTCACCTTCGACGGCGACGAGATCGCCACGGTGCGGATGCTCCGGCAGCCGGACCATCCGCAGACCACGGCCGCCGTGCCGCAGCTGATCGAGGAGACCCTCCGGGCGCAGAGCGCCGACATCGACACGGTGTCCGGCGCGACCGTCACCAGCGACGGCTACAAGGAGTCGCTCCAGGCCGCCATCGACGCGAGGGGCTGACGGCATGCGCCGCGTCGAGCACGTCATGGGGTTCCCGGTGTCGGTCCGGATCGACGACGAGGACTTCCCGCGGGCCCCGGTGGATGACCTGTTCGCCTGGCTGCGCGAAGTCGACGCGCGGTTCAGCCCGTTCCGCCCCGACAGCGAGGTGTCCCGGCTGGACCGGGGCGAGGTCCGCGTGCCGAGTGCGGGGCTCCGCGAGGTCCTGGACCTGTGCGAGGAGTTCCGGATCGCGACCGGGGGCGCCTTCGACGTCCGCCTCCCGGGCCGCCGCCTCGACCCCTGCGCCGTGGTGAAGGGCTGGTCGGTGCAGAAGGGAGCCGACCTGCTGGTGGCGGCCGGTGCGATGCGCTTCTGCCTCAACGCCGGCGGCGACGTGATCGCCTCCGGCGGCCCCTGGCGGGTGGGCGTCCGCCATCCCGAGCACGCCGGCCGGCTCTGCACCGTCCTCGACGTCACGGACCGGGCCGTGGCGACCTCCGCCCGGCGACCACATCCTCGACGGCCGCACCGGCCGCCCCGCGACCGGCCTCCACAGCCTGACCGTGGTGGCCCCGACCCTGGCGGAGGCGGACACGGTCGCGACGGCGGCGTTCGCCCTCGGGGCCGAGGGTGTCGCATGGGCGGCGGCCCGCGAGAACTGCGAGGTGTTCGCGGTGGACGCGGACAGGCGGGTGCTGCGCAGCGCCGGGTTTCCGGGGGTGGCGGGCCCGGTCGCGTCGGCGTGAGCCCGTGCCGCTCGTCAGCTGTCCGGCAGGTCCTCCAGGAAGCCCGAGGGCGGTACGAAGAACAGGCTTCCGGTGACCGGGCGCGAGTAGTCCAGCAGCGGGTCGGGGCCCGAGCCCGGCCCGCCCAGGAACATCTTGCGCAGCATCGTCTCCGGAATCGAGGGCGTGCGCGCGTAGGCCACGAAGTAGGTGCCGAACTCCCCGTGCCCGGGCCTGCCGAACGGCATCGCCGACCGCAGAATCCTCTGCTCCGCGCCGTCGGGGCCGAGGACGGTGTTGACGTCCTTGTGCGAACCGGGCGCGTCCAGTTCCAGGTTGGTGAGCTTGGTGCGGCCTATCACCTTCTCCTGCGCCTCGACGGCGAGGGCGTCCCACGCGTCCACGTCGTGCAGATACTTCTGCACCAGCGCGTAACTGCCGCCCCGGAAGGCGGGATCCTCCTCCCCGACCAGCGCCGCGTCCGCCGCCGCCTGCCCGACCGGGTTCTCGGTGCCGTCCACGAAGCCGAGCAGATTGCGCGAGTCGAAGTAGGAGAAGGCCTGTGTCTCGTCCCGCACGGTGACGGCGCCGCGCAGCCGCCGCAGCAGCTCGGCGGCCAGCGCGAAGCACAGGTCGGTGCGGGCGGCCCTGACGTGCAGGAACAGGTCGCCGGGGGTGGACGGCGCGTGGTGCCGGGGCCCGGCCAGTTCGCGGAACGGGTGCAGTTCGGCGGGCCGCGGACCACCGAACAGCCGGCCCCACGCCCGGGATCCGACCCCGGCGACGCAGCCCAGCCCGCCGTCGGGGCTGGGGAAGCCGACGGACCGCACCAGGCCCGCCAGCGCTCCCAGCGCCTCCCGCACGGCGCCTTCCCCGCCGGGTTCGATCGTGGCGACCAGGAACACCGCGACCGACGCCGGCGGGTTCAGGACCGGTTGCGGCAGCGTTTCCCCCGAGGGCAGCGGTGACGTCATGGCTTTTCATCCCTTCGCCCGGACGGCACGGCCCGCCCGCTCCCCCTCCGGGACGGCGCGGCCCACGCCCCTGACACGATGCCCAGCGAACAGGCGGCCGGAACTCCCGGTGTCAGAAGGATGGTTGCGTGGACTACCCTCCCGCAGCACCTTGACGTCCCACGGCCCGAGCGGCACCGCGTCGGCGTACACGGCGTCCGGCAGCGCGTCCCGCGCCGTGGTGGTGTGGGGTGGCGGCGGGCCGGCGGCCGAAGTGCGGGTGCTCGTACGCCTCATGGATCTCGGCGCCCCGCGGCGACAGTCCGTCCGCCCAGTGCAGGGCGTGCGCGCCGGGCGGCAGGGGGAGCACGCCCGTGCCGGTGACGGGCAGCGGGTCGCGCAGATTGCCGAACTCGTCGTACGTCTCCCCCGGCCGCCCCGGCCGGCCGGCCCGGCTGGAGGCCGGTGCGGGCCCGGGCCTCGGTGTCGCAGGTCGTACTGCCGCTGCTCCGACACGAACAAGCCAGCGGTCACAGGAAGCTGTTGCAGCTCGGCAGGAACTGCCGGACGCCGAAGATGAACAGGAGTTTCGTGCGTCACCCTCTCCCGCACCATCCGTACCGGTTAACCTCGTAGGTCGCCGAAGGTTAACGGGGGTTACCCATGGTGAACGCCGAACGCACGCCGCCGGACTGCCCTGGGGGCCATGACGGCATGCCGGAGAGCGACGCCGGGCGTCATCTCCAGAACCAGCTCGAGATCCTCATCCAGGACTTCCGCAGGAGCACCGAACCGCCGATGCCGGTGTTCGTCGTGCACGCGCAGGAGAGCCGGGACGACGACGCGGTGGCCGGACTGGTCCGGCAGCTGCAGGCGGGCCAGGAGGCGCACGGCACGCGCTGCGCGGTGACCCAGGACGCCTACGAGGGCTCCACGGAGGTGCGCCGGGCCGCGGCCCTGGTGCGGGCACTGAGCGACCCGCGCAAGTGGGGCGGCCGGAAGGCCCTCTACCGGCGCTACGCCTTTCCCCGGCTGCGGCTGGTGCACGCCATCGACGACGCGGTCGCGGCGCTCGGCGACAGCTGGCCCTCGCCCGCCCCGGGCAGCCCCGAGGCCGGGCAGGACCAGCACCGGCGGCTGCTGGACCAGCTGGCGCAGCAGCGGTGGCGGCCGAAGAACGCCGCGCGCTGGCGCTCGGGCCTGCCGCTGTTCGACATGGCGCACATCCTCCCGGCGAGCCTCGTGACCGTGCTCGCCGCGCTGCTGGCCCGCAGCGAGTGGTACGTCGCGGTCGGCGCCGGCCTGGTCTTCCTGCTGCTGCTGACCGTCCTCAACTACGTCCTGCCGGGGCGGGCGCCGATCTTCCTGTGGCTGCGCCGGGAGAGCCGCTGGTTCCTGACGACGACCTTCCTGAGGGCGGCGGACCAGGAGGAGTCCACCGAGGTGTCGCTGCTGCGGCCGGTGCGCTCCTGGAAGGCGATCGCGGCCCGCGCCTACGACGTGGGCGAGGCGCTCAGGGCGGGCGGCGACTTCCATCTCCAGCTGTGCGTGCTGGCGCTGCGCGAGGACCTGCGGGACAACCACCGGCGCTGGAGCTGGGACCTGCGCGGCTTCAAACGCCCGCGCCCGCCGATGCTGTTCCTGCCCCACGCGGACGACCGCAACGGCGGCGTGGAGCTGATCCGGGCCATCAGCGACGTCCGCAGCCGGCGCAGCGAGCTCGACCCGCTGCTCGTGGTCGCCGCGATGCGCGCGCAGGACGTGCAGCGCCTGGAGCGCAGTGTCGTCCAGACGGCGCCCGTCCCGGACGCGACGCCGCCCACGTTCGGTGTGCGGCTGCGCACCTGGTACCGGGAGTGGGGCCGCAACCTGCGCGCCGAGCAGTCGCCAAGCCGGGAGCGGTCCGTCCTGCCGTGGGTGATGAAGATCCCTTTGCCTCACGACCAGTTGGGTCCTGTCGAGGAGGGCCGCCACCATCTGCGGGCCTCCTCCCGGCCGACGCCGGCCCGGCTGGTGTGGGCCCTGCACACCCTGGTCCTGGTGATCGCCCTGCTGTCCGCGGCCACCGTGATGCGGGCCGACGCCCTGCACGACCGGTACTGCTCGGCGTCCGTGCTGACCGCCAACCGGGACACCCGGCGCGAGCAGGCGCCCGACGGCCGTACCGAGTGCATCGGCATAGCGACGGACGGACTCCGGTTCGCCGACTGGCTGCCCGCGCCCGAGCCGGGCGACGACCTCAAGGCGCTCACGGCCGACGACGAGACGCCCTGGACGGTGGCCGACCTGGAGGACCGCATCGCCCGGCAGAACGCGAAGGTCCTCGACGGCCACGCGGGCACCTACGTCACCGTCGTCTACGCCGGGCCGCTCAGCGCCGACACCGCGGCCGGCTCCTCGCTCGTGAAGGGCGCGGAAGAACTGGCCGGCGTGTATCTGGCCCAGGCCGTCGTCAACGAGAACTCCAGCGTGAAGCTGCGCGTCCTGATCGCCAACGGCGGTGTGGACCTGGGCCACCAGGAGGAGATGGCCGAGGCGATCGCCGCGTACGCCGCCCACGACCCGACCGTGGTGGGGGTCGTCGGCACCGGCCGTGACCTGAAGTCGAGCCGGGCGACGACCCGCACCCTGATGGAGGCCGGCCTGCCGATCGTCTCGGGCACGAACTCCGCGACGTATCTGCCCCGCGAGTTCGCCAACTGGTTCAGCCTGGCCGCCACCGACGAGTGGCAGACCCGGCAACTCGGTCTGATCGCCGCCCAGTTGCGCACCCCGGACCGGCGGCAGTACGCCCTCGTCCTCGCCCGCGACACGGCGAAAACCGACGACCTCTACACCGACGAACAGGCGCGCTACGGCCAGGCGATGCTGCGAAGACAGGGCTTCACCGCGCTCCCTCAGCGCCGCTACACCCTGACCGGCGGCAAGCCCGAACTCCGCTCGCACGCCCAGGAGATCTGCCGGGGCAGCCGGGTCCCCTCCGTCATCTACTTCGCGGGCCGGGTCGAGGACATCGATCCCCTGATGACCCAGCTGGGCACTGAGCCGGGCTGCGCCGGGAAGCCCCTGGCCATCCTCACCGGCGACGACCTGTCCAAGGCCGACTTCGCCGGCGGCGGCCAGTCCGTCGCGCCGAAGGTCACGCTCTACCACGCGGCCCTCGCGGAGCTGCGCAAGGCCGCCACCGCAACGGCCTTCTACCAGGACGCCGCCCAGCACCTGCCCGGACTGCGGGACCACCGCCTGCGCCACGACAGCCCCGCCCTGGCCAGCGGCCAGACCGCCCTCGCCCATGACGCGACCCGTGCCCTGTTCTGGGCGGCCACCCGGGGCGACCGGCCGCAGAGCCGTGCCTCGACCTGGGTGAACCTGCGCAGCGTGAGGATCGAGGGCATGGCCACCGGCACCATCGACTTCACCGGCGCCCCGCTGTACGGCGACCGCACGGGGCACAGCATCGTCCTCAAGGAGGTCCGCCGCAGCGACGACGGCACCTCCGACACGCACGAGCTGTGCAGGCGCACCGCGGGGGACACCAAGCGCCTCACCCAGAAGGAATGCCGGATCCGCCGCTGAGCACGGCCCTCACCGGACGCCGTCCACTCCGCCCGGGAGCACGCGGGTGTGCGCGCAGGACCCGGGCAGCACGACCGCGAGCGGGTCCTGCGGGTTCCTCCGGGCCGTTCGCCCGGAGGAACCGCCTGACCCGCTCAGTCCGCGTCGGGCGTGAGCCGCACCGCGATCGAGTTGATGCAGTACCGCTGGTCGGTGGGCGTGGGATATCCCTCGCCCTCGAAGACGTGCCCGAGGTGCGAGCCGCAGCGGGCGCACCGCACCTCGACGCGCACCATGCCGTGCGACCGGTCCTCGATCAGCTCCACCGCGTCGGTGTCCTTGGGGTCGAAGAAGGACGGCCAGCCGCAGTGGGACTCGAATTTCGCGTCCGAGGTGAACAGGTCCGCGCCGCAGGCACGGCAGGAGTAGACGCCCCGGGTCTTGGTGTCGGTGTACTCACCGGTGAAGGCGGGCTCGGTGGCCGCCTGCCGCAGGACCGCGTACTCGCCCGGGGTCAGTTCCGCGCGCCACTGCTCGTCCGGCTTCTCCACGTCGTACGGCATGAGCCTCCAGCCCCTCAGTTCGACAGACGGTCCAGGATGAGCGGGCCGAGGTCGGTGACGTCGCCCGCTCCCATGGTGAGAACGAGATCACCCGGCTTCGTCATTCCCGCGACGACCGACGGGACGTCCGCCTTGTCGTGCACCGGCGTCACGTCGGCGCCCGCGGCCCGGGCCGCCTCGATGATCAGCTCGCTCGTGACACCGGGGATCGGGTCCTCGCGCGCCGGGTAGATGTCCAGCACGACGGAGGCGTCCGCGAGGGCGAGGGACTGCCCCATCTCCTTGCCGAGCTCCTGGGTCCGCGAGAAGAGGTGCGGCTGGAAGACGACCAGGATCCGGGCGTCACCGGCGGCGGCGCGCATGGCCTCCAGGTCGGCGGTCATCTCGGTGGGGTGGTGCGCGTAGGAGTCGATGACCTGGACGCCCGCGGCCTCGCCCTTGAGCTGGAGCCGCCGCTTCACGCCCGTGTACGCGGCGATCGCCGGGGCCAGGTCGGCCGCCGGGATCCCGAGGGCCACGCCCGCCGCCAGCGCGGCGACCGCGTTGTGCGCGTAGTGCCGGCCGGGGACGGAGACCGCGAAGGTCAGCTCCTGCCCCTCCAGCACCACGGTGACCTCGCTCTTCAGCCCCTGCGGCACGACCGACAGGACGCGCACGTCGGCGTCGTCGGACTCGCCGTAGGTCACCACGGTCACGTCGCGGTCCCGGACGCGGCGGGTCAGCTCCCGGGCGCCCTCGTGGTCGGCGGCGATCACCAGCGTGCCGCCGTCGGTGATCCGGTCCACGAACGTCTCGAACGACGCGTAGATCTCGTCCATCGACGCGTAGTTGGCGTGGTGGTCGAGCTCGACGTTGAGGACGATCGCGACCTCGGGGGCGTACTTGTGGAAGCTGCGGTCCGATTCGTCGGCCTCGGCGACGAAGATCTCGCCCTCGCCGTGCAGCGCGTTGGAGCCGGGGGCGTCCAGGTCCCCGCCGATCGCGTAGGAGGGCTTCAGGTCCAGCTCGCTCAGCGACACGGCCAGCATCGACGTCGTGGTCGTCTTGCCGTGCGTACCGGCGACGGCGATCGGCCGCAGCCCGTCCATCAGGGCGGCGAGGGCGTCGGACCGGTGCACGACGGGGATGCCGAGCTCGGCCGCGCGGGCCAGCTCGGGGTTGTCCTGCCGGATCGCCGACGACACCACCACACAGCTGGCGTCGTCGGCGAGGTGCTCGGCGGCGTGGCCGATGTGCACGGTCGCCCCGAGCGCCCGCAGCGCCTCGGCCGTGGCCGACTCCTTGGCGTCGCTGCCCGCCACGACGGCACCGCGCTGCGCGAGGATCTTCGCGATCCCCGACATGCCGGCCCCACCGATCCCGATGAAGTGCGGTCGGTCCATGGCGGGAGGAAGGCCGGCTGCCATGCGTGTCTCCAAGTTCGGGTGACGAGAGTGAGCGCACCCACCCTATTTCAGGAGCGCCCGGGGCCGCGCCGGGCCCGCGGACCCGCGACCCGCCCCTACGCCTTGCTGTGCGAGAAGAGCTTCAGCACCGGCACCCCGACCTTGTGACGGGCCCGGGACGCCCAGTCGCGGTGGAAGAACTCCTCCACGTAGTGGGGATCGGTCAGCACGATGACCTCGTCCGCGCCTGCTTCCTCCACCAGGGACTTCAGCGCGTCCAGCGGATGGTCCTCGATCAGCCGTCCCTGCGCGGGACTGCCCGAGGTGCGCAGCGCGGCGAGTGACACCTCCAGCGCCCGCTGGCCCACGCTCAGGGCCTCTTCCCCCTCGGGCGTCTCCCCCTCGCGCACGGCCTCGTCGAGCTCGCCGAGCGCCACGTCGTCGATGGCCCGCAGCAGGCGGTCCGCCTGCTCGCCGCGCGGCTGGAGCAGCACCTGGAAGGCGACCTGCTGCTCGCCGTGCAAGGTGGTGACGAACTCCACGTCCGCCGACGTCAGCGCCTTCTCGATCATCAATACGCTTGTGAACACCAGGCGCCCCTTCTCCTCCGGGGGCCCGTGGCCCCCACTCCTCCGCGGACCGCACCGGGCCTGCGGAAACCATCCTGCCCCGTGCCGGCACGGGTACTGCCGGATCCAGTGTGCCCTCCGGAAACCAAACAGAACGGCATATTCCGCTGATTAACGGACTGGCAGTGAGGTTCACCCCTGCTTCCGGACGAACCGATCACCGGCCGTACTCCCCGGCCGCCGACACCTCCTACCCCCGGTCCGGCGTTTCAGTACGCCGTCCGGGACCGCCCGTAGCGCGTGAACAGGAAGCCGTCCTCCTCCAGCATCGACACCAGCCCGAAGCGGTGCGGGACCGTGACCGCCGGCCCCCCGGCGATCCGCTGGGCCTCGCCGGCCGTGAGCATCGGGGAGAGGGTCAGGCACAGCTCGTCGAGCACATCCGCCGCGGCCATCTGCCCGAGCAGCCGTGGGCCGCCCTCGGTGAGCAGCCGGGTGTGCCCGAGGCCGGCGAGGGCCCGGACGGCGCGGGCGGGGTCGACTCCGATGCCGTCCCCGGCGGTCACGACCCGGGCACCCGCCTTCTCGGCGGTGGCGATGCGGCCCGGATCGGCAGCGGCGCCCGTGAGGACCAGGGTGGGCACCAGGGGCGAGGTGAAGAGAGGGAGCGAGAAGTCCAGGTCGAGACTGGCGGTGACCACCGCGATGGCGGGCGCGGGCCGCTGCCCGGCCGCCTCCCGCAGCGCCGCGAAGTCCTCCCGGGCGCGGGCCGGCCGGTACCCCTCCTTGCGCACGGTCTCCGCGCCGACGACCACGACGTCCGCCAGCGCCCGCAGCGTGCCGAAGATCCGCATGTCGGTGGCGCTGGAGATGGGCTGCGAACGGCCGTCGTGCTGGGCGGCCCCGTCCAGCGTGGAGACCATGTTGGCGCGCAGCCACGGCACCGGCCCGGCGGGCCCCGGCTCGGGATAGGCGTACGCGGCGGCCAGCTCCGCCAGGCTCCACTCCCGCCCGGCGCCCTCGCCGGACCCGCCGCCCGGCGCCGGAGCTGCTGTTTCATCGGTCACAGGGAACAGACGTCGCATGTCGTGCAGTGTTCCACGCGCCGTAGCATGGTGAACCGTGTCTTCTCCCCTGGCCCCCTCCGGATCCGGCCCCATAACCGACCCGGCCCCGCTGTCCCTGTGCGCCCGTGAGCCGCATGTCCCCGCGGACCGGCTGGTCGCCGAGATGGTGCCGCCGCCGCGGTTCGACTCGGTCCGCTTCAGCACGTACATCCCCGACCCGAACCAGCCCAGCCAGACGGAGGCCGTCCGGGTCCTGGAGGGCTTCGCGGCGGGCCTCGGCCCGGGCGCGGCCGCGGGATCCGGCAAGCGGCGGCTGTTCGGCTTCGGCAAGGCGCCGAAGAAGGCCCCCGCGGGCCCGCGGGGCGTGTATCTCGACGGCGGGTACGGCGTCGGCAAGACGCACCTGCTGGCGTCCCTGTGGCACGCGACCCCGGCCGAGCCGGAACTGAAGGCGTTCGGCACGTTCGTGGAGCTGACCAACCTGGTCGGCGCCCTCGGCTTCCAGCAGACCGTCCGGACGCTGTCCGGCCACCGCCTGCTGTGCATCGACGAGTTCGAGCTCGACGACCCGGGCGACACCGTCCTGGTCTCCACGCTGCTCGGCAAGCTGGTCGACGCGGGCGTGGCGCTCGCCGCCACCTCCAACACGCTGCCCGGCAAGCTCGGCGAGGGCCGGTTCGCCTCGGCCGACTTCCTGCGGGAGATCCAGGGCCTGTCGGCCCACTTCCGGGCCCTGCGCATCGACGGCGAGGACTACCGTCACCGCGGTCTTCCCGAGGCACCGGCGCCGTACTCCGACGAACAGGTCACCGGCGCCGCCCACGCCACCGAGGGCGCCTCCCTCGACGCGTTCTCGCCGCTCCTGGAGCATCTGGCCCGGGTCCACCCCAGCCGGTACGGGGCTCTGACCGACGGGATCAGGGCCGTCTGCCTCACCGGTGTGCGGCCGGTCCCGGACCAGTCGACGGCCCTCAGGCTCGTCGTCCTCGCGGACCGGCTCTACGACCGCGAGGTGCCCGTGCTGGCGTCGGGTCTGCCCTTCGACCAGCTGTTCAGTGACGAGATGCTGAACGGCGGCTATCGGAAGAAGTACTTCCGGGCCATCTCCCGGCTCACCGCGCTGGCCCGTGACGCGGGCACGCTGGTGAACCCCCGCTGACCACAACTCCATTACCGCGCCAACTAGCCCATGGCTAGGGCTTGTTCAAGCCATCCCATCTGCGGTTTTCAGGCTCTCTTCAGCTTGAAACGTTAAGTTAACCCTGCAAACGACTTTGCAGGGTTAACGTGTTTCTTGACCAGCCGTTGACCAACTGTTGGTCCGCGCTAGACGCATGGAAGCACCGCGAGGGGGGCGCATGTACCGAGGCAGGGCGGCATGGACCGGGCTCGCGTCCCTCGCCGCCGCCCTGCTCGCCCTCCAGCTGTTCGCTCCGACCGTGTCCTTCGCAACCGCGCATACAAGCAGTCAAGCCAAGGCCAAGGCTCAGCCCGGAACACAGCCCTCGGGCACGACCTCACATCCCGGACCCAACTCCCCCGGGAAGGCCCCGCGCGACGAGACGGCCACCTGCCGCTCCGGACACCACGGGGATCCGACCGGTCCCCTGCGAACCCGCCACCGGTCCCACACCGCCGACTCCGCGCCCGCGGCGCCGGAGCGGCCACTACGACGGGACATCCAGCCGTCCGTGCCCGAACCGGCCGGACCCGGCGCGGCGCACCACCACGCGTCGAGATGCCCGGTGTCGCACCTGCCGGCAGCCCTGCGGGTCTTCCGCTGCTGAGCGGTACGGCAGTTCCCCCCACCCTGTCATGCCCGTCCGACGCGCCCCCACTGCGCGCCAGGAGGAGTCACCACACTCATGCAACCCCTCATCGACAACGCCCGCATCTTCGGACAGCGCCCTGAGGAGTTCGCCCACCTCGCCGAGGGCCAGTCCCCCGACGTCCTGTTCATCACCTGCTCCGACTCCAGGGTCGTCCCGGCCCTGATCACGGGCGCCCGTCCCGGCGAGCTCTTCGAGCTGCGCACCGCGGGCAACGTCGTTCCCCCGCACTCCTTCGAGCACCCCACGTCGGAGGCCGCCACGATCGAGTACGCCGTGGAGGTCCTCGGCGTCAAGGAGATCGTGGTCTGCGGCCACTCGCACTGCGGCGCCGTGGGCGCGGTGGTGCGCGGCGACGACCTCGCCGCCGTACCGGCGGTGCGCGACTGGCTCGCCCGCGCCGCCGACGAGCCCGCCTGCTCGGACCCCGCCGACCCGACCGTCGCCGAGGCCGTGCGCAACCACGCCCTCGCCCAGGTCCTGCGCCTGCGGTCGTACCCCTGCGTCGAGCGCCGGCTGGCGGAAGGGCGGCTCGGCCTGCGCGCCTGGTTCTACGAAGTGCACACCGGCATCGTGCGCGAACACCGCGCGGACACCGACTCCTTCGAGAAGCTGTGAGGGGCAGCATGACCAAGTTCCCCTACCTCAGGCAGGACTTCACGGCCTCGCTCGTCGTGTTCCTGGTCGCACTCCCGCTGTGCGTGGGCGTGGCCGTCGCCTCCGGAGTCCCGGCCGAACTCGGCCTGGTCACCGGCATCGTGGGCGGCCTCGTCACCGGATTCCTGCCGGGCAGCAGCCTTCAGGTGTCCGGGCCGGCCGCCGGCCTGACCGTGCTGGTCTTCGAGGCTGTCGACACCTACGGGCTGCCCGCGCTCGGCGTCATCGTGCTGGCCGCCGGTCTGCTCCAGCTCGTCATGGGCGCGCTGAAGCTCGGCCGCTGGTTCCGCGCGATATCCGTCTCGGTCGTCGAGGGCATGCTGGCCGGAATCGGTCTGGTCCTCATAGCCGGCCAGCTGTATGCGGCGGCCGGACTGAAGGCACCCGCCTCCGGCGTCGACAAGATCCTGGGCCTGCCCGGTGCCGCCGTCGACGCGGCCGGCAGCACGGCGGCGCTCACCTCCCTCGTGCTCGGCGCGGCCACCATCGCGGTGATGGTGCTGTGGAAGAAGCTGCCGAAGAAGGCCCAGGCCGTGCCCGGTGCGCTCGCCGCGGTGATCCTGGCGATCGCGGCCAACGCCGTCTTCGACCTGCCGGTCGCCACGGTCGAGGTGAAGGGCCTGCTCGACTCCATCCAGCCGCCCGGCCCGGACGCCTTCGGCGGTGTGGGCGTCGGCGTCATCGGCACGATCGTCGCCTTCACCCTGATCGCCTCCGCCGAGAGCCTGTTCAGCGCCGCCGCGGTGGACCGGCTGCACGACGGCCCGCGCACCCGGTACGACAAGGAACTCATGGCGCAGGGCGCGGGCAACACCGTCTGCGGTGTGCTCGGCGCACTGCCGATGACCGCGGTCATCGTCCGCAGCTCGGCCAACGTCAGCGCGGGCGCCAGGACCAAGGCGTCCCGGGTGATGCACGGTGTGTGGCTGCTGCTGTTCGCCGCGCTGCTGCCGGGCACGCTGGCGCTGATCCCGCTGCCCGCCCTCGCCGGCATCCTGGTCCACGCGGGCTGGAAGCTGATCCCGTTCGCCAAGATCGTGCCGCTGTGGAAGGAGCACCGGGGCGAGGCGCTCATCCTGGTCGTCACCGCCGTGTCGATCGTCGCGGTGAACATGTTCGAGGGCGTGCTCATCGGTCTGGCCCTGTCGGTCGTCAAGACCGCCTGGGAGGCCTCGCACATCAAGCTGGAGATCGTCGACAAGGGCGCCGGCCCGATCCAGGCCCACCTGTCCGGCAACGCGACCTTCCTGCGGCTGCCGAAGATCCTCGACAGCCTGGAGGGCCTGCCGCAGGACCGCCCGGTCGAGCTGGACCTCTCGGGTCTGCACCACCTCGACCACGCCTGCCGCACGGCCCTGGAGAACTGGGCCGCACGCCACAGCGACACGGGTACGGAGCCGGTGAAGGTCACGGAGGGCGAGGAGGCCCCGGCGCAGAAGGTCACCGCCGGCTAGCCGCCCGGCCGGATCACCCGGGCACGGGTCCGGGGCGCGCAGCCGGCGCGCCCCGGACCACGCGCGTCCGCCCCCGTTCGGCCCGGTCACCGGGCATGGCCCCATGTCTCGGTTGAGGCATATCGTTACAGAAGCAGACGGATTCGGACCTCTGAACGGGGAGGTCGGCATGGTCGAAGAGGTGGTCGGCGTGGTGGCCGCGGTCGGGGCCGGCGCGCTGGTGTATCTGGCCTCCGCGGCGCGGGTGGTCAAGCAGTACGAGCGGGGGCTCGTCTTCCGGCTCGGGCGTCTGCACGGGGACGTGCGGCTGCCCGGCTTCAATCTGATCGTTCCGGGGGTGGAACGGCTCCGGAAGGTCAACATGCAGATCGTGACCATGCCCGTGCCGGCCCAGGAGGGCATCACCCGCGACAACGTCACCGTGCGGGTCGACGCGGTGGTGTACTTCAAGGTCGTGGACCCGGCGGCCGCGATCGTCAACGTCGAGGACTACCGGTTCGCCGTCTCGCAGATGGCCCAGACCTCGCTGCGTTCCATCATCGGCAAGAGCGAGCTGGACGATCTGCTGTCCAACCGCGAGAAGCTGAACCAGGGCCTGGAGCTCATGATCGACAGCCCCGCCGTGGAGTGGGGAGTGACCATCGACCGCGTGGAGATCAAGGACGTCTCCCTGCCGGACACCATGAAGCGCTCCATGGCCCGCCAGGCCGAGGCCGACCGGGAGCGGCGGGCCCGGCTCATCAACGCCGACGCCGAGTACCAGGCCTCCAAGAAGCTGGCCCAGGCCGCCCGGCAGATGGCCGACACGCCCTCGGCGCTCCAGCTCCGGCTGCTGCAGACCGTGATGGCGGTGGCGGCGGAGAAGAACTCGACCCTCGTCCTGCCCATTCCGGTGGAGCTTCTGCGGTTCCTGGAGCGGGGCGGGCAGCCTCCCGCGGAGGGCTCGGGACAGGCGGAGAGCCCGGGCCGGGTGGAGGCGTCGGGACACGCGGGGAGCACGGAGCGCGCGGAGATCGGGGAGCGCGCCGCCGACCTCACTGAGCAGGCCGGAGCCGCCATGGAGCAGTTGCGGCGCGCGGTGGAGCAGTGACCCGCGCTACGCGCGTGGTTCCCGCTGCCCGCACCAGGTGATAGACACAGCGGGATCACAGTTCCTGTCCGCCAGCAGGAAGGTTTCCCCATGACCGAATCCGGTCGCTCCGCCACACGACGTCAGATGCTCGCCGGAACGGGCGCCCTGGGCGTCGGGATCGCGTTCTCCGGCGCCCTGTCCGAACTCTTCGCCGGTACCGCCGCCGCACAGGGCATGGGCCGCACCGGCTACGGCCCGCTCGTCCCCGACCCCAAGGGCATCCTCGACCTGCCGGAGGGGTTCGGCTACCGGATCCTCTCCCGCGAAGGGGACCAACTCCGTTCCGGCGAGGGCAAGGTGCCCTCCAACCACGACGGCATGTCGGCCTTCCCGGGCAGAGGCGGCCGGGTCCACCTGGTCCGCAACCACGAGAACCGCGCCGACGGCAGGGCCCCGGTCCCCACCGTCGAGGGCCTCACCTACGACCCGGCCGGCAAGGGCGGCTGTACGGCGCTGACGCTGGACTCCCGCAACAGGGTGCAGTCGGAGCGCGTCGCGATCGCCGGCACGGCCGTGAACTGCGCGGGCGGGCCCACCCCTTGGCACACCTGGCTGACCTGCGAGGAGACCGAGGACAAGGCCGGTACCAACGGCTACACCAAGGACCACGGCTTCATCTTCGAGGTCGACCCGGCCGACCCGCACCGCACCGGGGCCGTGCCGCTGACCGCGATGGGCCGCTTCGCTCACGAGGCGATCGCCGTCGACCCCCGGCGCGGTGTGGTGTACGAGACCGAGGACGCCTTCGAGAAGCCCTTCGGTCTCTTCTTCCGCTTCCTGCCGGACCGGCCGCTGGGCGGCAGGGGTTCGCTGCGCGCGGGCGGGCGGCTCCAGGCCATGCGCGTGCCCGGGGTGCCGGACCTGTCGTCCATCCAGGACGTCGGCGCCGAGTTCGACCACATCGAGTGGGTCGACGTCCCGGACCCGCAGGCCGCGCAGACGCCGATCCGGTTCCAGGACTTCGGCCGCAAGGGCATCACCCACGCGCAGAAGCTGGAGGGCTGCTACTGGGGCGGCCGTTCGGTGTACTTCGTGTCGTCCTTCGCGCGCCGGTCGGACGGTTCGGCCGCCGACCACTTCGGGCAGGTCTGGCGCTACGACCCGGAGCGCCGCCGGCTCACCCTGGTGATCGTCTTCGGCCCGGACACCGATGTGCAGCTGCCGGGCGAGTCGCCGGACAACATCTGTCTGGCGCCCAGCGGCGGCCTGATGGTCTGCGAGGACGGCAACGGCGCCCAGCACGTCTTCGGCGTCACCAGGCGCGGCCAGGTCTACGCGATGGCCCGCAACCGGCAGAACATCGGCACCCCCGAGGAGCCCGAGTGGGGTGAGTTCGCCGGGGTGACCTTCTCCCCGGACGGCGACACGATGTACGTCAACTGCTACACGCCCGGCACCACGTTCGCGGTGACGGGCCCCTGGCGCCGGTAGCCGGCGCTCCGCTCCGACCGGGGCACCGGGTGCGACACCCGGTGCCCCGCCGGACCACCGAGGCACGGGGCCGCACTCCCTCAGGCGGCGAGCAGGGCGTCGATCTGGCCGACGGCCTGCTTCAGGCCCTCCTCCATGCCCATGGAGACCATCTGCTCCATCTGCTCGCGGGAGTCGAACAGGGAGCGCATCTCCATGCGGGTGCCGCCGTCGCGGGCGCTGAGCCGCACGGTCACGGTCATGGTCGGCATGTCGTCCTTGGGCTTGCCGTCGTCGTCGGCGAAGCCGTCGGTGAACTCCAGGGCCGTCGGCTCGCTGACCGAGGTGATCCGCCACCAGCCGCGGTGCCGGTCGCCCTCCGGGCCGGTCATGAAGTAGGTGACCTCTCCACCGGGGGTGAGGTCGTGCTCCTCCACGGTCGCCGGGTAGGTCGGCGGGCCCCACCAGCGCTCCAGCTGCCGCGGGTCGGCCCACAGCCGCCACACCCGCTCGACCGGGGCGGCGAAGTCGGCGACCAGGGTGAGGGTGAGGGTGTCGAGGTCCTTGTCGACACTGGTGACACTCATCGCTCGGGTCCTTCCGTCGTGTCGTTCTCTTCGGTTCCGGGGTCCTCGGCGAGGAGCCGGGCCATCCGGTCCACCCGCCCGCGCCACGCCGCCTCGAGTTCGTCCAGGGCCTGGCGCGCGCGGCCCACCGCGTCGGGGTCGGTGCGCACGAGCTGCTCCCGTCCGCTGCGCTGCTTGGTGACCAGACCCGCCCGCTCCAGCACCGCCACGTGCTTCTGCACCGCGGCGAAGCTCATCGGGTAGGCCTCGGCCAGCCGGGACACGGACAGCTCCCCGCGCACGCAGCGGCGCAGTATGTCCCGGCGCGTGGTGTCGGCCAGGGCGTGGAACAGCCGGTCCACCGTCTCGTCACTCCACTCATCTACAACCATTTGGTTGTACGTTAGTCCTGTTCCGCCCCCGCTGCAATGCGACCCGCCCGACACTGAAGCGGACGCACGGGGGTACTCGCCGGCCATGGGCGAAGAACAGCAGGTCAGCAGCTCGTACTGGCTCGAGACCGCACCGGACGGCCACCACCCGGCGCTGGACACGGACCTGGACGTCGACGTCGCCGTGATCGGCGCCGGGATCGCCGGCCTGAGCACGGCGTGGGAGCTGACGCGGGCGGGGCGGAGCGTGGCCGTGCTGGAGGCCGGGCGAGTCGCGGCCGGCGTCACCGGGCACACCACCGCCAAGGTCACCGCGCTGCACACGCTCGTCTACGACAAGCTGCGGCGCACCCGCGGCCCCGAGGGCGCCCGGCTCTACGCCCGTTCCCAGTCCGAGGCGATCGGGCACGCGGCGAGGATCGCCGAGGAACTGGGCGTCGACTGCGAGTGGGAGACGAGGAGCGCCTACACCTACGCGCGCGACCCGGGCCGGGTGGCGCACCTGCGCGCCGAGGCGGAGGCCGCGGCCGAGGCCGGACTGCCCGCCTCGTTCGTGACGGAGACCGGGCTGCCCTTCCCGGTGGCGGGCGCGGTCCAGGTCACCGGGCAGGCCCAGTTCCATCCGCGCAAGTACCTGCTGGCCCTCGCCGCCGACCTGGTGGAACGCGGCGGGCGGATCTTCGAGGACACGACCGTCCTCGGCTTGGACGAGGGCGAGCCGTGCAGGCTGTCGACCGCGACCGGGGCGACCGTCCGGGCCCGGGACGTCGTCGTCGCGACGCACTACCCGATCTTCGACCGGGCCCTGCTGTTCGCCCGCCTGTCCACGCGCCGCGAACTGGTCGTCGCCGGGACGATCCCCGCCGACCAGGACCCGGACGGCATGTTCATCACGCCCGACGAGGACACCCGCTCGGTGCGCACCGCGCCCCACCAGGGCGACCGGCGGCTGCTCATCGTCACCGGTGAGCACTTCACGCCGGGCACCTCCGACCCGCGGGCCCGTCTCGAACGCCTCACCGCCTGGGCCACCGGCCACTTCCCGGACCTGGAGGTCACCCACCGGTGGGCCACCCAGGACACCGAGCCCACGGACACCGTGCCGATGGTCGGCCCGCTGCACCACGGCGCCCGGCACGCGTACGTGGCCACCGGCTTCGGCGGCTGGGGCATGACCGGCGGCATCATGGCCGGCCGGCTGCTGACGGCGCAGATCACGGGCGAGGAGTGCGAGTGGAGCGGGCTGTACGACCCGCGCCGGGTCAAGCCCCAGCTGCGTGAGGCGCCGACGTTCCTCAAGACGCAGGCCAAGGTCGCCGGGCACTTCGTGGGCGACCGGCTGCGGCCCGCCCCGCCGGTGGAGTCCCTGCCGCCCGGCGAGGGCGCCGTGGTCCGGGCCGACGGCCACCGGGTCGCGGTGTACCGGGACGAGGACGGTGGCCTGCACGCCGTCTCCGCCCGCTGCACCCACCTGGGCTGCCTAGTCGACTTCAACGCCGCCGAACGCGCCTGGGAGTGCCCCTGCCACGGCTCCCGTTTCGACACGGACGGCAAGGTGATCCAGGGCCCGGCGACCAAACCCCTGGAACAGCGGGACCTCTGACGGCTCGCCCCGGACCTAGGCTGGACATATGAGCGACGACGACTACTGCCTGATCGACGCGACCAGGCCACCCGTGGCGGACGGGCCGCCGTACGCGGACTGCGTGCTGTGCCGGGAGCCGACGGAGCACCCCGAGTCGTACAAGGGCATCACGCTCTGCCCCGTCTGCGAGTGGCAGGAGGCGCAGCGCACCGCCTGTTCGGGGTGATCCGCGGGAGGCCGCCCACGGGGTCACCTGCGGCTCTCCCGCACGATCTCCCGGCTGGCACACTGGGTTTCGTGAGCGAAGACCCGACGCCCGTGGGCGACAGTCCCTTCCGGTCCGAACCCTCGGCGCGCGACGAGGCACCGCAGTTCGTGCTGCCGCTGGTCGTGCGGATCGAGAAGGCGGAACCGCCGGCGCGCACGGACGCGCTGGAGACGGCCGCCCGGGCCGTGCTGACGATCCTGGCCGACAAGCGGTCGGCCGGCGAGGGCGAGTGGGCCGGGGCGATGCGGGACTGGCAGGACGCCAGGATCCGCAAGGTGGTGCGGCGGGCACGCGGCGCGGAGTGGCGGCGTGCCCAGGCGCTGCCCGGCATCACGGTCACCGGCAAGTCGGCCGAGGTGCGGGTCTACCCGCCCGTCCCCCTGGACGCCTGGCCCAAGGACCTGGCCAGGCTCCAGGTGTCCGGCACCGACCTCGACGACCCGGAGCCGCCCGTGGACGCGGACCCGGCGGCCCCCGTGCTGTGGCTGAACCCCGACCTCGGCATGTCGGCCGGCAAGGCCATGGCCCAGGCCGGGCATGCCGCACAACTGGCCTGGTGGGAGCTGTCCGACGAGGAGCGGACCGCCTGGCGCGACGCGGGGTTCCCGCTCGCCGTCCGGCCGGCCGACCCCGCCCGCTGGTCCGAACTGACCGGCATGGGGCTTCCGTTGGTCCGCGACGCGGGGTTCACGGAGATCGCGCCCGGCTCGTGCACGGTCGTCGCGGACCACCCGGCGCTGCGCCGGGAACCGCACGGGTCCGGTCGCGCGGCGTCCACCCGTCCGGAGTAGCCACAGGCGCGCCGGTCGCGGACGAGTGCTCCAGTGGGGTTACCAGCCGACCCGACCCCGGAGGCAGCCATGACCAGCGCCGCGCCCCCTCCCCCAGCCCCGCCCGCCCCCGGTGACCGGACGCCCGACGGCTCCGGCGCGGGCGATTCCGGCGACTGGGCGGCCGGGGGTCTCGTCCTCGGGGGCGTCCTCATGGTCGTCTACGGCCTCTTCGCGGTGCTCCAGGGCATCGCGGCGATCGCGGGCGACGAGGTGTACACGAGCTTCGGCCAGTACTCCTTCGAGTTCGACCTGACCGCGTGGGGCTGGATCCATGTGATCGTCGGCGTGCTCGTGGTGGTGGCCGGGCTCGGCCTGTTCACCGGAGCCGACTGGGCCCGGGCCGTGAGCGCGGTCGTGGTCGGCCTGGCGCTGATCGCGAACTTCCTCTGGCTGCCGTACCAGCCGTTCTGGTCGATCATCATGATCGTGACCGGCCTGTTCGTCCTGTGGTCGGTGTTCAACTACCGCTCCTCCCGCCCGGTGTAGAACCGCCCCGGCCAGTCAGGACGGTGGCGGGCGCCGGTCGCGCTGGGCGACCACGCTGTGCAGACGGCGGGTCAGCGCGGTGGCCGCCGCGGTGAGGAAGACGAACGTGTACACGACCTGAGTGACGGTCACCAGCCGGGCCTCCTGCCCGCGCGGGGTGATGTCGCCGTAGCCGACGGTCGCGAGTGTGACCACGGTGAAGTACAGGGCGTCGACCCGGGTGTGCAGGCCGGTGAACTGGCCCGGCTGCCGGGAGAGTGCGTAGTAGCCGGACGAGAACACCAGCACGGCCAGGCACATCAGCAGCGAGATCATGATGCCCGAGCGGGCCTGCGGCCTCTCCAGCACGACGTCGCGCACCTGGCGCAGCAGCAGCGCGGCGACGAGCGCCAGGCAGATCACGAACAGCGGCCAGCCGAGCCACGGCCGGTCGGCGCCGAGCCCTTCCAGCGGCAGCAGGAAGTAGGCGGTGCCGGCCGCCACGAGCAGGGTTCCGGCCCCGATCCGCAGCCGGCGCACACCGGCCGGCCCCGATTCCGGTTCCCGCGTCCGCGCGGGGTGGCGGGGCTGCTCGCTGCCTTCGGGCATGGGTCCGGTCTACGTCGTACCGGGGCGGGACGCGACCGTTGTGCGTCCGTCGGTGGGGGCGGGGAGCGGGACAGGCGAACCTCAAATGTTGCTCTGAAGGAGGGCGGGGCGCGGTTCGGGGGCCGGCGGCTGGGCCATACCCCCGTCACGTTCGAGGAGCGGGCCGGGTGGAGGAGGGGACGATGGAGCGACTGGGGACGGGCATCGGGTGGCGGCCGGAGATCGCGGACGCCGTGGAGCGGATGCCGGGGATCGACTGGGTCGAGGCGGTGGCCGAGAACGTCTGCCCCGGGCACCTGCCCGACTCGCTGCGGCGGCTGCGCGAGCGCGGCGTCACCGTGGTGCCGCACGGCGTCTCGCTCGGCCTCGGGGGCGCGGACCGGCCCGACGCGGGACGGCTGACCGCGCTGGCCGAGCGCGCCGAGGCGCTGGGCTCCCCGCTGGTCACCGAGCACATCGCGTTCGTACGGGCGGGTGGGCCGCTGACGGCGTCCCCGCACCTGGAGGCGGGCCATCTGCTGCCCGTCCCGCGGACCCGGGACGCCCTGGACGTCCTGTGCGAGAACGTACGGATCGCGCAGGAGGCGCTGCCGGTGCCGCTGGCCGTCGAGAACATCGCCGCTCTGGTCTGCTGGCCCGGCGAGGAGATGACGGAGGGCCAGTTCCTCTACGACCTCGCCGACCGCACGGGCGTCCGCCTCCTCATCGACGTCGCCAACCTGCACACCAACCACGTCAACCGCGGCGAGGACCCGGCCAAGGCCCTCGCGGAACTCCCGCTGGAGGCCATCGCCTACGTCCATGTCGCGGGCGGTGTCGAACGCGACGGCGTCTGGCACGACAGCCACGCCCACCCGGTCCCCCGGCCGGTCCTGGACATCCTCACGGACCTCGCCTCCCGCGTCACGCCCCCGGGTGTCCTCCTGGAACGGGACGAGAACTTCCCGGAGCCCGGGGAGCTGGAGAGCGAGCTGGCCGCGATCCGCCGGGCCC